>CAYWTK010000082.1:0-16307 GCA_964460895.1 uncultured Opitutaceae bacterium
GCACGTGCAGAAGGCCTCGGTGCGCTTCAACAACGGCGGCTCCGGCTCCTTCGCCAGCGCCGACGGGCTCGTCGTCACCAACCACCACGTCGCCGCGGACGCCATCTACAAGCTGAGCACGAAGGAGCGCGACCTGATGAGGGACGGCTTCCTCGCGCGGACGCGCGAGGAGGAGCTGCGCTGCGTCGACCTCGAGCTCAACGTCCTGCAGTCGATCGAGGACGTGACCGCCCGGATCAACGCGGCCGTCGCGCCGGGGATGTCGGCGGCCGAGGCGCTGGCGGCCCGCAACGCCGCGCGCGCCGCGGTCGAGCAGGAGTCGCTCGCGGCCACCGGCCTGCGCAGCGACGTGGTCACCCTCTTCCAGGGCGCGCAGTACCACCTCTACCGCTACAAGGTGTACACCGACGTGCGGCTCGTGTGGGCGCCGGAGGAGCAGTCGGCGTTCTTCGGCGGGGACCCGGACAACTTCGAGTACCCGCGCTTCAACCTCGATGTCACCCTCCTGCGCGTCTACGAGGACGGCCGGCCGGCGCGGGTGGAGCACTTCCTCCGGTGGAATCCGGAGGGCACCAGGGAGGGCGACCTCGTGTTCCTCACCGGCCATCCCGGCAGCACGCAGCGCCTCATCACGATGGCCGAGCTCGAGTACGCCCGCGACGTGCAGGCGCCGGCCGCGCTGCGCTGGCTGAAGAGCCGCGAGGTCCTGCTCAACGCCTTCGCCAAGCGCGGCCCCGAGAACGCGCGCCGGGCCCAGGACGAGATCCGCGGCCTGGAGAATTCGCGCAAGGTCTGGGACGGCCGCATCGCCGGCCTGCTCGACCCCGCGCTGATCGCCGCCAAGCAGGCCGAGGAGGACGCGCTCCGCCTGTTCGCGCAGGACCGGCCCGAGCTGGGCGCGGCCGACGCGTGGGACCGCATCGCCGCCGCGCAGCAGGCCATCGCCCGGAACGCCGCGCGCGCCAACTTCCTCGAGAACCACGCGTTCAACTCCGACCTCTTCGCCCTCGCACGCCGCCTTGTGCGCGCCGCCGCCGAGCGGGCCAAGCCCAACGGCGAGCGGCTCGCCGAATTCCGCGACTCGGCGCGCCAGACCTTCGAGCTCGCGCTCTTCTCCGCCAAGCCGATCTACCCGGACCTCGAGCAGGTGAAGCTCGAGCACTTCCTCACCGTCCTGGCGATGGAGCTCGGCGCCAACGACCCCGCGGTCCGCACCGTGCTCGACGGCAAGTCGCCCTCGGTCCGCGCCGCCGAGCTGGTCAACGGCACCCGCGTGGGCGACGTCGAGGTCCGGCGCCGGCTCTACGCGCTGGACGCCGCCGGGCTCGCGCAGTCGGACGACCCGATGATCCGGCTCGCCCTCGCGGTCGACGGGCCGGCCCGCGCCGCGCGCCGGGCGGTCGAGCAGGAGGGCGAGGTGAAGGCGCAGGCCCACGCCCGCATCGCCGCGGTCCGCTACGCCAAGGACGGCGACTCCGTCTCGCCCGACGCCACCTTCACCCTCCGCCTCTCCTTCGGCGCGGTGAAGGGCGTCGAGGCCGGCGGCCGGAGCATCCCTCCGTACACGCGGCTCGGCGGGCTGTTCGAACGCGCCGCGGAGCGCGGGAACACGAAGCCGTTCGACGTGCCGGCCTCGTGGGAGCGGGTCCGCGACCGCCTCGCGCTCGACACGCCGTTCAACTTCATCAGCACCAACTATTCGATCGGCGGCAACTCGGGGAGCCCGACCATCGACCGCGAGGCGCGCTTCGTCGGCATCATTTTCGACGGCAACATCCACACCCTCGTCTGGAACTACGCCTACTCCGAGACGCAGGCGCGCTCGGTGAGCGTGGACGTGCGCGGCATCCTCGAGGCCATGCGGACCGTCTACGGCGCGGACGCGCTCGTCGCCGAGCTGCTCGGCGGCGGCTGAGCGCGGCCCGGGCTCAGCCCGTCCGCCCGTCGCCGAGGAGCGCGGGCGCGAGGGCGTCGAGGGTGGGGAACACCTCCGTCGCCCCGGCCGCGCGGAGCTCCGCCTCCGTGTGCGTGCCGGTGGTGACGCCGAGGAAGCGCAGCCCGGCCGCGCGCGCGGCGGCGAGGTCGTAGGTCGAGTCGCCGACCAGCGCGGCGCCCTCCGGCCCCGCCCCGAGCGCCGCCAGCGCGTGGTCCGCGAAGCGGGGGTCCGGCTTGAGCCAGGGCGTGTCGCCGGCGCCGAAGATCCCGTCGAGCCGGTCGGCCACGCCGAGGTGGGCGCAGACCGCGCGGGCGGCGTCGCCCCGCTTGTTGGTCAGCACCCCGAGCCGCGCGCCGCGGGCGCGCAGGGCGTCGATCAGCGCGCCGGCGCCGGGCAGGAGCGCCGCGTCGTCGAGCGCGGTCGCCCGCCAGTGCGCGAGGTAGAGAGGCAGGATGCGGGCCACGTGCTCCGCGCCGGCGAGGTCGCGGATCGCGTCCTCCAACCCGCGGCCGATGGCGCGGCGGACCTCGTCCATCGTCGGCGCGGGCAGGCCCACCGCCCGCATCGCGTGCGCGTGGCAGCGGTGGATGGCGGCGAAGTGGTCGAGCAGGGTGCCGTCGAGGTCGAAGAGGACGGTGCGGGTCGGCATGCCGGGCGAGCCGAGCACGCGGCGGGCCGGGCGGGCGAGGGAATTCTCCGCCCGCGAGAAAGTTCTGGAGCCGAGCGCCGCGCCGGGCGAAAGTGCGGCGATGCCCGACGCCGTCCCTCCCGCCCGCGCAGACGTCCGCGTCGTCGACGGCGCGCTCGAGGTCGCGGTGGGCGGCGGCTGGCGCCTCACCTCGCCGCATCCGGACTGGCACGACCTCGCGGCGGAGGCGGTGCGCGGCCAGCCCGCCGGGTTCAAGCCGCACACCGTGCGGGTCGTGGCCGCGCCCGACCTGGGCGACTGGGACAGCGCCCTGCCGCTGCTGCTGCGCGGCGCCCGGCGCGGCGCCGAGGCGGTGGGCGCGCGGTTCGAACTGGCCGGGCTGCCCGCGGCCGCGGTCGAGCTCGAGCGCCTGCTGGGGGAGGGGGCGACGCCCGGCGAGGCGGGCCCGCCGCCGGCGACCGACCTCTTCACGCTCGTCGGCAACGTCACCCACGGCCTCGCGGCGGAGGCGCGCGGCTTCGCCGCCCTCGTGGGGGAATGCTCGTACAGCGCCGGGCGGTTCTTCCGGGGACAGGCCCAGTTCCGCTGGCGCGACTGCCTGTTCGAGATGCAGCTCAGCGGCGGCCAGGCCCTGCCGATCGTCGGCGTGATCGCCGTGCTCACCGGCGTCATCCTCGCCTACCAGGCCGCGGCGCAGCTGCGGCAGTTCGGGGCCGACATCTTCGTCGCGGACATGGTCGGGATCGCGATGGTCCGCGAGATGGGCCCGCTGATGACCGCGATCGTGCTCGCCGGCCGCACCGGGGCGGCGTTCGCCGCCACGCTCGGCAGCATGAAGTCGAACGAGGAGGTGGACGCGCTGCAGACGCTGGGGGTGTCGCCCGTGGACTTCCTGGTCATGCCGCGCCTGGTCGCGCTCAGCGCCATGCTCCCCCTGCTGGTGCTGTTCGCCAACGCGCTCGGCATCCTCGGCGGCCTGCTCATCGCCCTCGCGACGCTCGACATCCCGGCGAACCTCTACTGGACGGAGACGAAGTCGTTCGTGGACCTGTCCGACCTCTTCACCGGCCTGATCAAGGCCGGGACCTACGGCGTGCTCATCGGCCTGGCGGGCTGCCAGCGGGGCCTGCAGGCCGAGCGCAGCGCCGGCGGCGTGGGCGCGGCCGCGACGAGCGCGGTGGTGACCTCGATCTTCCTCATCATCGTGGCGAACGCGGTCTACGCGGTCGTCTTCAACCTGCTCGGGTGGTGAGATGAGCGCGCCCGCCCCGCCGCCCTCCGCCGGCCCGTTCGCCCTCGAGGTCGAGGGGCTCGAGGCCCGCTACGACGAGCGCGTCGTGCTCGAGAACGTCTCGTTCGCGGTGAAGCGCGGCGAGGTCTTCTTCGTCATCGGCGGCAGCGGCTGCGGCAAGAGCACGCTGCTGCGCCACCTCGTGGGCCTGGTGCCGCCCGCGCGCGGGACGGTGCGCTTCTTCGGGCGCGACTTCACCGCCGCGTCGCCGGCGGAGCGGCAGGCCCTGCAGCGGACCTTCGGCGTGCTCTACCAGAGCGGGGCGCTGTGGAGCTCGATGACGGTGCGCGAGAACGTGCTCCTGCCGCTCGAGCTCCACACCCGCCTCCGGCGCCGCGAGCGCGAGGAGGTGGCCGCCCTGAAGCTCGCGCAGGTCGGCCTGGGGGGCTTCGGCGACTACTACCCGGCGGAGCTCTCCGGCGGCATGCGCAAGCGCGCCGGGCTCGCCCGCGCGCTGGCGCTCGACCCGCCGATCGTGTTCTTCGACGAGCCGTCGGCCGGGCTCGACCCCGTGACGTCGCTGCAGCTCGACGACCTCATCGTGCGGCTGCGCGACACGCTCGGGACCACGCTGGTGGTGGTCTCGCACGAGCTGGCGAGCATCTTCGCCATCGCCGACCGCGTGGTGATGCTCGACCGCGGCGCGCGGGGCGTGGTGGCCGAGGGGGACCCGCGGGCGCTGCGCGACCACAGCGAGGACCCGCGCGTGCGGGAGTTTTTGAATAGACGCCGCGACGCGACCGGAGCAAAAGGGGCCTCCGCGTGAAGACCCGTCTGAATCCCGCGCTCGTCGGCATGTTCGTCCTCGGGGCGGCGCTGCTGGCGCTCCTGGCCTTCGTCTCGTTCGGCGGCTCCAACCTCTTCTCCAAGCCGACCCGCTTCGTGGTCTACTTCGACGAGTCGGTCAGCGGCCTCGACCCCGGCGCGGCGGTCAAGGTCTCCGGCGTCCGCATCGGCCGCGTGGCCGCCATCAACGTCCTCTACGACTCCGCGGCGCGCGCCTCGCGCGTCCAGACGATCTGCGAGATCGACCGCAACGTGCTGGTGGACCGCGACGGCAACACCATCGAGCTGACCAACCCGGTGGAGCTGCAGAACCTGGTGGACCGCGGCCTGCGCGCGAAGCTCAACCTCCAGGGCATCACCGGCCTGATGTTCGTCGAGCTGAGCTTCGAGGACCCGCGGGAGTACGCGGCCGGGCCGGCGCTGCGGGCCGAGCAGTACCCGGTGGTCCCGTCCATCCGCTCCCCCATCTCGCAGGTCCAGAACAGCATCCTGGAGATCGTCGCCGACATCAAGGCGGCCAACCTCTCCGGCCTGAGCGCCGACCTCCGCACGCTCGTGGGCACGGCCAACCGCAAGCTGGCCGACCTCGACGTGGCGGCGCTGGCCCAGCGCGTCGGGGCGGCGGCCGCCGCGGTCGAGCAGTTCGTCGCCGCCCCCGCGGCGCGCGACGCCTTCGTCAACCTCAACGCCGCGATCGCGGACCTGCGCGCCGTGCTGCAGCGCGTGGACGCCCAGGTCGGCCCGGTGGGCGACGACCTGCGCCGCACCCTCGCGGACGCGCAGGCGGCGATGCGCTCGGTGGACGCCGCGGCGACGACCACGCGCCGGTTCGTGCAGGCGCAGGACGACCTCGGCGGCGACGCCACCCGCGCGCTGCAGGAGGTCGCGGCCGCGGCCGAGGCGCTGCAGCGGCTGGCCGAGGCGCTGGAGCGCAACCCGAACGCCGTCCTCCTCGGCCGCCCGCCCGCGGGCGAGACCCGCCGCTGACCGCCTTCCCGGAGCCATGAACCCGCGCCCCCTCCTCCTCGCCGCCGCCGCGGTCCTCGCCGCCGGCCTGCTCGGCGGCTGCAGCCTGCTGCCGGCCCCGCGGCCCGACCCGACGCGCCATTTCCTCCTCGAGAGTTCCCCGCCCGCGGCGGCCGCCCCCGGCGTCCGCCTCGGCCTGCGCCCGGTCGAGGTGCCGGCCTACCTGCGCGGCAAGGCCATGGTCGTGCGCGCCGGCGGCAACGAGGCGCGGGTGCTGCCCGAGGCCCGCTGGGCCGAGCCGTTCGAGGCCGGCCTGGGCCGGGTGCTGCGCGACCGCCTCGCGGCCGGCGCCGCCGTGCGCGCCTACCCTTTCCCCGCCTCGGCGGAGCGCGACTTCGACGTGACCATCGTGGTGTCGGCGGCGGAAGGCGGCGACGACGGGGTGCGCTTCGCGGCGACCTTCGAGGTCGTCCGGCCGTCCGACGGCGCCGTCGTCGCCCGCCGCGCCTACGTCGCCCCGGTGGCGGCGTGGGAGGGCGACCCGGGCCGGCTCGCGGCGCAGCTCAGCGTGGCCGCGGCGGGGCTGGCGACCGAGATCCTCGGCGCCCTGCCGGCGCGCTGAGCGTCCGCCGCCCCTCGCGGGCCGTGCCCTCAGCCGCCCGCGAGCAGCCGCGTCGCGATCCGGACGTAGCCGTCGACGGCGGCCCGCAGCTCGTCGAGGTCGAGGTGCTCGTGGTCCGTGTGGGCGACGTGGATGGAGCCGGGTCCGTAGAGGAGCGGCGTGCCCCAGTGGGAGAGGAAAGGCACGTCGGTCGCGTAGGAGAACACGGCGGTGGCGAAGCCGGGCACCGTGTGCAGGCGGACGAGCGGCACGTGGGCCGTCTCCTCGAGGCGCACGCGCCCGCCGACCAGCGCGGCGAGGCGGCGGCGGATCTCCTCGGCGTCGCCGACCGTGCGGAAGAACAGCTCCGCCTGGGCCGCCGGCGGGATGACGTTCGGGGCCACGCCGCCGGAGAGCAGGCCGATGTTGAAGTGGGTGCGCCCCAGCACGGGGTCCTCCGGCCACTCGGCGCGCCGGAGCGTCTCGAGGCAGTCGAGCAGCTTCTCCGTGGCCGACTCCCCGAGCTCCGGGTAGCCGGAGTGGGCGGCGCGGCCGGCGGCGTGGAGGCGGACGCGCAGGCCGCCGCGGGTCGCGGTGCCGAGGCGCAGCTCGGTGGGCTCGCCGTTGACGAGGAAGCGCGAGCGGTTGGGCAGGGTGTTCGCGGCCTTGGCGCCGTCGCTGCCGCGCTCCTCGCCGACGACGAAGAGCAGGCCGACGCGCCGCTCGCCCGCCGCGCGGAGGCGTTCCGCCGCGGCGACCTGGGCGGCGAGGATTCCCTTGGCGTCGCAGGCGCCGCGGCCGACGAGGCGTCCGCCCTCGAGGCGGCTGGGGAGGAAGGGCGGCACGCAGTCGAAGTGGGTGGAGAACGTCACCTCGGGCTCGCCGACGGTGGCGAGGACGTTGCCGCGGCCGTCGGCGACCGGCTGGACGCGGACGTCCCAGCCGAGCGCGCGGAGGGCGTCGGCCAGGTGCGCGCCGGCGGCCTGCTCGCGGCCGGTGGTGGAGTCGAGGTCCATCAGGCCGCGCGCGAACGCGACCGGGTCGAAGTCGCGTCCGCCCGTCATCGGATCCAGGCCTCGAGCTCCGTGCGGCTGTCGGTGCGGTCGTCGCGGTACTTCACGATCACCGGCGTGGCGAGGGACAGCCCCCACGACGGTCCGGCGCCGCGGGTCACGGCGCGCGCGCCGGGCACGACGACCGCGCCGGGCGGGACGACGACGGGCCGGCCCGGGGCGGGCGCGTGGATCGTGCCGTGGACGAGGTCGTAGACCGGGGTCGAGCCGGTGAGGACGACGCCGGCGCCGATGACGGCGCGCTCCTTGACGATGGCGCCCTCGTAGAGGCCGGTGTTGCCGCCGACGAGGACGTCGTCCTCGACGATGACGGGCAGCGCCCCGACCGGCTCGATCACGCCGCCGATCTGGGCGGCGGCGCTGAGGTGCACGCGGCGGCCGATCTGCGCGCAGGAGCCGACGAGCGCGTGGGAGTCCACCATCGTGCCCTCGCCGACGTGGGCGCCGACGTTGATGTACATCGGCGGCATGCACACGACGCCGCGCGCGACGTGGGCGCCCGCGCGGATGGCGGAGCCGCCGGGCACGACGCGCACGCCGGCGGCGAGGCCGGGGCGGCGGAGCGGCATCGTGTCCTTGTCGTAGAACGGCAGGTCGCCGCCCGACTCCGCGAGGTCGCCGTGGCGGAAGCCGAGGAGGATGGCCTGCTTGACCCAGCCGTTGACCCGCCAGCCGGCGGGGGCGGAGGCGTCGGGCTCGGCCGCGCGCACGTGACCGGCCTCGAGCGCGGCGCGGACCTCGCCCCACAGGGCGCGGGCGGAGTCGCGGTCGGCGGCGGCGCCGGCGGCGAAGAGCGCCTCGGTGCGCGTGCGGAGTTCGACGGGATCGGGAGCGGGTGAGGCGGCCATGGCGCGGGCGGGAAGTCTTGATAAAGGACCCGGTGCGGTCTTAAGCAAGTGCGGTCCCGGTCATCATGCGGCGCATCGAATCCATCACCACCATGCGGGAGGAGGCCGCGCAGGTCCGCGCGGGCGGCACCCGGCTCGCGCTGGTGCCGACGGCGGGGGCGCTCCACGAGGGCCACGCCAGCCTCGTCCGGCGCGCGCGCGCGGAGGGCTTCGCGGTGGTCGTCTCGGTCTTCGTCAACCCGCTCCAGTTCGGCGCCAGCGAGGACTTCGCGCGCTACCCGCGCAACGCGGCGGCCGACACGGCGTTCGCGGAGCGGGAGGACGTGACGTTCCTGTTCGCGCCGACGGCCGAGGAGATGTTCCCGCGCAACTTCTCCACGCTCCTGGTGGAGGAGCGGGTGAGCAAGCCGCTGTGCGGCATCTCGCGCCCCGTGCTCTTCCGCGGCGTCCTCACGGCCTGGCTCAAGCTCGTGCACATCATCCAGCCGGATGTCCTGGTCATGGGCGAGAAGGACGCCCAGCAGGTCGCGGTCGTGCGCAAGGTGCTGGCCGACCTCTCGCTGCCGCTGCCGGTCCTCACCGGCCCGACGGTGCGCGACGCCGACGGGCTCGCGCTCAGCGCCCGCAACGCCTACCTCACGCCCGTCCAGCGCGACGAGGCGCTGGCGGTGAACCGCGCCCTGCGCCGGGCCAAGGAGATGGTGGACGGCGGGGTCCGCAGCGCCGACCGCATCGTCGCCGAGGCGACCCACATCATCGCGGAGAAGCGCCGCCTGCGCGTCATCTACATCGCGGTGGTCAACCGCGACACGATGGAGGCGATGCGCGAGGTGGTGCCCGGGCAGTCGCTGATGGCCGTCGCCTACTGGGTCGACGAGGTCCGCCTGACCGACAACATCGGGCTCTGACGCGGCGCGGGCCGCGCTCACTCCTCGCCGTCGAAGTAGTCCGCGTCCTGCGGGCGGAAGTACCGCCGGGGATGGCTGAAGCCGAACTTCCCGGAGTCCGGGTAGTGCCAGTAGTCGGCCGGCGGGTCGTCGGCCACGAGGAGGAACTCGAGGTCGCCGTCGCCGGCGTTGGCGATGGCGTGGGCGACGAACGGCGGCGCGAGCACGGCGTCGCCCGGGCCGAGCCGCAGGCGGTCGTCGCCGCGGCGGAACTCCGCGGTGCCCTTCGTCACGAGGTAGAACTCCCACTGCAGGGCGTGCCAGTGGAAGGGGCAAGCGGCGGCCCCGGGCGGCACGCGGCAGGCCTCGAGGTCGAACGGGTGGCCCCCGGCCGTCCGCGGCGCGCGCGGCACGGCGCCGAGCGCGCGGGAGACCTGGCGGCCGGCGGAGCGGAAGCGGCCGCGCGGCGAGACCCATTCCTCCCACGGGATGTCCGCGAGGGCGACGCGCCGGCGCGCGAAGGGCGTGGCCGGCGGTGGGAGGGCGAGCGCCGACGGCGGGTAGGCGCCCGGCGCGAAGGGCAGCGGCAGCGGGGCCGACTCGTCCTCGCCGTCGAAGTACGCGGCGGGCGTCAGGCGGAAGAACGCGTCGGGCGGCCGGAGGCCCCACTTGTTCGAGTCGGGGTAGTGGAAGGCGTCCACCGCCGGGTTGTCGGCGACGATCAGCACCTCGAGGTCGGCGTCGCCGGTGTTGATGAGCTGGTGGGCCTCGCCGGGCGGGTGGAGGAAGCAGTCCCCCTCCCGCACCGGCTCGCGCCGGTCGCCGGCGCGGACCGTCCCCGCGCCGCGGAGGACGAGGAAGAGCTCCCACTGGCCGAGGTGCACGTGGAAGGGGCAGACGGCGGCGCCGGGCGGGAGCCGGCGGATCTGGACGTCGAACGGGTGGCCGCCCTCCGCGATCCCGGCGTTGCGCGTCCCGCCGAGCGCGAGGCTGACGTTGCGGCAGAAGGAGTGGAACCGGCCGTCGGGCGAGCGCTGCTCGACCTCCGGCAGCCGGGCGACGTCGACGTGGGTCGGGGCCGTCATCGGCGCGCCGCTCAGCCCGACCCGGCGCGCGGCGCGGGCGTGGTGAGCCCGGCGAGCGGGACCTCGCAGAAGACGCGCCAGTGGTCGCCGCGGTGGACCCCGTGCTCGACCGTCCCGTCGACCTCGCGGATGCGCCGCTCGATGTTGCGGAGGCCGTTGCCCGCGCCGGCCGGGGCGCCCGCGGCCCGGGGGCGCACGCCGTCGTTCAGCCACTCCAGCGTCAGCAGGCCGTCGCGCGCGGCGAAGCGGAGCGAGGCCCGGGTCGGCCGCGCGTGGCGCAGCGCGTTGCTGGCGAGCTCGCGGCAGACGAAGTACAGCTGCGTCTGGGCCTCGCGCGTCAGGCCGTCGAGCGCGCCCTCGCCGATCTCGAGCGCGAACTCGCACCGGGCGAACTGCCGCATGTGCCGCTCGAGCTGCTGCAGGGCCGACTCCAGGTCGCGCTCGCGCAGCTCCTCGGGCTCGAGGTCGAGGATGATGTTGCGGAGGTCGGAGGACGCCTGCTGCAGCATGCCCGTGATGAGCGCGACCTGGGCCGGCGCGGGCGCGCGGCCGTGCTCGGCCTCCGACTGGAGCGCCGCGAGCTGCAGGCCGGCGGCGTAGATGGACTGGATCGGGCCGTCGTGCAGGTTGCCCGCGAGCCGCACGCGGAGGGCCTCGTTGGACTCCGCCTCGCGCCGCTGGGCGGCCGGGTCCTGCCGGTCGATGGCGCGGCGCATCTCGTCCTGCAGCATCCGGCCCCAGCGCAGCTGGCCGGCGAGGAGCCGGGCGATCTCGCCGAACTCGTGCCGCGCCGTCAGCAGGCCGCCGAGCGGCGTCGGCAGGCGCGCCTCGAGGCTGCGGGTGATGAGGCTGAGCGGCCGCAGGACGAACAGCGCCACGGCGGCGACGACGAGCAGGATGGCGAGGGCGGCGCCGAGGCTGAGCAGGAGGATGCGCCGGTTGAACGCCTCGCGCGCGGCCTCGATGAGCGCGAAGTTGAAGCGGGCGTCGAGGTGCACGAGCGGCGTGCCGTCGAGCCCGGCGAGGGCATGGCTGAGGTGATGGAAGGGCGTGGCCTCCGGCGCGGGTGCGCCCGGGGCGCGGACGCGGACCTGCGCGCCGAGCAGGCGCTCGAGTTCGGCCAGCCACGGCTCGTCCCACCGCTTGCCGAGCAGGAGGTAGCCGCGCACGGGCGTCTGGTGCCGCCAGAAGCTCGCGTCCTGCACCGCGGCCCCGAAGACCTCCCACAGCCCGCCGTCGACCCGCACGAAGTAGCGGAAGGTGTAGCGGTCGCCGATCGTCCCCCGTAGGACCTCGGGCGCCGGGAAGGGCAGGGCGGGGCGGCGGTAGTCCTTGTCGATCGCATGCACCAGGCGGAGCTCGGGATCGAGCACCCAGAGCGCGTCGCCGCCGTTCGGGATGCCGACCATGTTGTCGATGTTGTCCGCGGCCCACTTCGGGTCGGGCTTGTCCATGTACCTCACCATCTCGTTCCACCAGGCGTAGCCGGACGTGAGCGACTCGAGTCCGGCCCCGTGCAGCCGGATGGCGGTGTCGATGCGGGCCGCGCGCTCCCGGCCGAGCTCGCGCATCATCCCGTCGAGTTCCCGCATGCCGTCCACGTGGATCCGCCAGTAGAGCGCGGTCGCCCCGGCGCAGACGGCGAGGATGACGAGCGCGAGTCGGCTGAGCAGCTTCATGGGGTCGATGCTGAGGTAACGGCCCCGCGCCCGGGGTCAACGGGCGTCTCGGCGGCTCACACCACGGGGTTGCTCAGCGTGCCGATGCCCTCGATCTCCACCGCGATGGTGTCGCCGGGGCGCAGCCAGACGGGCGGCTGGCGGGCGAAGCCCACGCCCTCGGGCGTGCCGGTGAGCACGAGGGTGCCGGCGGGCAGGGTCTTGTCGGCGCTGAGGAACTCGAGGAGCGTGGGCACGTCGAAGATCATGTCGGCCGTGGACGAATCCTGCATGACCGCGCCGTTGAGGACCGAGCGGATGCGGAGCGCGTGGGGATGGCCGAGCTCGTCCGGCGTCACGAGGACGGGCCCGAGCGGGCAGAACGTGTCGAAGCTCTTGGCGTGGTTCCACTGCCCGCCGCCCCAGTCGCGCTGCCAGTCGCGGGCGCTGACGTCGTTGGCGCAGGTGAAGCCAAGGATGTGGTCGAGCGCGTCCGCGCGCGCGACGTTGCGCGCCGGCTTGCGCAGCACGAACGCGAGCTCGGCCTCGTAGTCCACGCGGGCGCTGGCCTGCACGGCCGGCAGCCGGATGGGCTCGCCCGGATCCTGGACGGCGCCGGGGAGCTTCATGAACCACATCGGCCGCTCCGGCGGCGGGCGCTTCCCCTCGGCGGCGTGCTTGGCGTAGTTGAGGCCGATGCACACGATGGTCGTCGGCGCGACGGGCGCGAGGAGCCGGCCGGGCGCGACGACGCGGTCGGTCGCGCGGAAGGAGCCGAAGACGTCGCCCTCGATGGCGCGGGCGGAGCCGTCGGGCTGGAGCGCCGCGTAGGCGGGGCCCGTCGGCGTGAGGTGGCGGATGAGCTTCATGGGTTCACGGGCCGCCGCGGCGGCTCCGAGGGCATGGTCCGCGTCGCCGCCGCCCGGCGCAACGGGGAAAGTCCGCCCCCGCGGGCCTCAGCGGCGCCGCCGGCCGGAGGCGCCCGGGCCGGTCCGCCGCTGGCGCGGGCCGGTCTGGAAGGCGTTGCCGCCGACGTCCTCGCCGGCGGCGAACGACCTGGCCGGGAAGCGAAGCAGGTCGCCCGGATCCAGTCCGCAGGCGCGCGCGAGCTTCTCGATCGTGGACAGGCGGATGTCCACCTTCCGCCCCGCCTCGATCGACTGGTAGTGCTTGTACTTGAGCCCGGCCAGCTCGGCGAACGCCTCCTGGCTCAGCCCGCGGCCCTCGCGGAGCTCGCGGACACGCCTCTGCAGTCGTTGCGCCAGGTCGGATTGCACGGCGGAGAGTAGCCGCCGTCGCGCCGGCCAGACACCCCACCAACGGTGGTGTCGGGTGGCGGCCCGGAATCTTGACCATGCAGACGAACCAGGCATCCTCGTCTGCATGAGGACGACGCTGAACCTGGACGACGCCCTGATGGAGGAGGCGGCCTCCTACGCGGGCATCGCGGAGAAGACCGCGCTCCTGCACGCCGGACTGCGGGCGCTCATCCAGCGGGAAGCCGCGGCGAGGTTGGCGGCGCTGGGCGGCTCCGACCGGAAGGCGGCGGCCGCGCCCCGGCGCCGGGAGACGCGGAAGCGCTGAACGTGGTCCTGGTCGACACTTCGGTCTGGATCGACCACTTGCGGTCGGCCGATCCGGCGCTGCAGCAGGCCCTGCGCGACGGGCGCGTCCGGACCCACGACGTGGTGGTCGGCGAGCTGGCGGCCGGTCGGCTGCGGCATCGCGACGAGGTTCTCCGGCACCTCCTGAAGCTGCCGCGGGCCGAGGAGATCGACCTCGGCGAGGGCCTGCACCTCATTGCCACCGCCGGGCTGGCCGGGTGCGGGCTCTCGTGGGCCGACGTGCAGCTGCTGGCCGCGGCCCGGCTGTCGGGCGTGCGGCTCTGGACCCGCGACCGCGCGCTGGCGCGGGCGGCCTCCGAGCTCGGGGTGGGGTTCGGCGGGTAGGGCCGGAGCCTTCCCGCGCGGGACGGCCGGCGGCTTGCCTTCGTTTCCGGGGCCCGCTCACTCGGGACGCATGGCGCCTCCCCGCCGCAAGCATGTCTTCCGCCCCGCCCCGCCGCCGCCGATGACGGTCTACGTCCGCGCCGGCTTCCTGCGGCGGCTGACCGAGGAGTTCGAGGCGCTGAAGGAGAAGCGGAAGGCGCTCGTCGCCGACAAGGTCGAGGCGCACAGCCAGGGCGACCTGCGCGAGAACTTCGGTTTCAAGGCGGCGAAGGACGCGATCCGCGCCGTGGACCGCAAGATGGACGACCTCGACCGCTTCTACCGCCGCAACACCTTCGTCGAGGTCGACCCCGCCGCCTGGCTGACGAAGCCGACCGATTTCGTGCAGCTCGGCCACGTCGTCCGCGTGGAGAAGCAGGACGCCGGCGCGAAGGCGAGGCACCGCTTCACGTTCCTCGTCGCGACCTACGGCGAGACGGCGACGGACCCGGAGTCGGGGATCGAGTGCCTCCCGCACAGCTCCCCGCTCGCCGCGGTCCTGCTCGGGTTGAAGGTGGACACGCCCACGCCGGTCCAGCTCCCCGCCGGCCCCGCGATGCTCACCGTCCTCTCGATCCGCAACCCGTCGCCGGCGGAGCTCGACCGCCTGCTCGCGCCGATCCGGCCGCCGGAGGTCGAGGGCGGGGAGTAGCGGCGGCGTGGCGAGGCGCGATCCGGGCCCTCCGGACCCGGGCCGCGCAACGTACGGATCCCCCCCGTTCTCCCCGCTCCTCGTTCCCCTCCCCGTAGTAATACAATGCGTTACTACCGGATTGGGCCGACGGCGGTGGGGGCCGCTCGTGCGATTCCGGGAATCTGCGGGCGGCCGGAGGTGGCGACCCGGGTTGGGGTCGGACCGGAATCTGGCGCCGGAATGCCGGACCGGGGCCAGTGCCTCCCGCCTCCCGCGGTGACCCTGGGCGAGGTGCCCCGGGCGCAGCCGGACCTCCCCCGCGATTGGTCGGGGCGGCGTGCTCCGCCCCGCGTGCCCGGCTATCGGCCGCCTTCCGTCCGTAGTAACGCAATGCGTTACTACCGGAGGCGGCGGCTGGTTCGTGGCGGAACGGGGGATCCGGGGCGATCGGGACGGGTTCCGGTCGTCCCGGCGTCGACGGAGCGCCGGCCTCAGGCCGGCGTCGGCGGCGTCGCGTAGGCCTCCATGCCGACGCAGGAGCAGACGAGGTTGCGGTCGCCGTAGACGTTGTCGATGCGGCCGACGGCGGGCCAGAACTTGGAGGCGCGGGTCCACTTGTCGGGGAACGCGGCGGTCTCGCGCGAGTAGGGGCGGGTCCACTCCGTGGCGGTGACGACGGCGGCGGTGTGGGGGGCGTGCTTGAGCGGGTTGTTGAGCCGGTCGCTCTCGCCGCTGGCGACGGCGGCCATCTCGCCGTGGATGGAGACGAGCACGTCGCAGAACCGGTCGAGCTCGGTCCTGGTCTCGCTCTCGGTCGGCTCGACCATGAGCGTGCCGGGGACGGGGAAGGACATGGTGGGCGCGTGGTAGCCGTAGTCCATGAGCCGCTTCGCCACGTCCTCGACCTCGAGCCCGTGCTTCTTCCACGGGCGGAACTCGAGGATGCACTCGTGCGCGACGAGGCCGGCGCCGCCGCGGTAGAGCACGGGGAAGTGCTGCTCGAGGCGTTTGGCGACGTAGTTGGCGTTGAGGATGGCGTGCTGGGTCGCGCGGGTCAGGCCGTCGGGGCCCATCATGCGGATGTACATCCACGGGATGACGAGGATGCTGGCGCTGCCGTACGGGGCGGCGGAGACCGCGCCGATGGCGGTGCCCGGCCGGGCGACGGCGGGCGCGGCGACCGGGTGGCCGGGGAGGAAGGGAGCGAGGTGCTTCGCGACGCCGATCGGGCCCATGCCCGGGCCGCCGCCGCCGTGCGGGATGCAGAACGTCTTGTGCAGGTTGAGGTGGCAGACGTCGGCGCCGATGAAGCCGGGCGAGGTCAAGCCGACCTGCGCGTTCATGTTCGCGCCGTCCATGTAGACCTGGCCGCCGGCCGCGTGGACGATGCGGCAGATGTCGCGGATGGCGGTCTCGAAGACCCCGTGCGTGGATGGGTAGGTGACCATCAGCGCGGAGAGGTGGCGGCCGTGCTGGGCGACCTTGGCCTCGAGGTCGGCGACGTCGATGTTGCCGTGGGCGTCGCAGGCGACCGGCACGACGGTGAGGCCGCACATCGCGGCGCTCGCGGGGTTGGTGCCGTGCGCCGAGGTCGGGATGAGGCAGATGTTGCGATGGCCCTCGCCGCGGGACTCGTGGTAGGCGCGGATGACGAGCAGGCCGGCGTACTCGCCCTGCGAGCCGGCGTTGGGCTGCAGGGAGACCTGGGCGAAGCCCGTGATCTCGCTCAGCCACTTCTCGAGGTCCCGGAAGAGCTTCGCGTAGCCCTTGGACTGGTCCGCGGGCGCGAACGGGTGCAGCCGGCCGAACTCGGGCCAGGACACGGGGAACATCTCGCTCGTGGCGTTGAGCTTCATCGTGCACGAGCCGAGCGAGATCATCGAGTGGACGAGCGAGAGGTCCTTC
>CAYWTK010000083.1:0-15539 GCA_964460895.1 uncultured Opitutaceae bacterium
GTAGTGCGAGCGCGGCTTGAGCAGCGCATCCTGAAACGACGTTCGCGGCGGGGTCGGGAGAGCCCGCCCTACAAGACCGCGTCGTGACCGTCGACGTTCGGCCGTCGTCCCTCGACGGGATGCCGCGGCCGCCATTCCCCGCTTTCTTTTCCGTCTGACGCCGTCTTACTGGGCGCGGTCCGCATGGCCCGCGCATCCGTCAGGCAGCTCTGGAAGGCGAAGCTCGAGGGCCGGCTCGCGTCGTCGGCGTGGCCGGAGCCGGAGGCTCGTCCGCGCGGCGCGTTCGCGGGGCGGGTGCTCGGCATCGACCCCAGCCTGCGCGGCACCGGCGTCGCGCTGGTCGAGTTCGCGCCCGGCCGCGCGCCCGTGCTGCTGCGCTGCGAGACGGTGAAGGTGCCCGCGCGCCGGCCGATGGCGGAGTGCCTCGCGTCCATCCACCGCGCGGTCGAGCGCTACCTCGCGGATTTCGACCCGGTGCACGTCGCGCTGGAGCAGACGATCTACGTGCAGAACTTCCAGACCGCGCAGATCCTCGGCGCGGCCCGGGGCGCGGCGATCGCGCCGGCGGGTCTCCGGGACAAGCCGGTCTTCGAGTACGCCCCGCGCCGCGTGAAGCAGGCGGTCGTCGGCCGCGGCGCGGCCGGCAAGGAGCAGGTGGCGCGCACCGTGATGGGCCTGCTCGGCCACGGGCGGCCGCTGGCCTTCGACGAGGCCGACGCTGCGGCGGTGGCGCTCTGCCATGCGTTCACCTGGAAGGGGTAGGGAGCGGATCGGACCAGGCGCTGGAGCCGGGACGCCCTCGTCCCGGGGTCGGGCGCGACGCGGCGAGGGCGCCGCATCCCCAGGATTGGGCAGGGGGAAGCGAGTGTATCGTGCGCATGCGGGTGGAGCCGGGACGCCCTCGTCCCGGTGTCGGGCGCGACGCGGCGAGGGCGCCGCATCCCCAGAATGACCGCATGCCCAGAATAACCGCATCCTCCGAATCACCGCGTTTCCAGAATTGCTGCATCGCCGGGAGCGAGCGAAGGGGCGCCGCATCTCCAAGGCCGCGAAGGCGAACGAGGTTCGGCGCTGCGGACCGATTGCGCGACCGGTTGTAGGGCGGGGTCTCCCGACCCCGCCGTCGTCCGCCCGCGATTTCAGCCACGCATCCTGAAGCGACGTTCGCGGCGGGGTCGGGAGACCCCGCCCTACAAGGCGCACGGGTGACGACTGCGCACGGATTGTCGGGCCCTTGCCGTGACCTGCCGTCCGCTTGCACCGGGGGCGCGCGGGGGGCAGGCTGGCGGGCGATGGAAGAAACCACGCCGCCGTTCTCCGTGCGGGGATTCCGTTTCCGGCCCAAGCTGCGGGAGACGCTGCGGGGTTACGACCGGGACGCCTTCCTCCAGGACCTCGGGGCCGGACTGACGGTCGGCGTCATCGCGCTCTCCCTCTGCATCGGCCTCGGCATCGCGTCCGGCGTCTCCCCCGCGGCCGGGCTCTACACCGGGATCGTCGGCGGCTTCCTCGTCTCCGCGCTCGGCGGCTCGCGGGTCCAGATCGGCGGTCCGGCTGGGGCCTTCGTCGGCCTGGTGGCGCTGATCGTGGCCGAGCACGGCCTGCCGAGCCTGCTGCTCTGCACGATGCTGGCCGGCGTGATGCTGTTCGCGATGGGCGCGCTGCGGCTGGGCAACCTCATCAAGTTCATCCCGCACCCCGTGACCACGGGCTTCACGTGCGGCATCGCGATCACGATCCTCGTGACGCAGGTGCGTCCGCTCCTCGGCCTGGGCCTGCGGGAGGAGCCGGCCGAGTTCCTGCCCCGCCTGGCGGCGCTGGCGGGGGCGCTGCCGACGCTGCACCTGCCGACCGCCCTGCTCGGGCTGGCCTCGCTCGGGCTGCTGCTGTTCTGGCCGCGCCGCTGGGGCCGGGTGCCGGGGTCGATCGCGGTGGTCGTGCTCGGCACGGTGGCCGTCGCGGCGTTCGGCTACCCGACGGAGACGATCGGCAGCCGCTTCGGCGGGATTCCCCGGGGCCTGCCGGAATTCGCCTGGCCCCGGTTCGACTGGGAGCACGTCGGCGACCTGATCCGCCCCGCGTTCACCATCGCGCTGCTCGGAGCCATCGAGTCGCTGCTCTCGGCGGTGGTGGCGGACGGGCTGGTGGACGACCGCCACGATTCCAACCAGGAGCTGATGGCGCAGGGCGTGGCGAACTTCGCGGCGCCGCTGGTCGGCGGGATTCCGGTGACGGGCGTGATCGCGCGCACCGCGGCCAACATCCGCAGCGGCGCCCGGACCCCGGTGGCCGGCGTCGTGCACGCCGCGTTCCTCCTCGCCGTGCTGCTCGTCGCGGCGCCGCTGGCGTCGGACATCCCGCTCGTCGTGCTCGCCGCGGTGCTCGCGGTGGTCGCGCTGCGGATGGGCGAGTGGGAGGAGTTCCTGCTGCTGGCGAGGAAGCCGGGGGGCGACGCGGCGGTCTTCCTCGCCACGTTCGGCCTCACGGTCGTGTTCGACCTGACCGTGGCGGTCGAGGTCGGCATGGTCCTCGCGGCGTTCGCGTTCATCAAGCGGGTGGCGGACACCACGCAGGTGCACGCGCTCACCGGCGAGCAGGCGGTCGCGGGCGGGCAGGGGCATGAGCCGCTGCGCGGGCCGCTGCCCCCGGGTGTCGTGGTGTACCGCGTGTTCGGCGCGCTGCTCTTCGGCTCGGCGGAGAAGCTCGACCGCATCATCCGCCGGTCGGGCGGCGAGACGAAGGTCGTGGTGCTGCACATGGCGGCGGTCACGGCGATGGACGCCACCGCGCTCAACCGCATCGAGAGCCTGCACGCGAAGATGAAGCGCCACCGCGAGCACCTCATCCTCAGCGGCCCGCACACCCAGCCGTACTTCATGATGGAGCGCGCGGGCTTCTTCGACGAGCTCGGCCGCGAGAACGTGTGCGCCGACCTCGACGCCGCCGTCGTGCGCGCGCGGGAGCTGCTGGCGGCGCCGGGCGGGCGCTGAGGGCTCAGGACCCGACGACCTTCTTGATCACCCGGTTCAGGTCCGCGACGCGGTAGGGCTTCGTGAGGTAGCCGCAGAAGCCGAGGTCGAGGTACTGCTTGACCATGTCCTCGCTGTCGTAGCCGCTGGCGACGATGGCGCGGACCTCGGGGTCGAGCTCGCGCAGCTGGCGGAAGCACTCCTCGCCACCCATGCCGCCGATGACGGTGAGGTCCATGATGACGACGTCGTAGGGCCGCTGGATGTTGAGGTAGCGCTTGTAGAGCTTGATGGCCTCTTCGCCGTGGGCCGCGAGGTCGTACTTGTAGCCGATGCTGTCGAGCATGCCCGCGGTCAGCCGGCTGATCTCGGGGTCGTCGTCCATGAACAGCACGCGGCCCGTGCCGTGGCGCAGGGTCGGCGCGCGCCGCGCCTCGACCTCCACCTCCTGCTCCGCCTGGGGGAGGAAGACGGTGAAGGTCGTGCCGACGCCGACTTCCGAGTCGACGCCGAGCTGGCCGCCGTGGCGCTTGACGATGGACAGCACGGTGGCGAGGCCGAGGCCGGTGCCGGTCTTCTTGGTGGTGAAGAACGGGTCGAAGATGCGCTCGAGGTGCTCGGGCTTGATGCCGCTGCCGTCGTCGCGCACCTCGATCGCGACGTACGCGCCGGCGGCGAGGGGCGGGATCTGGTTCTCGGCCAGCGTGACGTTGCCGGCCGTGACCCACACGTGGCCCTGGCCGGTGGGCATGGCCTGGATCGCGTTGATGATGAGGTTCTGGAAGACCTGCAGCAGCTGGGCGCGGTCGACCTGGACAGGCGAGAGGTCGGCGGGGGCGTTGAGCTCGACCTTGACGGTGGAGCCCGACGACGCGACGCGCACGGCGTCGCGCAGGAGGTCGGCCGGGCGGATGACCTGCCGCTGGCCGGTGCCGCCGCGGGAGAACATGAGCAGCTGCTTGCTCAGGGCCTTGGCGGCGTCGCAGGCGCGGGAGGAGTTCTCGAGCCCGGAGTAGTCGCGGGTGTCGAGCGCGAGCGAGATGCCGCCGAGGATGGTGGTGAGGAGGTTGTTGTAGTCGTGCGCGATGCCGCCGGCGAGCTGGCCGAGCGAGTCGAAGCGGTTGGCCTTCACCAGCTCGTCGGGCGTGAGCGTGAGCTCGTCGGGGTTGCGGAAGACGACGACCGCGCCGGCGGCCTGGCCGGCCGCGTCGGCGACCGCGCGGCAGGTGAAGACGACGGGCACGGGCTTGCCGCCGCCGCCGCCCTCGAGCGCGTACTCGTTGTTGAGCGGCGTGGGCTCGCCGGTGGCGAGGGCGCGTTCGATCGGGCTCTCGCCCGGCTTGCCGGTCAGGCGGTGGATGAGGCGGAAGACGTCGGCGGCGGGCCGGCCGACGGTCTGGTCGGCCGCGCGGCCGAGCAGGCGCTCCGCGGTGGCGTTGACGTAGACCACCTGGTCGCGCGCGTCGGTCAGCAGCACGCCCTCGCGGAGCTCCCCGAGGATGAGCGAGAACTGCTCGGCCCCGAGTCCGCCCGCCGCCGCGGCGGTCCCGCCCTCCGGCATCGGCGCGACGAAGCCCATGACGCGCTGCAGCTCCTTGCGCCGCGAGAGCACGCGCACGACGCCGGCGTAGCCCCAGAGGTCGGTGCCGTTGCGGTGGCGGAGGCGCAGGGCGTCGAAGTACGCCGGCTGGCCGGGGTGGCGGGTGGAGAAGAAGCCCTCGAGCCCGCCCGTGCTGTCCTCCGGCGGCAGCGCCCGCAGGAACGACTCGGGCGCGTCCGGCAGCTCGTCCTCGGCGAAGCCCAGCAGGCCCTTGAATGCGGGCGACAGCCACGTGCGGCCGCCGGCGAAATCGAGGTCGAAGAGCGCCACCCGCCCGGTCTCGCCGAGCGCGGCGAGCCGCTCCTCGGCGCGCAGCGCGTGCTCCTCCACCTCCTTGCGCTCGGTGATGTCGAGGTGCGCGCCGACCACCCGCTGCAGGGCGCCGTTCGGCGCGAAGAGCTGCACGCCGGCGCTCTGCACCCAGACGTGGTGGCCGCGCGCGTGCTTCATCCGGTACTCGACGGCGAACGGCCGCGAGCCCGTGGTCGGGGCCCGGCCCGACGTCCGGTCGGGCGCGGCGCCGGAATCCTCCGGGTGGATGAGCGCCCCGAGGAGGTCGAACGTGCTCGGCAGGCTGGCGTCGGTGTGCCCGAGCATGCGCTTCCACGCCGGCGAGAAGCGGCACTCCTGCCGGGCGAAATCGAGGTCGAAGAACCCCAGCGGCCCGCGCTCGGCCAGCGGGCCGGAGAAGGCGTCGCCGGCCGCGCCGCCGCCCTCGGCCGCCGCGGGCGCGACGGGGCGGGACACGTAGGCGAAGTGGCGCGCGGCGGGGGCGCCGAGGGGCTCGAGGCGGACGACGACGTCGATGCCGGGCCCGTCCGCCGGCTGGAGCCGCAGCGGCGTGGGCTGGGCGAGGGCGGCCGACTGGATCACCTCCCACTGCGCCTGGAGGAAGTCGGGGTCCTCGGACGTGAACTCGAAGACGAACAGCGCCGCCAGCGGCCGGCCGGCGAGGTCGGCGGCGGACCGGCCCCAGAGCGCGGCGGCCGCGGCGTTGGCGAGCTCGACCCGGCCGGCGGCGTCCACCAGCAGCACCGCCGGGCCGCCGGTCGGGACCGGGGAGGGCGGGGGAGTGGCGGGGTCGGGGTCGCTCACGCTGGGACAACGACTACCAGCCGCCGGGCGCTTGCCCAGCGCGGAAACGCGGCCGACCGGGGACGGGTCTCGCGCGCATGTTCGCGGCCCGCGGACTCACGACGGTCCGGTCAGCGCACCGGTCTCCCGCCAGCGCCGGACGCGGCCCTCGAGGAAGTCGATCCACACCGGCTGGTCGTTGAGGCAGGGGATGTGGGTGAACTCCTCGCCGCCCGCCTCCTTGAACTCCTCGGCGCCCTCCTCGCGGATCTCCTCGAGGGTCTCGAGGCAGTCGGTGACGAACGCGGGCGTGATGCAGAGCAGGCGCTTCCGGCCCTCCTTGGCCAACCGCTCGAACTCGGCGTCGGTGTAGGGGGAGAGCCAGGGCTCGCCCACGAGGCGCGACTGGAAGGAGATGGACCACTTCGCCGGGTCGAGGCCGGCCTTGGCGGCGAACAGCTGCGACGTGCGCACGACCTGCGCCTTGTAGCAGGTGGCGTGGGCCGGCGAGCAGGTGTTGCAGCAGTCGGGCACCACCTGGCAGTGGGCGCGCGAGCTGTCGCCCTTGGTCAGGTGCCGCACCGGGATGCCGTGGTAGCTGAAGAGCAGGTGGTCGTGGGGCTGCCCGAGGTAGGGGCGGGCGCTCGCCACGAGGGCTTCGATGTAATCCGCGTCGGCGTAGTACGGCTGCACGCAGTCCAGCTTGAGCTCCGGCGCGAGCTTCGCGGCCTCGCGCCGGACCTTCACCACGACCGTCTCCCAGCTCGACATCGCGTAGTGCGGGTACTGCGGGAAGAGCAGCAGGCGCTTCACGCCCTGGTCCACCAGCCGGCGCAGCACGTCCGGGATGGAGGGATTGCCGTAGTTCATCGCCAGCTCGACCGGCACGTCGAGGCGCCGCTGGAGCGCGGCCTGCGCGGCCTTGCTGGTGAGGATCAGCGGCGAGCCCTCGGGCGTCCAGATGCTCTCGTAGGCGTGGGCCGACTTGCGGACGCGGAAGGGGATGATGATGCCGTTGACGAGGAACTTCCGGAGGAAGCCGATGCCCGGCTTGTCGATCACGCGCTCGTCGCCGAGGAACTCCCGCAGGTAGCGCTTCACGTCCGGGACGGACGTCGAATCGGGGGAGCCGAGGTTGAGCAGGAGGACGGCGGTGGAGGACATGGACGGCGAAAAGACCTGCGCCAAACCGCCGCGATGTCAACGGGACCCGGGCGGCCGCGTCGGGGCGGAGTGCGGAGGCGCGGGTCAGTTACGGCTCATCCCCGGCCGGGGATGCCGGGGCCGGCGGCGCTCAGGTCGCCAGCGTGCGGATGCTCGCGATCAGCCGGTGGACGTTCTCCGGGGCGATGCGGTCGGTCACGATCGTCCGGGCGAACTGGGGGCGGAGGTCGAGGTGCACGCCCGGTTCGGAGCCCGGGCGCACGATGTCCTGGATGAAGTCCATGCCGCCGCGCGGGCGCATCCAGCGGTAGTAGGGGTCGGGGTCGTCGGACTCGAGGACGACATCGAGCTTGAGCAGCACCGCGCAGTAGAGCGTCAGGTCGCGGTACGAGAGGAACCAGGTGGGGGGACAGGTCAGCGCGTCGCGGATGAGGAGCGTCATGGGGCGTTCCGGGGAAAGCAGGTCGCGCGCCAGCCGGAGCCGGCCGCGGGAAGGAGGGGGGAGTCGATCGGTGCGGGCGCGGGGAGTCGTCAGTTTTCCGCCGAGCGCAACGGCAGCCCGATCGCGGCCGGGCGGACGGGGGCGAGCGCCACGCGACAGCCGAGGCCCGGTGACGTCCCGCTGATCGAGCCCCAATAGCGCTGGTCCGCGCGCGACTGGCCGGCGCTGTTGCTCCAAGCGCCCCCGCGGAAGATGCGGACGGCCGGGGCCGAGGAGCCGTTGAAGCCGTGGATCGGGTCGGTCACGGCCCGGCCGAAATACGGCCCCGGGCCGTCGAGGCACCATTCGCTGACGTTGCCGTGCATGTCGTGGAACCCCCAGGCGTTCGGCGCGAGCTGGGCGACGGGATGGGTCTGCCCGCCGCTGTTCACCTCGTGCCAGGCCACCTGCATCGCTTCGCCCGACCAGGGTTTCGTGCTGCCGGCGCGGCAGGCGTACTCCCATTCGGCCTCGGTTGGCAGCGAGTACTCGTAGCCCGGCGGCAGGCGGCCGGCGGCGCGCTCGCGGGCGTTGAGGGCCCGGATGAACTCCATCGTCTCCACCCACGAGATCCGTTCGACCGGCCGGTCCGAGCCGCGGAAGAACGACGGGGATTGGTGATCCGGACGGAGCTGGCGCCATTGCTCCTGCGTGACCTCCGTCCGCCCGAGCCAGAAGCCGCGCGAGATCGTGACCGGCGTGGCGTCGTCGTTGCCGTGCGTCGTGGCCATCACGAACGCCCCCGGGGGAATCCACAGCAGGGTCAGGTCGAGGTCGGGAATGGTGAACGCCTGCCCCGCGACGGGCGTCCGCGCGGCGGCGGGAGGGAGCGCGACCGCCGCCGCGACCGGCGGCGGGGTGGCGCCGTGGGCGCGCGCCCCCCGTTCCCGGACGTAGAGTTCGGCCAGGTTCGCCTGCACCTCGAGCAAGGTCGCGTTCCCGGGGTGGTCGTCCAGCAGGCGCCCCAGCAGGCGCTGCGCATGCTCGATCTTCCCCGCCCGCGCGAGTTCGAGCAATCCATGAAGGCGGACCTCCAGGGCGGTGTCCGCCGGGGCGGCGGCCCGCGCGGCGGCGCCAAGGGCCAAGGCGGCGAGGCAGGCGTGGAACCAGCGGGGCATCGGCGAGGGCGACAAGAGCGGAAGCGGCCCCGGGCGCCAAGCGAGGAAAGCCGGGAGGCCGGCACAAAGCCGTTGCCTCCCCGGAGGAGGATGGCCATCCACGCCGCGTGCTCGTCCGTCGCCAGCGCATCGTCGGGTTGGCCGCCGTGGTGGCGGTCGCGGCTCTGGCTCCGGCGGCGGACATCGAACCGTGGCGCGAGCTGGGTCGGCCCCTCCAACGCGGTTATCCTCCGGGAGAACACTTGGCGGCCCCGTTGACCCAGACGCTCGCCCAGGATGCCGCGGGCTGGGTGTATTTCGCCAACACGGCCGGCCTGCTCGTGCATGACGGGGCGCGCTGGCGCTCCGTCCGGCTCCCGACGGAGTCCGGCGGCATCCGGCAGTTCGCCACCGGGGCGGACGGCACCCTCTACGTCGGCGGCGCCGGCATCCTCGGCCACCTGCGCGGCGCCGGGCCCGACGTGGCGTTCGTCTCCCTCGCCCCGCACCTGCCGGAGGACGCCCGCAACATCGACGAGATCCGCTTCGTCGCCGCGGCGGGCGACGCGGTGTGCTTCGCCGACGACGAGAAGGTCCTCGTCTGGCGCGGCGGCGCGTTCCGCGTCGTCCCCTGCGCCGCCCCGGTGGGCCGGCGCGGCGCCCGGCTCCACGCCGTGGCCGGGGAGATCCTCGTCTCCGCCCCCGGCTGGCCCCTGCGGCGGCTGCGGGGCGACGCGCTCGAGCCCGTGGCCGAGCTCGCGGAACTGCGCGACGACCAGCTCGTGTCCATCGTGGCGGGACCGCGGCCGGGGAGTCTCGTCGTCCTCACCGCCGAGCGCGGCTTCTTCGCGGTGGACGAGGCGGGGGCCGTGGAGCCGCTCGCGACCCCGGCGAACCGCTGGCTGGCCGGCAAGCGGGTCTTACGCGGACGCCAGCTGGCCGACGGATCCTGGGCGGTGGCGTTCGCCGCTTCCACCGGCGGCGGCGGACTGCTGTTCCGGCCCGATGGCCGCCTGGCCGGACCGCTGGGGCTCGCGGTCGCGATGTACTCGAACGACCTGCGCGACCTCGTGGTCGACCGCGAGGGCGGACTGTGGGTGACGCTCGATGCCGGCGCCGCGCGCCTGGAGTGGCCGTCCCCGGTCACCCGCTTCGACCTGTACACCGGCCTCGGCCACGGCACGGTGCAGGCCGTCGCGCGGGTGGGGGGCGTGCTGCACGCGGAGACGGACGAGGGCGTCTACCGCCTGCGGCCGGCGACGGACGACGGGCGACCGGCCTCCTTCGAGCGCCTCGCGGGCCCGGCCGACGAGTCCGTGCGCGCGGCCCTCGCGGCCGCGCGCGGTCGCGGCGCGGTGACGGAACCGCACTGGCCGGCCTACGTGCGCCAGGCCCTCGGCGCTGCCCGATGCGCGCTGGACGAGGTCACGCCGGAGGGCCCGGTCCGCTGGGTCGGCGGTTCCGAGGGCCTGCTGCGCGTGGAGACCGCGAAGCCCTTCCCCGCGGCGGCCCCGCTGGTCCTGCAGCTCCAGGGGGAGGGCGTCGACCCCGGCGGGGAACTGCCGCCGGAGCACGACCCGCTGCGCTTCCGCTACCTCGCCATCCGGCAGCAGCGCGCGAACCCGGTCCTCTACCAGACGCGCCTCGTCGGCCGGGACCGCGAGTGGACGGCCTGGACGGCGGAGCGCGAGCGCTCCTTTCCGCACCTGCCGTCGGGCCGCTACGTCTTCGAGGTCCGCGCGCGCGATGCGGACGGCGTCGCGAGCGCGGTGCGGTCCGTGGCGTTCGCGGTGCTCGCCCCCTGGTGGCTGACGCCGGGGGCCTTCGCCGGCTACGCGCTGGCGATCGGCGCGGTGGTCGTGGGGTCCGTGCGCTGGCGCACCCGCGCGCTCGTGCGCCGCGCGGTCGAGCTGGAGGGCGTGGTGGCGGCCCGCACCGCCGAGCTGGCCGCCCAGAACCGCGAGCTCGCGCGCCTGCGGCAGCGGGAGTTCGACGAGAAGGTCGCGGCCCGGCTGGCGGAGGAGAAGGCCCGCCTCGAGGTCCTCCGCTACCAGCTCAACCCGCATTTCCTCTTCAACGCGCTCGCCTCCATCAGCGGCTCGATCCCCGCCGGCGCCCCCGCCGGCGCGATGGTGCAGCGGCTCGCGGAGTTCTGCCGGCTCACGCTCCATCGCTCCGACGAGGACGGCTGGACGACGCTGGGCGACGAGGTGCGGCTGCTGCGGGCCTACCTCGCGATCGAGCAGGCGCGCTGGTCCGACCTGCTCGACGTGGAGGTGCGCCACGACGCCGCCCTCGACGGCGAGCGGCTGCCGTATTTCCTGCTGCTGCCGCTGGTGGAGAACGCCCTCAAGTACGGCCGCGCCACGAGTCCCGACCGGGTCGGCGTCCGCCTCGTCACGCGCCGCGCGGACGACGGGTCCGTCGAGGTCGAGGTCGCCAACACCGGCGAGTGGGTCGAGTCCCCCGCCGCGCGGTCCGTCGCGACGCTGGGCATCGGCGTGGAGAACCTGCGGCAGCGCCTCGCCCGCTGCTACCCGGACCGGCACCGCTTGGAGTTCGCCGCGGCGGACGGCTGGGTGACCGCGCGGCTGCGGCTCGGCCGGCCGGCGGAGGTCGTCGTCTGACCATGCCCCGCGCCCTGCTCATCGAGGACGAGCCCTCCGCCCGCGCCGACCTGCGGGCCAAGCTCGCGGCGCACCCCGAGGTGACGGTCGTCGGCGAGGCCGCGACCCTGCGCGCGGCGCGCGCGCTCCTCGCCCGCGACGACTACGACCTGGTGTTCCTCGACGTCCAGCTGATCGGCGGCGATTCCTTCGAGCTCGTGCCCGACGTGCGGCCGGGGGCGCGGGTCGTCTTCGCGACGGCGCACGACCGCTACGCCCTCCGTGCCTTCGAGATCAACGCGCTCGACTACCTGCTGAAGCCCGTCGACCCGGCCCGCCTCGCGGAGGCCCTGCGGCGGCTGCCGCGGCCGGCGGAGGCCGGGGAGCCGGAGACGGGCGAGCTGCGGCCGGACGACGTCGTCTACCTGCGCACCGGCACGCGGGCGCGGTTCGCGCGCGTGGAGGACATCAGCGTGATCACGGCGAGCGACAACTACTCGGAGGTCGTGCTCGCGGACGGCGCGCGCATCCTGCTCCGGCGCAGCCTCAAGACGTGGGAGGAGACCCTGCCGGGCGCGCTGTTCATGCGCGTGCACCGCACGCAGATCGTCAACCTCGCCCGCGTCATCGAATGCCGGCGGGACGGCGAGGAGCACACCGCGCTCCTCATGGCGGGCGCGCCCGAGCCGGTGGCGGCGAGCCGTCACCGGTGGAGCGAGCTGCGGGACCGGTTGGAGCGGATCGGGCGGCTGCGCTGACGCCCGGCCGTTCGCCACGCCGGCCCCGCCATTCGCCCCGCGGGGGTGGAACCGGGGAGGCAACCGGGTTGCGGTCGGGCGTGGGCGGCGCAGGCGCGCGGCGCCCTCCGTCCCAACCTCCCCGCAACACGACCCCGATCCCGCCATGACCTTCCCCACTCGCATTCCGCTCCGCCTCGCCGGCGCCCTCGCGGCCGCCCTGCTCGCGCTGGCGCCCGCCGCCCACGCCCAGACCGCCGTCTCCAACCTCGGCCAGAGCTCGGGCGCGACGGCGACGATCGGCACGTACGACGGGGGCGGCGAGGAATGGCGCCGGGCGTTCACGTTCACGACCGGTTCGTCGGCCTCGAGCTTCAACTTCACCGGGCTCACGATGACGTTCAACGCCGCCAGCGGCTCCCCCGGGGCCCTGACCGTCGCGCTCTACTCGACCTTCGACCCCAACACGACGGCCGGCGGCGGCAGCCTGCTGTCCACGCTCTCGCTGTCGTCCGGTTCCCCGACGTCGTCCGGCAACTCCGTCTTCACGGGTTCGGCGACCCTGCAGCCGTCGACCACGTACTACCTGCAGTTCTCCTCGGCCACGGCCGCGGCCGGCAACTACTACTCCTACCCGGTCGTCGGTTCCGGGAGCGAGGACGCCGGCGGACTCCCCGGCTGGACCATCGGGAACTCCGCCTACGAATCGAACTACAACAACACGTGGACGACCCTGAGCGGCCCCGGACTCTTCTCGGTCCAGGCCTCGGCCATCCCCGAGCCCTCCACCTACGCGGCGCTCGCCGGCCTCGGCGCCCTCGGGCTCGCGCTGTGGCGGCGCCGGGTCGCGGCCGCGCGGTCGATGCCGGCGGCCTCCTGACCGCCATGCGCGCGCTCCCGCATCCGCGGAGGCGGACCACGACCGTCCGGCTCCTCGCCGTCCTCCTCGCCGCGGCCGTCGCCGCCGAGGCGCAGACGGTCTTCTCGCTCTCGAGCACGGCGGCCAACTACATGACCGGCGCCGCGGTGCAGAACGCGCTCCCGAACAGCGGCATCGCCTCCGTCGGCTCCTCGTTCTCCTCGACCGGACCGGTCAACGCCGGCGTCACCGGCCTCACCTTCGGCCAGAGCTTCCGGGTCGGCGCGAACGGCACCGGCACGCAGGCGGGCACGGCGGCGTGGCTCTACGACGGCAACCATTCCGGGTCCTCGATCGCGAGCGGCACCGTGCTGCCCATCCGGTACGACTTCACGCTCGCCAAGAACGCGGGCATCACGAGTTCGGTCACATGGACCCTCTACTTCCGCGACGGCGGCTCCGCCGACACCGCGGTCGCGACCGGCGTGCTGAGCACGGCCTCGGCGAGCTTCGCCGGCAACACGTCCTACTCGTACACGGCCACCGTCAACGCGCCGGCGACGTTCCGCGCGTACCTCGACGTCTCGTTCACCGGCAACGTCGCGATGCAGCAGGGCCTGATCGACGTGACGATGACGGACTCGGGCTTCGGCGGCGGCGGCATCACGCTCGGCGCCTCCGCGATTCCCGAGCCCTCGACCTACGCGCTGCTCGCGGGCGTCGCCTGCCTGGGCGCCGGCGTCTGGCACCGGCGCCGCCGGGCCGCGGCGACCTGACCGCGGTCGCCGTCGGGACGGTCCGCGTCGCGCGGCGCGGCGGGGACGCTTGACGAAATTGGGGGTTGAGCGCTCGGCGGGTCGGCGAGACGCTGCGGGCGCATACGCCATGAACGCCGCGCGCCAGCCCGTCCTCCTCGTCATCCGCGATGGTTGGGGCAAGAACCCCGACCCCGCCCAGCACGCCACCAACGCCGTCGCCCTCGCCCGGAAGCCGTGCGACGACCGGCTTCAGGCCACGTGCCCGGTCGCGCTGGTCCGGGCCTCGGGCCTCGACGTCGGCCTGCCCGACGGCGTGATGGGCAACAGCGAGGTCGGCCACGAGAACATCGGCGCCGGCCGCATCGTGGACCAGGAGCTGGTCCGGCTGAACAAACTCTTCTCCGAGAAGCGCCTCGCGACCAACGCTGTCTGGCGCGCGGCCGTGGACCGGGTGAAGGCCAAGGGCTCCCGGCTGCACCTCTTCGGCATCGTCTCCGACGCGGGCGTGCACGGCATGCTCGAGCACCTCTACGGCATCCTCCGCCAGGCCAAGGAGGACGGCGTCGCGCAGGTCTTCCTGCACGCGTTCACCGACGGCCGCGACACGCCGCCGTCGAGCGGCCTCGGCTACGTCCGGCAGGTCGAGGCGCAGATGCAGGCCATCGGCGTCGGCCGCATCGCCACCGTCTGCGGCCGCTTCTGGGCCATGGACCGCGACAACCGCTGGGAGCGCGTGCGGCAGGCCTACGACATGCTCGTCGGCCGGGCCGCCGCCGCCACCGCGCCGAGCGCCGAGGCCGCGGTGCAGGCGTACTACGAGAAGCCCCTGAGCCCCACGCAGGTGGGCGACGAGTTCGTGCCCGCCACCTGGATCCTCGGCGCCGACGGCCGGCCGGTCGCGACGATCGCGGACGGCGACGCCGTGCTCTTCTACAACTACCGGGGCGACCGCCCGCGGGAGCTCACGAAGGCCTTCGTGCTCGACGAGTTCACGGGCTTCGACCGCGGCCGGAAGCTCGACCTGTACTACGCGACGATGACCGAGTACGAGGCCGGCCTGCCCGTGCACGTGGTGTCGCCCAAGCCGGAGAAGCTGAGGAACATCCTCGGCGAGGTCGTGGCCCGCGCCGGCATCGCGCAGTTCCGCTGCGCGGAGACGGAGAAGAACCCGCACGTGACCTTCTTCTTCAACAATTACCGGAAGGACCCGTTCCCCGGCGAGGACCGCGCCTGCCCGCCGAGCCCGAAGGTCGCGACCTACGACCTGCAGCCCGAGATGTCCGCCGCCGAGGTCACGCGCCTCGCGCAGGAGGCGATCCTCTCCGGCAAGTACGGCCTCGTCGTCGTCAACTACGCCAACCCCGACATGGTCGGCCACACCGGCTCGCTGCCCGCCACGGTCAAGGCCGTCGAGGCCACCGACGCCGGCGTGGGCCAACTGCTCGCCGCCCTCGCGCAGGTCGGCGGCCGCGCGGTCGTCTGCGCGGACCACGGCAACGCCGAGCAGATGTGGGACCCCTCCGTCAACGGCCCGCACACCGCCCACACGCTCAACCTCGTCGAGGTCTTCGTGGTCGGCGAGGGGCTGGTCGCCGGGCGCACGCGGATGCGCACCGGTGGACGCCTCGCGGACATCGCCCCGACGGTCCTCCACCTCCTGGGCCTGCCCAAGCCGGTCGAGATGACAGGCGAGAGCCTGATTCTCGGTTAGGCGGGTTTTTCAGGGGCATGCGACGCCCCCACCGCGTCAGTTCGTCGACCCAGAAACAGAAATGGGGATGCGGCGCCCTCGCCGCGTTGCCCTGCGGCCGGTGCTGGGGATGCGACGCCCTCGTCGCGTTGGCCTGCGACCGGTGATGGGGATGCGACGCCCTCGTCGCGTTCGTTCGTTCGTCGGGGCGGGGGCGCCCCGGCTCCACGTTGGTGAGGAATTCCATCCTGTCCCGGGTCGAGCCCTTGGAGATGCGGCGCCCTCGCCGCGTTCGGTCGTCCACCGGGACGAGGGCGTCCCGGCTCCAGCGCTTTTTCCCCTGCTGTTTGTCGGGGATGCGACGTCCTCGCCGCGTCGGATGACGACCGGGGCGGGGGCGCCCCGGCTCCAGTCCGCGGCGCCGGAAGCTCTCCGGCGCGCGGGCCGGGTCAGAACTTCGAACCGAGGTAGTGGGGCAGCATCTTCCGCCACCAGGGCCAGTCG
>CAYWTK010000084.1:0-15117 GCA_964460895.1 uncultured Opitutaceae bacterium
GGACGGACGCGTGCCGCGGCGATTCCGCGTCGGGGGTGAAACCCACCGACTAGGGCAGGAGAGATGGGCTGAATCGGCCCCATTTCTTGGTCCGGCTCGACCGGACATATCATTTGCGTCCTCAGGCCCAGCGAGTTACAAGCATGCCATGGACCGCCGGGGAAACCAGCCGCCGACCAAGACCTCCGGGGCAAGGCAACTGCCTCCGGAAGGGACGGGCTGCGTGACCGCGAAACCGGGCGCATCCTGGCCGACGGTCGCACGCGCGGCATCCTTTCGGAGATTCACCAACGGATTACGTCTGCCCATTTGCGGCGCACCGAGGGGCGGAGACAGTGTCCTAGAAGCCGTGAAGCCGACGGTCCCAACTTCCCGCCTCGCCGCCTTTCTCCCCCTGTGGGTGATTTGGGTCTGCGTCGGCGTCCTCGGGTTCGCGCCGCTCTCGGCCCAGACCATCTGGGACAACGGCGGCCTGAACAATCGCTGGGGCACGGCCAACAACTGGAACCCCAACGCGGTTCCCAACGCCCTCACGACCAACGTGCAGTTCAACGCGACGGAGACCGACGCCGTCGTGAACGACATCCAGCTGCGCGGCAACTACTCCGTCCGCTCGCTCACGTACAACGCTGTCGACGACACCTTCAGCATCATCAACGGCACCGGGTCGCGCACCCTCACCCTCGGCACCGGCGGCATCACGCGCACCGCCGGCAGCAGCGGCACCCAGACGCTGGCGATGACCACCCTCGCGCTCACCGCCAACACCACGATGGACATCAACGGCTCCGGCAGCCTGACGATCTCCTCGGCCATCACCGGCGCCACGCGCACGATCACCAAGAACGGCACCGGGGAGCTGGTGCTCTCCGGCAACAACACCTTTTCCGGCGGCACGACGCTGAACGCCGGCACCCTCACCCTTTCCAGCGCCAATGCCCTCGGCTCCGGCAGCCTCACCCTCGCCGGCGGCACGCTCCGCCTCAACACCGCGTCGGTGTCCCTCGGCACGCTCAGCGTCACCGGCAACTCGACCATCGATTTCGCCGGCAACAACACCCTCAACCTGACCAATTTCTCGATCAGCGCCGGCGTCACCCTCACCATCCTCAACTGGACCAGCGGCTCCGATTTCCTCTACGCCACCAACTGGACCGGCGCGACCAAGGACGTCACGGGGTCCGCCCCCATGAACCAGGTCTCGTTCACGGGCTTCTCCGCGAACGACACCGCCTGGCGGAACGTCGACAGCCAGATCATGCCCGTGCCCGAGCCCTCCACCTATGGCGCCCTCCTCCTCGGCGCACTCGGCGCCTTCGCCTGGTGGCGCCGCCGCCGCGCCGCCGCGTAGCGATTGGACCGCGAGCGGCTGCGGACGGAGCCAGGCTCCGCGATGGAAGTAGAGTAAACCCGGACGGGTGCGTTGCTTCTTCCCGCCCAAGATTCCGTTGAGGACAGCTTGGGGTTCGACTTGGGGACCACCGCAGTGCCGCTCCACCTGATCCGGGGCTTCCGTTGACGTGGACCCGGACCGAGATTCCGATCCGGGCACCATCTCGGCTCCAAGGATTGGGCTGCACGATAGCTCCGGGCCAGCGCCCGAGAGGCGTGCCGGGCAGAGTGCTCTCGTCCGCCGTTCGGGAAGCCTCCTCTGCCCCGGCCGCTCCCTCTGTCGGACAAAGGCGGTCATTAAAAGTCGGATTTGGCCGGACAAAAAGGTTGGAGATAGGGCCATTCGGTCGTAGGTTGTCTCTATGTCCAACTGGGCCCAATTCCTCAGAATCGGGCGCCCGCGGTCGGCGGATGCCACGCGGGGGACGATGTCGTGCAAGCATCTGTATGGTAGGACGATAGATGGAGAATCGACGGCCGCCCGCCGGGTATCGGCCGAATCCCGAAAATCGAGCTGGTGCCGGCTTCAGCCGGCGGCGCTGGCTTTCGCGCTGATGGCAGCGCTTGCCGGGGGCGTACCGGACGCCGCTGCTCAGACGAGCGTCTGGGACAACGGCAACGGCAACAACCGCTGGGGCACGCGGAACAACTGGGACCCGAACACGACGCCGAATTCCCTGACGCGCGACGTGCAGTTCAACGCGACGGAGACCGACGCCGTCGTGAACGACATCCAGCTGCGCGGCAACTACTCCGTCCGCTCGCTCACGTACAACGCTGTCGACGACACCTTCAGCATCATCAACGGCACCGGGTCGCGCACCCTCACCCTCGGCACCGGCGGCATCACGCGCACCGCCGGCAGCAGCGGCACCCAGACGCTGGCGATGACCACCCTCGCGCTCACCGCCAACACCACGATGGACATCAACGGCTCCGGCAGCCTGACGATCTCCTCGGCCATCACCGGCGCCACGCGCACGATCACCAAGAACGGCACCGGGGAGCTGGTGCTCTCCGGCAACAACACCTTTTCCGGCGGCACGACGCTGAACGCCGGCACCCTCACCCTTTCCAGCGCCAATGCCCTCGGCTCCGGCAGCCTCACCCTCGCCGGCGGCACGCTCCGCCTCAACACCGCGTCGGTGTCCCTCGGCACGCTCAGCGTCACCGGCAACTCGACCATCGATTTCGCCGGCAACAACACCCTCAACCTGACCAATTTCTCGATCAGCGCCGGCGTCACCCTCACCATCCTCAACTGGACCAGCGGCTCCGATTTCCTCTACGCCACCAACTGGACCGGCGCGACCAAGGACGTCACGGGGTCCGCCCCCATGAACCAGGTCTCGTTCACGGGCTTCTCCGCGAACGACACCGCCTGGCGGAACGTCGACAGCCAGATCATGCCCGTGCCCGAGCCCTCCACCTACGGCGCCCTCCTCCTCGGCGCACTCGGCACCTTCGCCTGGTGGCGCCGCCGCCGCGCATCCTGACCGACGCGACGGGGCTTCCGCCCCGTCAACTGACCTGACCGCCCCCGGAGCGCAGGTCGCGGCGGTACTCAGCGGTCGCGGCGATCGCGACCCGCACCGCCTCCGTGAGCGTCTCGAACGGGAGATGCGGCTGGTCCGTCGTCTGCTCGGGGACGAAGGGCACGTGGATGAAGCCCCCGCGCACGCTCGGGCGGTGGAGCGCCAGCTCGTGCATGAGGCCGTAGAAGACGTGGTTGCAGACGAAGGTGCCGGCGCTCTGGGAGACGGAGGCGGGGATCTCGCGCCGGCGCAGTTCGTGCACGATCGCCTTGATCGGCAGGGTGCTGAAGTAGGCGGCCGGCCCGTCCTTCACGATCGGTCGGTCCACCGGCTGCTGCCCGGCGTTGTCGGGAATGCGCGCGTCGTCGACGTTGATCGCCACCCGCTCGGGCGTGACCTCGGCCCGGCCGCCCGCCTGTCCGAGGCAGACGACGAAGGCGGGGTCGTGCCGCTTGATCTGGTGCTTGAGCTCCTTCAAGGCCGCGCCGAAGACGCACGGCAGCAGCGCGCCGACGACCTTGTGGCGGGCGATGGTGGCGTCGTTGATCTCCCGGGCGATCTCCTCGGAGGGATTGATCGCCTGGCCGTCGAACGGCTCGAAACCCGTGAGCAGCACCGTCTTCATCGCACCACGGGGCCGACGCGATAGACGGTCGCGGCCATCAGGACGAGGTTGAAAATCCAGAGCGCCGCGGCGAACGGGACCTGGGCCCGGATGACCGCGTAGTCGTCGCGCAGCTCCAGCAGCCGCACGGGCACGACGTTGAAGTTGGCCGCCATGGGGGTCAGGAGCGTGCCGCAGTAGCCGCTCAGCATGCCGAGCGCGCCCATCACGGCGGGATCGCCCCCGTGGGCCCGGACGATGAAGGGCAGCCCGACGCCGAGCGTGATGACCGGAAACGCGGCGAACGCGTTGCCCATCATCACCGTGAAGAGCGTCATGCCCGCGCAGTAGGCGACGACCGCCACGAAGGGATGGTGCACCGGCAGCACCGCGGCGACGAGCGCGGCCACCTCCTCCCCCACCCCGGCTCGCGCGAAGATCCCGCCGAGCGCCGCCAGCATCTGCGGCAGGATCAGCGCCCACCCGACGAGCTGCAGCAGCCGGCCTCCCTCGTCGAGCGCGGCGACCGGCCGCTCCCGCGTCGTGCCGAAGACCAGGCCGAGCGCCAGCAGCGCGCCGAGACCCAACGCCACCTGCGAGGCCTGCGCCGCCGCCGCGACCGGCCGTCCGCCGGGAACGAGGTCGGCCAGCACGAAGCCGCCCGTCACCGCGACCAGCGGCACGAGCAGGATGGGACGCAGGAGCTTCCCGCGCAGCGCCGCCGCGCGCGCCGCCAAGGCCGCCTCGTCGACGGCCGGGAACCTCGGCGCCGTCAGGCCCCCGGTCGCCGCCAGCACGGTCAGCGCCAGCACGGCGTAGCCGACGGATTCCGCCGGCAGCAGCCGGCCGGCCGCGACGCAGACGCCCAGCAGAAGCCAGAACAGCGCGGCGCCCCAGCGCCGCGGCCGCCCGCGGTCGGTCGCGATGCGCAGGCCGAGCCCGGCGAGGAACAGGCCCGCGACGACGAACAGCTGCTCGAGGTTGAGCCACGCGGCGCTCATGCGCTCCCCTCCCTCTTCCCGGCCGGGTCCCGCAGGCGGCGGTCGAGCGCCCGGTAGCGCCACCAGCCGACCAGCAGCGCCCAGACCGCGGTCGGCGCGCTCCACAGCTTCAGGTCGCCGAGGTCGACCGGCACGCCGACCGACCGGAAGAACCCGTGGATCAGCAGCAGGGCGCCGACGGCGACGAAGATGTCGTCCGCGAAGAAATTGCCGGTGTTCTCCGCCGCCGCCGCGTGCGCGCGCACCACCTGCCGCTCGGCGTCGGTCGCCTTCCCGCCGCGCACGGCCGCCTCGGCCATGGGCGCGACGAGCGGACGCACCATGGACGCGTGGTTGCCGAGGCTGAGGCCGAACATGCTCGTGGCCTCGCGCACCGCCTGGTAAAGCCACAGCACCCTCCCCGCCGTGGCGGCGCGGGCCCGCGCCATGAGCGCCGCCACGTGCTGCTGGAGCCCGTGGCGCTCGAGCAGTCCGACCACGGGCACGAGGAGGATGACGGGCAGCGTCAGCGCGCGGTTGTCCACGAAGAACTGCCCCATGAGCGCGACCACCTCGCGGAACGAGAACCCCGCGAGCAGGCCCGTGCCGATGCCGGCGGCCACCACGACGAGCAGCGCGTTCCAGCGCAGGGCGAAGCCGACGGCGATGAGGGCGATGCCGAGGAGCTTCAGCACGGCGTCACTCCCCGGCGCCCGGCGCCCGCACCGCGATGCCCGCCGCCGCGAGCGCCGCCCGCAGCCGCCGGGCGAACGCCACGGCGTGGGTCCCGTCGCCGTGCAGGCAGACCGTGTCCGCGCGCACCGCGACGTCCGCGCCGTCCGTCGCCCGCACGCGCCCCTCGCGCACCAGCCGCAGCACCTGCGCGACGGCGGCGTCCTCGTCCGCGACCAGCGCGTCCGCCCGCGAGCGCGGCGTCAGCGAACCGTCGCGCTGGTACGTGCGGTCGGCGAAGGCCTCGGCCGCCACCGGCAGCCCGCGCTCCCGGGCGGCCGCCTCCAGCGCGCTGCCGGCGAGCGCGTAGAGCCGGAGGCGCGGCACCTCGGCCGCGACCGCGGCGACGACGGCCTCCGCCAGCCCGCGGTCGCGGGAGGCCTGGTTGTACAGGGCGCCGTGCAGCTTCACGTGCCGGAGCTCGGCGCCGAGCGGGGCCGCGATCGCCCGGAGGCGGCGCACCTGGGACGCGACCAGCCGCGCGACCTCGTCCGGGGCGACGGGGCGCTCCCGCCGTCCGAAATGCTCCCGGTCCTCGAACCCGGGGTGCGCGCCGACCGCCACGCCGTGCCGGAGCGCTCCCGCGACGGTCGCGCGCATGGTCGCGTCGTCCCCCGCGTGCGCGCCGCACGCGATGTTGGCGGACGAGACCAGCGGCAGGAGTTCCCCATCGGCGCCCGCGCCTTCCCCGAGGTCGCAGTTGAGGTCGATCGCCCGCACCGGTTCAGCCTCCGAGCCGCATCAGGCCCGCCCGCACGCGGGCGAAGTTGCGCTCCCGCGCGAGCAGCAGGCCCTGGGCCTCGGCGACGGTCGCCGGGACGAACCGCACCGCCCCGCCCGGCGCCAGCTGGGCCAGCCGGCCGAGGTCCACCGTGGCGACCACCGCGATCCGCGGGTACCCGCCGACGGTCTGCCGGCTGGTCAGCAGGACGATCGGCGCCCCGCCCGCCGGCACCTGGATGGCGCCGTCGCACACGCCCTCGGAGACCATCTCCTCCGGCCGCGACCGCGCGAGGTCGGGCCCCGCGAAACGGATGCCCATGCGGTCGGCGTCCTTGGTCGCCGTCCAGGCCGTGCCGTGGAAAAGGAGCAGCGCCTCGGGGGTGAACCAGTGGGCCTCGGGTCCCACCATGGCGCGCACCGCCCCGGCCGGCGGGGGCGACACGAGCGTGTCGGGACGCACCGACCACCCCGACACGCGCTCCGCCGCGCGCAAGCGGGCCCGGGCGAAGGCGCCCGGCTCGCCGAGGCGCAGCTCGTCGCCCGCCCGCAGCGGCCGCCCCTCCAATCCGCCGAAGCCCGCCCGCCGATAGGTGCTCCGGCTGCCGAGCACGGGCGGCACGTCGATGCCGCCCGCCACGGCGAGCCAGGCCCGCACGCCGGACCGCGCCGGACCGAACACGAGCACCTCGCCGGCCTCGACGCGGAACGCGCGGTCCCGCGGCAGCTCGGTCCCGCCGACGCGCGGGGCGAAGCCGCCGCCGCACCACGCCACCAACGCGGTCGCCCCGAAACGGAGCTCCGGACCCTGCTGCGCGACCTCGAGCAGCGCCGCGCCCTCGTCGTTGCCCACGATGGCGTTCGCCACGCGCGCCGCGAAACGGTCCAGCGCGCCGCCGACCACGACGCCGTGGCGCTGGAACCCGGGGCGGCCCAGGTCCATCACGCTGGTCAGCAGGCCCGGCTTGAGGACGGTGATCATGGCGCGAGCGGCGCGGCGGCCCCCGCGCCCCGCAGGAATTCGACGCGGTCCACCGGCCGGAACCGGACGCGGTCGCCCACCTGCAGCGCCGCCGGCGGCGTCGCGTGCGGGTCGAACAGCCGGTACGACGTCCGGCCGATCAGGTTCCAGCCGCCGGGCGACGCCAGCGGGTAGATGCCGGTCTGCACCCCGGCGATGGCGACCGAGCCGGCCGGCACCTCGGTGCGGGGCCGGGCGTGGCGCGGCGTGGCGAGCTCCGGCGGCAGGCCCAGCAGGTAGGGAAAACCGGGCGAAAATCCCACTAGCGCGACCCGGTACTCCGCGCGCGCGTGGCGCCGGACGACATCCTCCTCGGACAGGCCCGCGTGCGCGGCGACACGGGCGAGGTCGGGGCCGAAGTCCCCGCCGTAGCAGACGGGCACGACGACCTCGCGTCCGGCGGGGACCGAGCCCTGGCCGGCGCGGGCCGCGACCTCCTCGACCCGCCGGGCCAGCCAAGCCGCCACCTCGTGGTCCGGAGCCCCCGCCGCCGCGACGGCGACCGGATCGTAGTGGAGCGTGACGGTCGTGTAGGCCGGCACCAGTTCGACGACGCCCGGCAGGGCGGCGACCTCGAGGGCGGCGCACGCCGCCTGCACCCGTTCATGGGTGGCCGCGTCGGGGACCTCGCCGATCTCGAGGCGCAGGGCGGAATCGCCCAGGGCACTGGTGCGCATGGCAAGGTGTTGGGCGGGAGCGGCTCCGTTCGCAGCAAAATTCCTGACCTCCGCATATCTTGCTAATTAGTTTGCCGCCTTTCCGACGCCGGCCGGTTCGGGTTGCGCTTTGCGGGCCGTCCCATTTAACAACACCGCAAATGTCGCTCCTCCGTTTCCCCACGAGAACGTTGGTGGTCGCTCTGCTGCTGGCGGCGGCGGGCTGCAAGGACCGTGAGATCGCCGCCTACCGCATCCCGAAGGAGCCCGTGCCGACGGCCACCGCGCCGAAGGCCGCGATGCCGGCCTCCGGCCAGCTGCCGGACGGCCATCCGCCGATCGGCGGCGGCGAAGGCGCGGCGCCCGCCGCGGCCGCGCCCGGCGCTCCGGGCTCGGCCATGGGGGCGCTGCCCGACTCGGCGGTCGCCGCCGGCAACGCCCTGACCTGGACCGCGCCGGCGCACTGGCAGGCGAAGGCCCCGGGCAGCGTGCGCAAGGGCAGCTACGCCATCGCCGGGGACGGCGGCGCGGTCGGCGACCTCGCCATCACGGCCTTCCCGGGCGACACCGGCGGCCTCCACCCCAACATCAACCGCTGGCGCGGCCAGATCGGCCTCCAGCCGGCGGGACCGGCGGAGATCGAGGCCTCGCTCGAGCGCTTCGAGGCCAACGGCCTCGCGGTGACCTTCGTGGACATGAACGGACCGCAGGGCGTCCGCCTCCTCGGCGGCATCGTCCCGGTCAACAACGAGACCTGGTTCTTCAAGCTCACCGGCCCCGAGGCCCTGATCGCGCGCGAACGCGCCGCCTTCCGCGCCTTCCTCGACACCGTCAAGACGCGCTGACCGTCCCGCCATGAACGACACGCTCCGCCAGTTCCGCGACTTCTTCGTCTCCCTGCAGCTCACCGTGGTGCTGCTGATCCTCTCGATGATCCTGGTGTTCGTCGCGACCCTCGACCAGGTCAACCTCGGCATCTGGGCCGTGCAGGAGAAGTATTTCCGCAGCTTCGCCGTGCTCTGGCAGATCCCGGGCTCGTCGCTCTCCATCCCCGTCTTCCCCGGCGGCTACTTCCTCGGCGGCCTGCTGCTCATCAACCTCGTCTGCGCGCACGTCTACCGCTTCCAGATGACGTGGAGGAAGTCGGGCATCCAGCTGGCGCACGCCGGCCTCATCCTGCTGCTGATCGGCGAGCTCATCACGGGCCTGATGCAGGAGGAGAGCTTCATGCGCATGGATACCGGCCAGACCAAGCGCTACTCGGAGAGCTTCCACGACAACGAGCTCGTGCTCATCGACCACAGCCAGCCGGACACCACCGACGTCGTCGCCATCCCCGAGGCGCTCCTCGCGGACAAGTCCTCGATCCAGCACCCGCGCCTGCCGTTCCAGGTGAACGTGAAGGAGTACTTCCCCAACTCCACGCTGCAGATGCGCAACCAGGCGCAGGGCATGCCCGGCGCGGTCTCCGCCTCGGCCGGCTTCGGCACGCAGCTGGCGCTGGTGCCGCTCCGCATGACCTACAAGCCGAACGAGCGCAACGTGCCCGGCGTGCTCGTGGAGATCGTCGGCCCCGGCGGCAACCTCGGCGTCTGGATGGCGTCGCAGATGCTCGCCCAGCCGCAGGTCTTCCAGCACGAGGGCAGGACCTGGGAGATCGGACTGCGGCAGAAGCGCCACTACAAGCCGTTCACGCTCACGCTGCTCAAGTTCAGCCACGACAAATACCCGGGCACGGAGATCCCGCGCAACTTCTCCAGCCGCGTGCGCCTCAAGAGCGACGACGGCGCCGAGGACCGCGAGGTGCTGATCTTCATGAACAACCCGCTGCGCCACGCGGGCCTGACGTTCTACCAGGCGGGCTTCGACAACAACGACACCACGTCGATCCTCCAGGTCGTGCGCAACCCCGGCTGGCTCCTGCCCTACATCGCCTGCGTGCTGATGGGCGTGGGCCTCACCATCCAATTCGGCATCTCCCTCGGCGCGTTCGTCCGCCGCCGCTTCGCCGCGGGCGCCTCCGCCCCCGCCGCCTCCTGACTCCGCCCCCCACCACGCCATGAACCGCTTCCTCCGCTTCCTGCCCTACCTCGTGCTGGCGCTGGGCGCGCTCTACCTCGGGTCCACCCTCGTCGAGCCGCGCTCGAAGACCGACTTCGACCTCAACGAGCTCGGCCGCGTGCCCGTCCTCGTGAACGGCCGCATCAAGCCCCTCGACACGGTCGCGCGCACCTCGATCCTCACCATCCGCGGCAACCAGTCGGTCCGCACGCCGGACGGCACCTACATCACGCCCATCCAGTGGCTGGCCGACGTCCTCTTCGCGCCGACCAAGGCCGACACGTACAAGGTGTTCCTCATCGAGAACCACGAGGTGCTCGACCTCCTCAAGCTCGACCTCGAGGACGGCGACGGCAAGAAGCGCTTCTCCTACGAGCAGATGCGCCCGATGCTGTCCGAGCTGGAGCGGCAGGGCCGGCTGGTCGAGAACGTCGAGGCCCAGCTGCGCACGCCCTTCCAGAAGCAGGTCGCCCTGGTCCGCCAGCGGGTCATCCTCTACCTCCAGCTGAAGAACAGCGCGCAGCTCGCGGAGTCGCCCGACTTCCTCGCCGAGCTGCTGCAGTTCGAGAAGGCCCTGCCCGCGGGCATCGAGGCGATCCGCGCCAAGTCGAAGGGCGAGCCCTTCAGCAAGGAGGCGACCGACGCCATGCGCGAGATGGCGGACCGCTTCAGCTACATGGAGCAGGTCGGCAACCTCCGCACCGTGCCGCCCGACGCCGGCGACTCCGACCCGACGCACTGGCGCACGACCGGCGGCGCGCTGATGGAGACCTTCGCCACCGGCCGGGTGAACCCCAACGCCATGGCCTACGCCGCCCTCGGCCACGCCTGGCGCGCGGGCGACGCCGCGCAGTTCAACCAGATCACGAAACTCTTCCACGACCAGCTGGAGAAGCGCTACCCGGAGGCGATGCGGAAGAGCGACGTCGAGTCGCGCTTCAACGCCGCCGGCCCGTTCTACAGCAGCATGAACCTCTACGTGCTGGCCTTCCTCCTCGGCCTCGCCTCGTGGCTGAAGTGGCCCGAGGCCTTCCAGCGGAGCGCGTTCTGGCTGCTCGCGCTGGCCTTCACCGCGACCTCGCTCGGCATCGCCACGCGCATGTGGCTCGAGGCCCGCCCGCCGGTCACGAACCTCTACTCCTCCGCCCTCTTCGTCGGCTGGGGCGCCGTCGCCCTCTGCCTCGTCCTCGAGCGCATCTACCGCAACAGCACCGGCGCCGTCACCGGCGGCCTCATCGGCTTCGGCACCCTCGTCATCGCCCACCACCTCTCCATCGGCGGCGACACGCTGGAGATGATGCGCGCGGTGCTCGACTCCAACTTCTGGTTGGCGACGCACGTGGTGGTCATCACCATCGGCTACTCGGCCGTCTTCCTCGCGGGCTTCCTCGCCCTCGTCTACATCACGCGCGGCGTCTTCACCCGCTCGCTCGACGCCGCCACGGCCGACGCGCTCTACCGGATGGTGTACGGCATCACCTGCTTCGCCACGCTCTTCAACCTCGTCGGCACCGTCCTCGGCGGCATCTGGGCCGACCAGTCCTGGGGCCGCTTCTGGGGCTGGGACCCGAAGGAGAACGGCGCGCTCATGATCGTCATCTGGACCGCCGTCATGCTCCACGCCCGCTGGGGCGGCATGGTCAAGGCCCGCGGCTTCATGGTCCTCGCCGTCTTCGGCAACATCGTCACGAGCTGGAGCTGGTTCGGCACCAACATGCTGGGCGTCGGCCTCCACAGCTACGGTTTCATGGACGCGGCCTTCTACGCCCTCATCTCGTTCGTCGGCTCCCAGCTGCTCTTCATGGCGGTCGGGCTGATCCCGCTCGAGAAGTGGCGGAGCTTCCGCGGGCGGGCCGGGACCGCCTGAGGACGGTCCCAAGAAACGCGCAGGGTCCGACAAGGACCCGCTGGCCCGATGCGGGAGGTCGTGGGACAATGCGTCAACCCCGCCTCCCCATGCGCGCCCTCCCTTCCCTCGCCGCCGCCGCGCTCTGCGCGGCCGCCGTCCCCGCCCTGGCGGTGGACGCCCACAAGCTCTGGACGACCAACTGCTCCGAGTGCCACGGCAAGGACGGCCGCGGCCGCACCGACGAGGGCAAGCGGCTCAAGATCGTGGACCTCTCGAACCCGCAGATCCAGGACTCGTTCACGGACGAGCAGGCCTTCCGCATCATCAAGAAGGGCCTGAAGGACGACACGGGCCCCGTGATGCACAACACCTCCTACCGCCTGACGGACGAGGAGGTCGCCGCGCTCGTGCGACACGTGCGCTCGCTGCGCAGGAAGTGACGGGGACGCGCCGCGCCCCCGACCTGCGGAGATCGACTTCACCGGTTGCCCGGGCTCTCCGAGCCCGGGTCGCGCGGCCTACGTCCCCCTGACTGAAACCCGGCGCTCGGAGCGCGCCGGCTACCCGCGGATCGGTGCCCGGCCGCTGGAGCCGGGGCGCCCCCGCCCCGGTTCGCGGGTGCGACGCGCCGAGGGCGGCGCGTCCCCAGAAGGATCCCAAGAAACGCAGTTCAATCCAGTCACAGAGAGCGGAGAGGCGGCACTGGGTTCACCGAGAAGAATTTCTCAAAATCAGAGGATGATCGATTCGTTCACCCGCGAGGTGAACAAAAGCAATCGGCCCTTCCGGGGCCGACTCCCTGTCTGCCTCCGTTCGCCTCCGTGTTCTCTGTGTCGAACTTCCGGTTTGAGGATGGCGGCTCGCGGGTGCGACGCGCCGGGGCGGCGCATCCCCAGGCGGCGGCCGGGCCGCCTCCGCGTCAGTGCGCCAGCCGCGACAGGAACGCGTAGATGATGAGTCCGAGCAGGACCAGGCCGACGCCGACGAGGACGAAGCCCAGCGCCTTGTAGAGCGTGCGGCGGCTCTCCCAGTCGTCGTGGAGCACGCGGTGCTGCTCGAGTTTCCCGGTCGCGACCAGGCGGTCGTACCACTTCCTCCGCTCCTGCAGCATCTCGGTCTTCGAGATCCGGCCGGAGAAGATGACGGTGTCCATCGGGAAGCGGTCGATGCGGAAGTGCGTGTTGAAGAAGTGGAAGGTGAAGATGAATCCGGCGGCGAGCAGGGCCTCGTCGGAGTGGATGACCACCGCGATGTTGATCGCCCAGCCCGGCAGGAACTGCGCGAAGAAGACCGGGAACCAGAGGATGAGGCCGGAGACGCCGATCATGGCGACGCCCCAGAAGACCGCGAGGTAGTCGAAGCGCTCCCAGTAGGTCCAGCGGTCGAACTGCGGGCGCTCGCCGCGGCCGAAGAACCACTTCACGTGGGCGATGATGTCCCGCAGGTCCTGGAAGGACGGCGCCATCGAGTCGGGCCCGAAGAGCGCGCCCCAGACCCGGCGCAGCTGGAAGCGTCCGGTCGCCGGATCGCAGACCGCGCCGCGGTTGCGCCAGAAGGAGATCGCGAGCGAGCCGAGGTGGAGGGCGAAGTAGCCGAACGTCACGATGGCCGCGAGGTGGTGCAGCGTGGCGGCCGACTCGGGGCCGCCGAGGAGGTTGAAGAGCACCTTCGCCCAATCGGTGTAGTAGAACTTCAGCGGCATGCCCGTGATGACGAGCATGAGGAAGCTCGTCGCCACCAGCATGTGGAGGAAGCGCTCGAAGGGCGTGAACCGCCGGTAGGTCTCGGCGTCGTGGTGGGCCGCCTGCCGGGCCGCGCGCCAGGCCGCCGGGTCCTTGAGGTACACGACGACCATCCGGCCGAGCCAGAAGAGGGTGTGGATGCCGAAGAAGGCGAAGACGCCGAGCAGCAGCGACGTCATGAAGAGGAAGACGCCGTTGAGCAGCGGGTAGTTCTCGCCGTCGTGCGGGTTGGCGTGCGGCTGGTACTGCGTGAACGACGCGTTCGCCCCCGTGTGGCACTCGGCGCAGGTCTTGACGATGTTGGCCTGGTGGAGCTTGGAGCGCGGGTCGTCGGTCGGGAAGACGTCGTGGTGCCCGTGGCAGTCGTAGCAGGCCGCGACCGCGGGGGCGGTGCCGGGCCGGTTCAGGGCCATCGCCTTGCCGTGGTAGGTCTCGTGGTAGTTCGCCGCCTGGGATTCGTGGCACTTGCCGCAGCTCTGGTCGCTGGTGAGCTTGAAGTGGGCGTTGGAGGGCCGCTCGATCTGGTGGGCGGAGTGGCAGTCGGTGCAGACGGGGGCCTTCTCGTCGCCCTTGGCGAGCGCGACGCCGTGCACGCTCGCGCTCATCGTCTTCTCGATGCCGACGTGGCACGCGGTGCAGGTGGCGGAGAGCTGGCTCTTGTGGGTGTGCGAGGCGACGTCCTGCGAGGACTTGATGTCGTGCACGCCGTGGCAGTCGTTGCAGCTCGGGGCGACGTTGAGCCCCATCTGGAACAGGCCGCGGCCGTGGATCGAGTCCCGGAAGTCGCCGACCGCCGTGCGGCTGTGGATGCCCATCTCGGCGATGACCTTCTCGTCCTCGTGGCACTGCGCGCAGGTGGTGATGAGGTTGAACTTCGAGACCGGGGAATCGACGTGCTTGGCCGGCAGGAGCTCGTGGGCATTGCCGCCGTGGCAGCTGGCGCAGGTGGCCGCCGGCCGGCCGGTCTTCTCGAGCTTCACGCCGTGCACCGAGTGGCTGAACTGGGTGACCGCGTCCTGGTGGCAGGAGGCGCAGTCCACCTTCGGCAGCTTCGCCTCGTGGGGCGTCTCGGTGATCGTGCTGTGGCACTGCACGCAGCTCACCTTGGCGTGGGCCGACTTCTCGAAGAGCTCGGGGCGGACGCCGACCCACTCCTTCGGCTGGCCCTTCTTGCGCGCCTTGAACTCGGCCTCGTGGCAATCCATGCACTCGCTGTTGGGCACGACCGGCGGCGGGGCCGCGACGGCGGGCTCCTCGCCGCGCAAGGGCAGCGTGGCCAAGATGGCCAGCAGCGCGCTCCAGAACAATCTCCGGCCTCCAGTGATTCGGGTGTCCATGGTTTGCCTCCGGCGGACAGTCTGCCCGAAGCCCGCACTTCCGGCTCCGCAGCACTTGGCCGGGGGTGGGCGCAGGTTGGTCGAATGGGGCCCCTCCGGGGCGCGGGAATCCTCGAGGAGCGGGTCCCGGCGCCGCACCACCCCCTGGAGCCGGACCGCCCGGCCCGGAGGTCGGGGCTGATGCCAAACGCCGAGAAGCCCGGGCGCTGAGGGCGGGGTCTCCCGACCCGCCGCGACCGCAGCATCACTTTCGCATCAGGGGGGGTCGGGACCTCGCCCTACAGGTCGAGATCGCGAGAAAGCGAACCGCTTCTGGTTGGACGCGGCGAGGGCGCCGCATCCCCAGGCGGCGGGCCCAGGCGGTGGGCCGAAACGGAAACCGGCGCGGACCCGAGGGTCCGCGCCGGCGTCACTGACCTATGAACCGAGGGTAACTATTGAGGTTCGCGTAATAGAATGACATCAAAGGCATAGCTCGGATTGGACCC
>CAYWTK010000085.1:0-14656 GCA_964460895.1 uncultured Opitutaceae bacterium
CTGAGCCACGGGCGGATTGCGCCGGGGCCGGCGCGGCCCCATCAACGGGCCATGGATTGGCGCAGACTGTCCGGACTCGGCCTCCCGGCCTGGCCGTTCGTCGCCGTCGCCGCGGCGGCGCTCGGCGCGCAGCTCGCGCCCGCGGCGCGCGAGGCGCTGATCTACGACCGGGCGGCGGTCGCGGGCGGCGAGGTGTGGCGCGCCTGGACCGGGCACCTCGTGCACTTCGGCTGGCCGCACTTCGTGGCGGACGTGGGGCTGCTGCTCATCATCGGCTGGACGATCGCGAAGGAGTTCCCGCGCACGGCGTGGGTCGGCCTGCTGCTGCAGCCGCCCTTCATCTCGGCGGCGATCTACTGGCTCGACCCGGAGATGGGCCGCTACGCCGGACTGAGCGCGGTCAACCTCGGCCTGCTGCTCCTGCTTGCGGCGCGCGGCTGGACCGGCGACCGCCGCGACTGGTTCTGGCCCGTCATCGTCGTGATCTACGTCGTCGAGCTCGGCTACGAGATCTGGCGCGGCGGGCAGGGCGGCGGCTTCATCCGCTTCGACGAGCCCGGCGTGAAGGTCGCGACCAGCGCCCACCTCGCCGCCGTCGCCTACGCGCTCCTCGCGTGGGCGTGGTGCCGGCGCCGCGCCGCTCGCGGCCCGGACAAGCCGACGCGCGGGTGACCGGCGCCCGGGACGCGGCTGCGACGCGCCGGGGGCGGCGCATCCCCACGGGGGAAGCCGCGGCGGGAGAGTGGAGCCGGGACGCCCCGTCCCGGAGGATCGGCGAAACGCGGCGAGGTCGCCGCGTCCCCGGGCGAACCGCGGATTGGACCATGGAGCCGGGACGCCCTCGTCCCGGTCCGCGACCCTCAGCGGTACTCCTCGTTCGTCAGCGCGTTGATGATCTTGAAGTTCTCGACGTGGTAGTTCGGGTCGGCGCGGAAGGCCAGTTTGACGCCGTAGGTCTTCTCCATGCGCACGAGCAGGTCGGCGTCCTCGGCGCGGAGGCGCTCGAGGATGGACGGGTGCACGTGGACGCGGAGCGAGTACTCCTTGTTGTCCTTGCGCGCCTGGAGGCGGCGGGCGACGGAGCTGAGGCGGCGCTGGAGCTCGACCGACATGGTCGTCGCGCTCTTCACGATGCCGCGGCCGTGGCAGTAGGGGCAGCCGGTGTAGATGTTGGCCGAGAGCGACTCCTGCTGGCGCTGGCGCGTCATCTGCATGATGCCGAGCTGCGAGATGGGCAGGATGTGGGTCTTGGCCTTGTCCTCCGACATGAGCTCGACCATGCGGTCGTAGACGGCCTGCCGGTGGCGCCGCTCCTTCATGTCGATGAAGTCCATGATGATCAGGCCGCCGATGTTGCGCAGCCGGATCTGGCGGGCCATCTCGGTGGCCGCCTCCATGTTGACCTGGAAGATGGTGTTCTTCTCGTCGCCGGAGCGCGACTTGTGGGAGCCCGTGTTGACGTCGATGGCGATGAGCGCCTCGGTCTCGTCGATCACGATCTCGCCGCCCGAGGGCAGCTGGACGCGGCGCTGGAAGGTCTGCTCGATCTGGCGCTCGATGTTGTAGCGTTCGAAGACCGGGATGCTGTCGCGGTAGTGGACGATCTTGCCGCGGGAGCGGGTGGAGATCTGGGCGACGTACTCCTGGGTGCGCTTGAAGTCGTCCTCGTTGTCGACGAGCACGCGGTCGATGTCCTCGGTGAGGAAGTCGCGGACCGTGCGCTCGACGATGTCGGGCTCCTGGTAGAGGCAGGCCGGGGCGCGCGAGTGGTCCATCTTGTGCTGGATCTCCTCCCACTTCTTCAGGAGCAGGTGGAGGTCGCGGACGAAGTACCGGGCCTTCTTGCCCTCGCCGGCGGTGCGGACGATGACGCCCATGCCCTCGGGGATGGTGAGCTCGTTGATGAGGGTCTTGAGGCGCTTGCGCTCCTGCGGGTCCTCGATCTTGCGGGAGATGCCGCAGCCGTCGGAGAACGGCGTGAGGATGAGGTAGCGGCCGGGGAGAGAGAGGTTGGTGGTGGTGCGCGGGCCCTTGGTGCCGATCGGGCCCTTGGTCACCTGGATGACGATCTCGCTGCCCGGCGGGTACATCCCGGGGATGTCCTTGACGGTGGGCTCGGCCTTCCGCGGGCCGGCGTCCTTCTTCTTGTTCACGCGCACGACCTCGACGGAGGAGTCGGCGGCGGCGGGGAGCATGTCCCAGTAGTGGAGGAAGGCGTTCTTGGAGTAACCGATGTCGACGAAGGCGGCCTTGAGGCCGGGGTCGAGGTTCTTGACGCGGCCCTTGTAGATGCCGCCGACCATGCGGTTGTCGGACTCGCGCTCGATCTCGAAGCGGTCGAGGACGCCGTTGACGAGGAGCGCGACGCGCTTCTCGAGCGGCTCGGAGTTGATGACCAGCTCGCGGAAGGTGTCCTTCTCCTTCTGGAAAAGGCCCAGGATCTTCTGGATCAGGGGGCGCTGGGCGGAGCGTTCCTTGGCTTCGGCGGCGAGCTGGGAGGCGGTGACGGGTTCGGCGTGCTTGAGGGGCGGGGGCTGCTGGAGCTCCTCTTCAAGGCGTGAGGCGGCGGCCCGGGCAGGGTCCGGGGCGCCGTTCTGGGCGTTCTGTTCGTTCATGGGGGGCGGGTGGCCTTTGGGTGTGGTCGGCGGCCCCGGTGTGGGCGGGCTGGGCGCAGGAGATTCCGGCAGAGCGGTCGGCATCGCGGGAGGGGACGTTCATCAGAAGTCCCTCCGGAAACGATAGACGCTTTGGACCAGTCCTTGCAGCAAGCAGCAGCTCAGCACGAAGGTGCCGCCGTAGCTGATGAAGGGAAGCGGGATGCCTTTCACCGGCACGAGGCCGATGGTCATGGCGATGTTGACGAAGATGTGGACGGTCAGCAGCGCGGTGACGCCGATGACGAGCAACATCCCGAAGCGGTCGCGGGCGAGGCCGGCGATGCGGACCCCGTTCCACAACAGGACTCCGAACAGGCCGATGACGGCGATGCTTCCCAGGAATCCTCTCTCCTCCGCGATGACGGAGAAGATGAAATCGTTGTGCGCCACCGAGCGGGGCAGGTAGCCGAGCTTGGCCTGCGTGCCCTCGGTCCAGCCCTTGCCCACCAGCCCGCCGGAGCCGACGGAGATGAGCGACTGGCGCTGGTTCCAGCCGATGCCCATCGGGTCGATCTTGTCCGGCAGCGCGAAGGCCAGCACGCGCTCGCGCTGGTAGTCCTTGAGCGGCAGCCACGACACCTCCTCGTACCGTCCCCGGGCCTGGCGCGGGCTCAGGTTGTTGGTCTCCAGGAAGTTGGCGTATCTCCACGTGTCGATCGCCACGATGCCGACCAGCAGGGCGAAGATGCCCAGGGCCCCGGCGAAAAAGCGCAGCGAGAGGTTGGAGACGAACAGCATGGCGAAGACCATCGGGGCGATGACCAACGCGCTGCCGAGGTCGGGTTCCGCGACTATCAACAGCATGGGTATACCCACCGCAAGGGCCAATTTGACGAGGACTTGCAAAGAATCGCGCACCGAGCCGAGGCGGTTGCCGGTGAGGATGGAGGCGACCACGAAAAGCACCGCGACCTTGCCCACTTCGCTCGGTTGGAAGGCCCCGAGCCCGGGCACGTCGATCCACCGCCGGGCCCCCATGCCGTGGGTCGTGCCGATGCCGGGAATCAGGACCAGGACCAGCAGGACGAGCGCGCCGAGGTAGACCCAGTGCGAGTACTTCAGCCAGAGCCGGTAATCGAGGAGCGAGGTGGCGACGTAGAGGCCGGCGCCGAGGCCGAGGTAGACCAGCTGCTTGAGCCAGTGGTCGCCGCCGTTGGCCGCCTGGGCGCTGTAGATGAAGAACACCCCGAACGTCGCCAGCAGCCCCATGCAGACCGGGTTGACCCAGTCGAAGCGCTCGCGGGTCGAGAGCTTGAAGAACTGGCTCAGGTCGAGGGCGCGGGCGAGTCTCACGGGGATGGCGGCGACGGACTCTGGTGCGAGCCGACGGCGCTTGGCAATCGCCCATCGGGCCCGACTCCGGCGGCGCAGGCCGCGCTGCGGGCGGCGGCGAGTCCGAGGGTGACCCAGAACGGCACCGAACCCATCGGACCCTCCAGCACGACGCCGAAGTGGGCGGACACCAGCGCCACGAGCGCCACGCTCCAGAGCCCCCAAGCCAGCGGGTCCTCGATCCGCCGCAAGGCGTGCCACGCGCCGGCCACCACGGCCGATACCAAGATCACCCAGACGAGGATACCGACGAGGCCGAGGCGTCCCAACGCGGTCAGCGCGATGTTGTGCGGGCTCCGCGTGTTGAAGTCCTCGGCTTCGGCGGGATAGTACTCGCGGAGGAAACCGGCGGCCAGGTCGGCTCCGAATCCCTGCCCGAGCAGCGGATTCCGCTCCAGGGTCTCGGTCGCGACCGTCCTCCACCAGACCAGGCGGAAGCGGTTGTTGTCCCACTTGTACCCCGCCGCCCCGGGGGCCTCGGGGTGGCGGGAAGGATTGATGATCGATCCCACGCGCATCGTGACAGAGTCGATCTTCCTTTCCGCCCACGGACTTCCGCCCACGACCGCCATGGCCATCAGCAGCACCGCTCCGAGCAGGGCGCAGCTGCCGATGATCGCCGGCAATCGCCAGCGCCCCGCCAGGGCGTGCATGCCCAACGCCGCCACGAGACCCACCATCGACGCGCGGCTGTCGCTCGCCATCACGGCGAGCGCCATGGCCGCCGACAGCGGCCACGCCCACCAGCGCGCCCGGCCCTCCGCCCAGTGGTGGAGCAGCACCGCGCCACCCGCGACGAAGGTGTAGACCAGGTCGCTCTTGTAGAGCAGCAGCGGCGTGCCGCGGATGCGGATGTACTCCACGAAGAATCCGGGATTCGCCTCGAACGCCAGGCTCAGCGGGCCGGCGAGGACGATGCCGGCGAGCAGGCAACAGACGAGGAAGCCCGGCACGCGCGGGATGCCCGCCAAGCGCAGGGCGAGGAACAGGAAGGTCGCGTAGTAGACCGTGGCGAAGTCGCGGATCGCGGTCAGGCCGTGATCCCGGAAGTCGAAGAGGATCCGGGCGCTGCCGACCGCCAGCCAGGCCAGGGCGGCGCCCTGCAGCCAGTCGAGGCGCCAGGGCCAGCGGCGCTCGACGGCGCACGCCACGACCGCCCACGGCGTCGCGATCAGGAGCGCGGCCTCCGCGGGGAGCAAGGGCACCTGCGGCGAGGGCATGAACTGCGCGAATCCGCGGTTGCCCACGAGGTAGCCGAACAGGACCGCGCCGACGGCCACCGCGTCGAGCGGCAATCGCAGTACGCGCACCACCACGGCGCCGATCGCGACGGCGGCGGCGAGCGACGGCACCGCGAGGTCGCCGGTCCCCACGCCCGCCCCGACCCACGCGGCGAGCGCGAGCGCGACCGTCAGGATGAGGAACTGGCGCAGGCGAGGGTTCATCTCGCGGAGCCCGCATCCAGCGCGCGCCGCGCGGACGATGCGAGCCAATTCCCCGGACGGTCCGTGCCGGATTTTTCCGGCTTCCGGGTCCGGCGCGGGCTTGGCACGCTCGCCGCATGTCGCGCGCCTCGGGCCTCGTCGTCCTTTTCCGCCCCGGACCGGAGGTCACCGCCAACCTCGCCGCGCTCCGCCCGCAGGTGGATCGGCTGATCGTGGTGGACAACGCCTCGACGCCCGCATCTCGGGCGCGCTGCGCGGCATGGACCGGGGACGAAGGCTTCGAGCTCATCGCCAACGCGGCGAACCTCGGCCTGGCCGCCGCGCTCAACCAGGGCTTCGCCGCGGCGGCCCGTGCCGGCGCGGAGTGGGTCGTCACGTTCGACCAGGACAGCACGCCGCCGCCCGGCTTCGTCGCGGCATTGGAGGCGGAGCGCGACTCCCTGCCCGCGGTCGGCACGGTCGGCCTGGTCGCCCCCGTCTACCGGGACCAGCGGCTGGGCTTCGTCTACTCCGCCGACCGCCGCCTGGACCGCGACCCGCGGCCGCGCGTCGAGGTCACGGTCGCGATGATGTCCGGCAACCTCGTGCGCCTCGCGGCCGCGCGCGACGCCGGGGGATTCCGGGAGGACTTCTTCATCGACTGCGTGGACCAGGAGTTCTGCCTGCGGCTTCGTCGGCGCGGGTGGCGCATCGTCGAGACCGCGAACTGCGTCCTCGAGCACCGCCAGGGCGCTTGGACGCAGCGCCGACTGTTCGGGCTGCGGCCGCGGTTCAACGACTATCCCGCCTTCCGTCGCTACTACCAGATGCGCAACCGGCTCGTGCTCTACGCGCGCCACTTCCTCGCCGAGCCGCGGTGGATCGCGCGCGACGCCTGGAACTACCCGAGGGAGATCGTGAAGCTGTTGCTGTGGGGCGAGGACCGGGGCCCGAAGCTTCGGGCCATGCTTCGCGGCGTTGGCGATGCGCTGCTCGGTCGGCGCGGGCCCTTCGCCGGCGAGTAGGGTCCGCCGCGCCCGCCGCCGGCGGCGGCGCGGTCATTCCGTCGTCGGACGGCCGCCGGCGGCCGCTTCCGCGGGCGGCGGGACGCTCTCCGCCCCCCCGGATTCCTTCCGGTGCGCGGCGAATGCGAGGCCCGGGAGGCCGGTCAGGATGAAGCCGAGGGCACCGCAGCCCACGGTCGCGGCCGGGCCGCCCAAGGCCGCGCCGGCGGCGAGTCCGACCAGCGTCCCGCCCAGTCCGACGGCGGACCAACGGGCCAGGTCCGCGAGGCGGTCCATGCCGAGGAGGTAGTAGTGGTAGTGGCGGCTGACGACGTTGAGGCCGGCCCAGGCCACCACGGCCGCGGCCAGCGTGGGCGCCACGGCGGGCGCCCCGTCGCCCACCCAGAGCACGAGCAGCTTGTCCGCCGCCGCCGCGAGCACGACGATACCCGCCACGGCGCCGCCCGTGGCCGCCAGAGATGCCCGCCGCGCCCGGCGGAGCCAGGCCGAGTCGCCGCGCACGCGGGCCTCGGCGTAGAGCGGCCAGACCGGCGCGAGAAGCACGCCGTGGCCGTGGGTCACCGGGCTGAGCAGTCGCTGCAGGAGGTTGAACGCCGTCACCGCCTGCGCCCCCGAGGCCAGCAAGACCGCGAGGACGGGCAGCCATCCCAGGGCCGCCTGCACCGACTGCGGGATGGAGAACACGAGACTCGTCCGCACCATCCGGCCGAACGCCGCCGACTCGAGCAGGCGCGGTCCCGCGGCGGATTGGAACAACTCCGACCGGAGCTGCCAGCCGAGCCCGAGATTCTGCACGATGGGGAGCGTGGCGGTGAGCGCCACGAAGGGCAGGAAATCCCAGTCCGCCCACGCCGCCGCCGCCACGCAGCCGAGCGTGAGCCCGTTGCCCGCCGCGTTCCACGCGGAGTGCCACCAGTGCCGCTGCACCGCCGCCGCCGCGTGGGCCACGGCCCCGCTCGGCAGGCTGAGCGCGAACGCCGCGCCTATGACCGCGCCCGCCTGTCCGACGTCGGCCCGCAGGGCGTCGTCGACGAGGCGCAGCCAGGCGCTCCACGGTCCCGCGAGGGCGGCGAGCGCGACCAGCGCGCCGATGCCCGCGCCGAGCGCGGCCAGGGCTACGAGGCCCGACCGGAATGCCCGCCGCACCCGCACCGGATCGTCGCGACCGAAGGCCTCCGCCATCTCGCGCTGCATCCCCGTTCCCAGGCCGAGGTCGAGGAAATGCAGCATGCCGAACCCGCCCATGAGCGTGGCCCAGAGGCCGAAGCCCTCGGGCCCGAGGTGGCCGAGGACGATCGGCACCTGCGCGAAGGTGCAGAGCATCGCGAAGACCTTGGCCGCCGCCGAACCGCCGAGGGTCAGGCGGGCGGCGCGGCTCCGTCGCTCGGCGGGGTTCGCGGGTCGGGACTCGGGGACGAGCACGTCGCCACCATGGAGCCGGGACCCCCGTTGACAACCCAGCAGCATTGCCTCGGGGACCGTTCCGCGTCCTGCTCTCGCCTCGTGCCAGTACGCGTCCACGCCGTCGTCGCCACCTACCGCCGTCCCGAGCTGCTGCGGCGCCTGGCGGTCTCGCTCGGCGACCAAGGGACGGCCTTGGAGCGGCTGGTGGTGGTGAACAACGGCCGCGACCGCGAGTCGGCCGAGGCGGCGCGGGCCTTCCCCGGGCCGGTGACGGTCCTCGAGCCCGAGACCAACCTCGGCACGGGGGGTGGGCTCGGCCGGGGGTTCGCCCATGTGCTCGACGGTCCGGAGGCGACCCATCTCTGGGTGCTCGACGACGACGCCGTGGCGGAGCCGGGCGCCCTGGCCGCGATGGTCGCGGCCGCCGCGGAGGCGGGTGCCGCCGCCGTTTCGCCGCTGGTTCCGGACGCGCGCGGCATCGTCACATGGTTCCCCGGGCCGCTCGCGCAGCCGGCGTGGGACTTGGTCCGCGCGGGCGTGACGCCGGCGGAGTTCCTCGCGCGCTGCGGCCCGGCGCCGCTGCGCTGGAACTGGGCGACGTGGGCCAGCCTGCTCGTCGCGCGTCCGGCCGTCGAACGCGTGGGACTGCCGCGCACCGACTTCTGGTACCAGGCGACCGACATCGAGTACACGCTGCGGCTGTCGCACCGCTTCCGCTGCGTGCTGGCGCCCGGCGCCGTGTGCCCGCACCTGCCGCCGCCGGAGACGCCCGAGCGGCGGCGCCTGAAGGACCGGTGGTCGCTGCAGAACCACGCGTTCCTCTCGGTCCGGCTGCCCCATGGCTGGCGCGCCCTTCGGCACCTGCCGGGCAACCACTACCGCCATTGGCGGCGCTACGGGTCGCTCGCAGAATCGTCGCTGGCCTTCTGGCGGGGCGCCGTCCTCGGGCGCCCGGTCGGGGCCGACGCCTACTTCGCCTCCCTCCGCAACCAAGGCTGAAGCGCCGACCAGACGGAGTCGGTTCCCAGGCCGAGGATGCAGTGCGGCTCGGGGAACCGGCACGCGTCGAAGCACGGCTTGTGCGGGCACGGCGCTCCCTCGATCCACGCGGCCCGCGGGTGGCGCGGGGCGAAGAGCGCGGGGAGCTGCGGGCCGAAGACCGTGAAGGTCGGCACGCCGAGCAGTGCGGCGAGGTGTCCGGGTCCGGAGTCGTTGCCGATGAAGCGGTCCGCGCGGTCGAGGCGACCGAGGAGGCCGGCGAGGTCCTGACCCGCCGGCTCGACTAAATCCACGTCCCATCCGTCCGCCGCCAGCCGTCGCGCCAACTCGTCGAATCGCTCGCGCGGCCACTCGCGCACGGGCCGGGCGGCGCCGGGGTGGAGGACGACCCGGCGGCCGCGGCGCGTCGGCGGCGTCGGCGGCTCGGGTTCCCAGCCGAAGCGCGCGGCCAGCGCCTGCCAGTGCGCCGCGCGGTGGGGATCGCCGGGGCGGGGCAGGGGGTCGGTCAATAGCGCGCGCGAACCGGCGCGCGGGAAGCCGGCGCGGAGCGCGGCGCCCGCCAGCGCCAGCAGCGCGTGGTCGCGCGGGTCCGGCCGCGCCGACACGGCGGCGGCGAAGCGGCGGTGCCGGAGGCCCCGCACGAGGCCCGCCAACCCCAGCCAGGGCCAGCGCGCGAGGGCGTACTTGTCCGTGAAGGCCGTCCAGGGCGCGAGGAAGGGCACGAGCTCCACTTCGGGACAGAACCGCGCCAGCAGCGGCTCCGCCTGCGCCTTGGCCAGGAGCGTCACCCGCGCGCGGCGCGCGGCGGCCCGGAGGAAGGGCACGGCGAGGGCGAGGTCGCCGAGGCCCCACAGCTCGACCGCCAGCAACCGCGGCCGGCGGTCGCTGACGGGCCTCGCGGGGGGTTGCATGGGCGGGTTATCCTGTTTTTGTCGCGGCGATGGCAAGCCCCGGACCCGCGGTTCCGCGCGCACGCGGCCCCCACGGCGCCGCGGCCGCCGTCTGCGCGCTCGCGGGCGTCGTACTGTTCCAGTTCGCGGGCAATGCCACGCGCGGCTACATCGTCAGCGACTCCCTCTTCTACTGGTGGGTCTTCCAGTGGAGCAACCCGGGTTCCGAGTCCGAGCACGGCTGGCTCATCCTCGGGCTCTCCGTGTGGCTGCTGTGGCGGAACCTGCGCAACGCGGAAGGCGGAGGGCGGAAGGCGGAGGGCGTGGCGACGCTCGACTCTCGACGCTCGTCCCTCGTTCTCCCCCTGGCCGCCCTCCTCGCCGGCCTCGCGCTCCACCTGCTCGGCTACGCGGTCCAGCAGACGCGGATCTCGATCGTCGGCTTCCTCGTCTTCACCTGGGGCGTGCTTGCCTTGGGCGGCGGGCCGCGCTGGGGACGGGCGGCGGCGTTCCCGCTCGGGTTCATGGTCTTCGCGATCCCGCTCAACGTGCTCGACACGGCTGGCTTCTGGCTGCGCGTCGGCGTGACCGACACCGCCTACCACCTCTCCCGCGCCATCGGCATCGACGTCATCCGCAACGGCACGCAGCTGCTCGCGCCCGACGGGAGCTACAGCTACGACGTGGCCGCCGCCTGCTCGGGCGTGCGCTCGCTCATGGCGCTCGCGGCCCTGTCGCTGCTGCTCGGCTATCTCGGGTTCCGCGCGTGGTGGGTCCGCGCGCTCATCGGCGCGCTCTGCCTGCCCTACGCGTTCGTCGGCAACGTGGCCCGCATCTTCGCCATCATCCTCGCCGGCGAATGGTTCGGCCAGGAGGCCGGCGCCGTCGTGCACGAGTGGTTCGGCTTCCTCATCTTCGTCATCGTCCTCGGGCTCGTGCAGCTGACGGTCCTCCTCCTCGAGCGCCTCGGTCTCGGCGCGCCGGCGACCGCGCCGATCCCCGCGCCTTCCTCCGATGCCGCCCCCGCCGCCGTGCCGCCCCCGCCCGCGGCCCGGGGTGGTAGTAACGCAATGTATTACAAACTGGTTTGGGGCGCGGCGGCGGTGACGGTGCTCGCCGCGGCGGCGGTGGGGTGGGCGACGACGCGGCTGGACGCGGTGCAGGTCAGCCCGCGCACGGGCGTGCGGCTCGCGGCCAACGGCGTGGACCCGGCGCCGCTGCCGGCGATGGTCGGGTTCGACTGGGTCGGGCAGGACGCCGCCGTCACCGCGGTGGAGCGCGAGGTGCTGCCCGCCGACACCGGCTACTCGCGGCGGATGTACGTGTCGCTCCAGGACCGCGCGCACCAGGTGTTCCTCTCCATCGTGCTCAGCGGCCGCGACCGGACGTCCATCCACCGCCCGGAGATCTGCCTCGTCGGCCAGGGATGGACCATCCGCGGCTCGGCCCGCCACCGCTTCCGCCTCCCGGCCGACGCCGGCGGCGGGGAGCTGCCCGCCACCCTGCTGCGCATCGACCGCGAGATCACCGGACCCGGCGGCGAGACGCGCACGGTGCCCGCGCTGCTCGCGTACTGGTTCGTCGGGGCGGACCGCGTCGTCGCGTCGCACTGGGAGCGCCAGTACCACACGGCCCTCGACCGGCTGCGGCACCTCCAGGCCCACCGCTGGGCCTACGTGCTCGTCCAGACCCACGCCTTGGACGGCGAGGCGGCCGCGCTCGCCCGGATGCAGGAGGTGCTGGACGGGACGCTGCCCGCCTTCCAGGCGCCCGGGGTGGCCGCTCCCTGAATTCTTCTGGATTCTGATTTCTGGATTCTGGATTCTCCGCCCCATGGCCGATCCGAAGATCCTCGAGACCTTCCCCAATCCCGCTCCGCACCGCGACTTCCTCATCGAGCACACGCACCACGAGTTCACCTCGCTGTGCCCGATGACCGGACACCCCGACTTCGCCGACATCACCGTCCGCTATGTCGCGGACAAGGCCTGCGTGGAGCTGAAGTCGCTCAAGCTCTACTTCCACGCCTACCGCAACGAGGGCATCTTCTTCGAGGCCGCGACGAACAAGATCTGCGACGACCTCGGCGCCGCCCTCCGGCCCCGCAGCCTCGTCATCGTCGCCGACTGGAAGGCCCGCGGCGGATTCAGCTCGCGCATCACCGCCGAGTGGAAGCCGCGGCGGCGGCGCTGACCGCGGGCGCCCGGGTATGACTCCGCCGCTTCTCGACTCGCCGGGCCGGCCCGGTAGGGCGGAGCGATGACCACGCCCGCGACCGCCGCGTCCCGCCGTCCCGCCTCGCCCCTGCGGCGGGCGCTGGTCGGGAGCACGTGGGAGGGCATCCTCGCGATGCCCTTGGTCTACCTCAACCTGCCCGCGAACCTCGTCATCGCGGTCCTGCTGGCGGAGGCGCTGCGGGTGCCGCCGGACACCTACGGCTGGCTGGTGTCGCTGCCGTTCTGGTGCAACCTGCTGCAGTTGCCCATCGGCGCGGTGGTCTTCGCGCGGTGGCGGGCGAAGGATGTCTTCGTCGCCACGATCGGGATGAACTCCGTGGTCTGGGCCGCGTTCGCCGCCGTGCTGCTGTTCGCGCCTGCCGCCGTGCTCGCGCGGCCCGGCTGGGTGGCGGGCTGGTTCCTCTTCGCGGCCGGACTGACGACGTCGGTCATGGCGGTGGCGTGGACCACGTACATGCAGGCGTGGGTGCCCGGCCAGGTGCGCGCGGTCTATTTCTCGCGACGCAACCGCTGGGCGCAGTTCTCGAACCTCTCGTTCCTCCTGCTGGCGGGCCTGGCGCTGCGCTGGCCGACGCTGCCCGTCATCGCGGGCATCATCCTCGTCTCGGTCGCGCTGCGCGCGGTGTCGGCGGTCGTCGCGCACCGGAACGCGGCGGCGGGCGACGCGGTGTCGCCGCGCGGGGCCGACTGGGCCGGCCAATGGCGCACGCTGCGGGCCGCGGGACCGTTCTGGCGCATGGTGGTCTTCGGGCTGGTCTGGGGCGCGACGCTGAACGCGTTCAGCGCGTTCCAGCCGGTGTTCATGCTGTCGGTGCTCGGCGAGGCTCCGGCCGCCGCGAGCGTGCCGCTCGCGCTGTCGCTGCTCTTCGGCGCGCTGGCGCTGCCCGTCTGGGGCCGGTTGATCGCGCGGTTCGGGGCGCGCCCGGTGATGTTCTGCGCGGTGCCGCTGTGGACGGCGGTCAACCTCGTCTGGGCCGTCCTCGAGCCGGAGCTGCGCTGGCTGCTCTACCCGGTCTGGGCGTTCACCGGGGCGATCAACGCGGGCATCGTCCTCGGGCAGCTCAACCTGCTGATGAAGCTCATGCCCGCGGACGCGCGTGGCCTGGCGGTGGGCATCAACACCGCCGTGGTGGCCCTGGGCACGGCCTTGGCGCCCGTCGCGGTCGGGCAGGCGCTGGCGTGGGGCTTGGCCCGGGGATGGAACGACGCCCAGACCTACCAGGCGTTCTTCCTGTCGATGCCCCTCTGGGCCGCGGCCGTGCTGTTCAGCCTGCGCCGCGTGACGGAGCCCCAGGCGGCACCGGTCGAGCACGCGGTCGGCGCGTTCCGCAACGCGCGCACGCTCGCGGGCGCGCTCGGCCTCGGCTTCCTCGCCCAGATGCTCTTCACCCCGCGCGGCGCCGACCGGCGGAGCGAGTACTGACCGTCAGCGCCCGGCCGGACGCAGGGCGGCGAGCGCCGCCGCGTGGAGCTCGGGCGTGGCCGCGGCGACCGTCGCCGTCGCGGGGTAGGCCGGCCCGCCGTGCCAGTCGGTCACGACCCCGCCCGCGCCGCGCACGACCGGCACGAGCGCCGCGATGTCCCACGGGTTCATGATCGGGTCGACGACGAGGTCGGCCCAGCCGGCGGCGAGCAGCAGGTAGCCGTAGCAGTCGCCCCACGTGCGCGCGAGCTTCACGCTCCGGGACAGCCGGTCGAAGGCGGGACCGTCCTGGTGCACGGCCGGGCTGACCCAGTCGCAGGTGAGCAGCGTGGCGCCGGCCAGCGCGCGCGTCGGCCGGCAGCGCACCGCGACGCCGTTCAGGGTCGTCGTGACCCCGTCGCCGACCATCAGCTGGCCGAGGATCGGCTGGTGGATGCAGCCGAGGACGGGCTGGCCGCGGTGGAGCAGGGCGACGAGCGTGCCGAAGAGCGGCACGCCGGTGACGAAGGATTTCGTGCCGTCCACCGGATCGAGCACCCAGACGAATTCCGCGTCGGTGCGCTCCGGCCCGAACTCCTCGCCGAGGATGCCGTGCCCCGGGAAGCGCGAGCGGATCATCCGCCGCATCAGCTCCTCCGCCCCGCGGTCGGCCGCGGTCACGGGCGTGAGGTCGCCCTTGAGCTCGACCGGCAGGTCGAGCCGGCCGAACAGGGGCCGGATGAAGTCCCCGCTGGCGCGGGCCAGCTCGAGGAGGAAGGCGCGTTCCGCGGCGAGGTCCATGGCGGCGACGATGGGAGCTCCGCCGCGCCGCGCCGATGGAAAAAAGGCTCGGGTCCGGCGGCGTCCCCGTGTTGGGTCGGGCCGTGGCTTCGTGGAAGGAGACGCCGGTCCATTGCATCGACTTCGAGGGCAACCGCGCCTCGGGCATCCTCGAGTTCGGCGTCGTGACGCTGCACGGCGGCGAGGTCGCGGCCGCGCACACGCGCCTCTGCCGCGCCACCGGCCGCGTGGCGCCCGAGGACACCGCCGTCCACGGCCTCGACGCCGCCGGGGTCGCCGCCGCGGCGCCGTTCGCCGACGAATGGGAGCGCTTCGCGCGGCTCCGCGAGACCGGTCCGCTCGCCGCGCACTTCGCCGCGACCGAGCACGGCCTGCTGAAGTCGGTCTGGCCCTATCCCCGGAGCGCGCCGGACTTCGGCGGGCGCGACGGCGCGGTGGCCGACGGGGGACCTTGGATCGACACCGGCCGGCTCGCGCCCCAACTC
>CAYWTK010000086.1:0-14609 GCA_964460895.1 uncultured Opitutaceae bacterium
CGCCCACCCATCCACAAACCAGCTTGACGGACCTCCTCAGCTTTTGGGCTACCCACGTTGCGTCGTCTCCGTGGGTAGCCGGCGACCTCCGGGCGCCGGTCGAGGCGGGACCAACCCGAGAGAAAGAGAACGAGAAAGAGGAAAGAGAAAGATTTCCAACCCACCAGATCCGCCTCCTCCGGATCAGCGGAGATCAGCGAAAATCAGTGTTCCCCCTCACCCCCCGCCCAGCATCCGCCGCAGCTCGGCCTCGTCGATGACGGGCACGCCCAGTTCCCGCGCCTTGGCCAGCTTCGAGCCGGCCTCCTCGCCGGCGAGGACGTAGCTCGTCTTCTTGCTCACGCTGCCCGAGACCTTGCCCCCCGCCCCCTCGATCAGCGCCGTGGCCTCCTCGCGCGACAGCGCGGGCAACGTGCCTGTGAGCACGAAGGTCTTGCCCGTGAAGACTCCCGCCACCGGCGCCGTCGCCAGCCGGGCGGCCACCGGAGCGATGCCCAGCTCCGCGAGGCGCGCGAGGGCGCGCCGTCCCCGCTCGCCCGCGAAATAGGCCACGGTGTAGCGCGCGACCTCGTAGCCGATGCGGTCCGCCCCGGGCGTGGCCGCGCGCTGCGCCTCGAGCGCGTCGCGCTCCGCCGCGAGCGCGGCGTGCCGGGCCGCGCGCTCGGCGCGCTCGGCCTCGTCGCGCGGCGGGTTCAGCCGGGAACGCGGACTGATCCGCGCCATCTCGTCCACGACGTCGGCCAGCCGCGCCAGCCGCGGGAGCAGCTCCGACGACGCGACCGCCGGCAGCGTGCCGTGCACGGCCGCCAGGTCCTGAGCGGTGGCCCCGCCGACGTCGCGGATCTGCAGCGCCAGCAGCCAGCGGTCGAGGGGCAGCGTGCGGGCGCGCGCGATGGCCTCGACGATCTTGGTGGCGTTTTTCACGCCGAGCACGCGCGGGGCCTCGGCCGTGCCGAGGTTGAGCGCGCCCAGCGCCTCGGCTTGCAGGCCGAAGAGGTCGAACACGTCGCGCACCGCGCCCGACCGCACCAACGCCTCCGCCACGACCCCGCCCAGGCCCTCGAGGTCGAGGACGGTGCGGCCGGCGACGTAGTCGAGGCGGCCGGTGAGCTGCGCGGGGCAGTCGGGATTCGGGCAGCGCACCGCGACCTCGCCGGCGACCTGAACGACGCCGGTGCCGCAGGCCGGGCAGGCGTCGGGAAAGACGTAGGGCCGGCACTCCGGCGGCCGGCGGGCGAGGTCCACGGCGACGACCGCGGGGATGATCTCGCCGGCCTTCTCGACCGTGACGGTGTCGCCCACGCGGATGTCCTTGCGCGCGATCTCGTCGCGGTTGTGCAGCGTGGCGCGGGAGACGGTGGTGCCGGCGAGCTGCACCGGCTCGAGCTCGGCCACGGGCGTGAGCACGCCGGTGCGGCCGACCTGGATGGTGATGGCCTTCAGCCGGGTCGCGGCGCGCTCCGGCGCGAACTTGTAGGCGCAGGCCCAGCGGGGCGAGAGCTTGCGCGCGCTCTGGCCCTCGCCGCGATGGCCGGCCCGGGCCTGGAGCGCGAAGTCGTCGAGCTTCACCACCGCGCCGTCCGTCGCGTAGGGCAGCCCGCCGCGCAACGCGTCGAGGGCGCGGATGGCGGCGACGGCCTCCTCGATCCCGCGCACGGTGCGGCGGTGCTCGAGGATCGGCAGACCCCAGCGCGCGAGCGCGGCGTGCCAGGCGGCCTGCGACGCGACCAGGTCCGGCGGTTCGCAGGCGCCGAGGCCGTAGAGCACGACCTCGAGACGGCGCCCGCGGACGACGGACGCGTCGAGCAGCTTGAGCGTGCCGGCCGCGAGGTTGCGGGGATTGGCGTACGGCTCGAGGCCGGCCTCCTCCTGCTCCCGGTTGAGCCGGGCGAACTCCTCGAAACGCAGGAAGACCTCGCCGCGGACCTCGACGAGGTCGGGGACGGGCGGGTCCGCGAGGTCGGTCGGGGGACGCAGCGCGGCGGGAAGGTTGGCGATGGTCCGGACGTTGGCCGTCACGTCGTCGCCCTCCTCGCCGTCGCCGCGCGTCACCGCCCGGGTGAGGCGGCCGCGCTCGTAGGTCAGGCTGATGGACGCGCCGTCCACCTTCGGCTCGACCGAGTAGACGAGGTCGTCCGTCCCCACCAGCCGCACCAGGCGCGCGTGGAAGTCGCGCAGCTCGCCCTCGTCGTAGGTGTTGTCGAGCGTCGTCATCGGCTGGCGGTGGCGCACGCGGACGAAGCCCTCGGCGCGGTCGTCGCCGACGCGGCCCGTGGGCGACGGGCCGGCCGCCGCCGCCTCGGGGTGGGCCGCCTCGAGGTCGGCCAGCTCGCGCTTCAGGAGGTCGTACTCGAAGTCGCCGATCTCCGGATGGGCCTTCCGGTAGTAGAGCTCGTCGTGCCGCGCCACCTCGGCGCGGAGCTCGGCGATGCGGCGCTGGGCCTCGGCGGGGGTCATGACACGGGCGGACGCGAGCCGACGGCCGCGGGCCGGGCTTCCCTCGCCCGCGGCCCGTGCTCGAGCAGGCGGCGCCACTTCGGCGACGCCACGTAGAGCCCGACGGCGACCGCGGCGCCCAGCGTGTCGGCCACCCAGTCGGCGACCTCCACCGCGCGGCCGGGCGTGAAGCTCTGGTGCCATTCGTCGGCCGCGCCGAAGGCCGAGACGGCCACGACCGCGACCCACGCGTGCCGCGGGGCGAAGCCGTTGCGCACGACCAGCGTCGCCAGCAGGCCGAACACGAGGAAGTGCGCCGCCTTGTCGGCGTTGAGCACGCCCGGGGCCGTGACCTGGGACTGCCCCGACGCCGCGGTGATCGCGGTCGCGAGGAGGGCCGGCCAGAGCCAGCCGCGCCAGCCATGCCGGACGGGCCATTGCATGGGACCACACTAGCGCCTTCCCGGGCCCCGGCCTCAAGCGGGAATCCGCCGGGGGCCGGCGCCGTTCCCGCGGTCGCAGTCGTCGCGCGCGAGGGCGGGGACCGTGACGCCGGCGAGCGCTTCTCTGGGTCACGGATCGAATGGGGAACTCAGGAAATCAGGACCCGGGCTACACGCCTGGTTCCTGACTCCCTGATTTCCTCATCTTCAGGACCCAAGACATGCCATCAGAGCCATCGTCTCGGACGAAACGGATCCGGGGGCATCCGTTTCCATCCGTCCATCCGTGGCCAAAGGGACGACCGCGCGCGGCTCCCTTCCCGCTGCGGCCGGGATGCGGGATTAAGGCGACACCCCATGGCCGCCTCCGGAGGCCTAATACCCGGCCGCGGCGCTTGCCCGCGTCGCCGCCGCGCGCCAACCTCCCGGGCCATGACCTCGCTGTTGACCGACCGCGGCCTGCTGTGGCTCGCGACCGCCCTTTACCTCGGCGGGTTCCTCGTCGGTTGCCTGCAGCTGCTCCTCCGCCGCCCGCACCTCCTCGGCGGCCGGACGGTGCTCGTGGTCCTGCTGGCCTTCGGCCTCGCGACCCAGACCGCCGGCCTCTACGTGCGCGGCATGGCGACGGGCGGCTGCCCGCTGGGCAACCAGTTCGAGATCGTCCAGTTCGTCGCCTGGTCGGCGATGGTCCTGTACTTCATCGTCGGTCCCGCCTTCCGCGTCAGCCTCCTCGGGCTCTTCACCTCCGGCTACGCCGCCTCGCTCGCCGCGGTCTCGCTCCTCATCCCGGCGTGGGACGCGGTGCGCAACGCCCGCATCTTCCCCAACGCGTGGATCGAGTTCCACGCCGCGCTCGCGGTCTTCAGCTACGGCGTCTTCGGGCTGCTGGCCCTGACCTCGGTCATGCACCTGCTGCAGAACTGGGCGCTGAAGCAGAAGCGGCTCGACGGGCTCTTCTGGTTCCTGCCCTCGGTGGTCCAGCTCGACCAGATCAACTGGCGCATGCTGCTGGCCGGCGTGGGCCTGCTCACGATCTCCCTCGGCGTCGGCGCCTCGTGGTGGGTGCGCGACACCGTCTCGGTCCAGCCGACGAAGCTCGCCGCCACGGTCGCGGTCTGGGCTGTCTACGCCGCCGTCCTGCTCCTGCGCTGGCGCGGCCGGCTCTACGCGGTCCGCTTCTCGTGGGCCTGCATCGTCCTCTTCCTGCTGGCCATGATGTCGCTGGGGCCGATCAACCGGAACACCGAGGCCCATCGCGAGGCCCTCCCCACCCTGCCGCGCTGAGCGATGGATCACGAAGCCCCCGTCCTCGTCCTCCTCGGCGCGAGCCACCACACCGCGCCCCTCGCGGTCCGCGAGCGCCTCGCGATCGACGCCGCCCGCGCGGCCGCCCTCGCCGAGCGCCTGCGCGCCACGCCGGGCGTGCGCGAATTCGCCCTGCTCAACACCTGCAACCGCATCGAGCTCTACGGGGTCGCCAACGGCGCCGCCACGGTGGACGCGGTGCGGCGCACGCTCTCCGACGTGACCGGCTGCTCCCCGGCCGAGCTCGACGGGGTCGTCGTGCTGCGCGAGAACCACGACGCCATCGCGCATCTCTTCGAGGTCGCCTCGGGCCTCGACTCCCAGATCGTCGGCGAGGTCGAGATCCTCGGCCAGGTGAAGGACGCCTACGAGCAGGCGCTGGAGCGGAAGTGGACCGGGCCGGTCCTGAACCGCGTCTTCCAGAAGACCTTCCAGGCCGCGAAGCACATCCGCACCAACACCGCGATCGGCGCCGGCCAGATATCGATCGCCACGGTGGCGGTGGACCTCGCGGGCAAGATCTACGGCGAGCTGGAGCCGGTGAAGGTGCTGGTCGTCGGCGCGGGCGAGATCGGGCTCAAGACCGTGCAGGCCTTCCAGAGCCGCGGGGCGCGCGCCATCACGGTCGCGAGCCGCACGCTCTCCAAGGCCGAGGAGGCCGCCGCCGCCGCCGGCGGCTGGGCCGCCAGCCTCGCGGACCTGCCCGAGGTGCTCGCCGCCTCCGACGTCGTCGCCAGCTCGACCTCCGCACCCCACGCGGTCCTGACCCGCGAGCTCGTCTCCGCGGCCATGCGCCGCCGCGCGGGCCGGCCGCTGTTCCTCATCGACCTCGCGCTGCCGCGGGACGTCGAGCCGGACTGCGCCGCCGTCCCGAACGTCTACCTCTACAACCTCGACGACCTCGCCCAGATCGCGGAGTCCAACCTCGCCCAGCGCCAGGCCGAGGTCGCCAAGTGCCGCGCCATCCTCGCGGACCGCACCGCGCAGCTCTGGCCGGCCGTTGCCCACTCCCTCGGCACCGGCGGCCCGACCAAGCAGTCGCCCCCGGGAAGCTGAGGGCCCTCGGAGCGCGGCGGCCGACGGCCGGCCGCCCTAGTTCTCTTCCTCGTTCTCTCGGGCCGGTTCGGGTAGGAGCGGCGCGCCGCGCGAGAAAGAGAAAGACCCGGGCGCCGGGGCGCCGGGCGACCTCCGACATCCGGCCTTCGTCCTTCGTCCTTCGTCCCTCGTCCTTCGTCCTTCGTCCCTCGTCCTTCGTCCCTCGACTCTCGGCCTTCGCCCTCCGCCCTCCGCCGACCGCTCCTCGCCCCCCGTCCGGTCCGCTCAGGCCGCGCCGCGCGCGCGCCGGCCCTGCGCGGCGCGCTCGAGGGCGGCGGCGAGCTCGGCGATCTTCATCGGCTTGGAGAGGTAGTCGTCCATCCCGGCCGCGAGGCAGCGCTCGCGGTCGCCCTGCATGGCGTTGGCGGTCACGGCGATCATCCACGGCCGGCGCGCCGGGTCGGGATGGTCCTGCACGAGGTGGCGCGCGACCGTCAGGCCGTCCATCTCGGGCATCTGCACGTCGAGCAGGATGACGTCGTACCGCTGGCGGCGGACGGAATCGAGCACCTCGAGGCCGTTCGAGACCGCGTCCGCCGTGCGGCCGAGCGTGCGCAGCATGTGGAGGGCGACCTTCTGGTTGACGGGATTGTCCTCCGCCAGGAGCAGCCGGCCGGGACCGGCGGGCTCCGCGGTCGCCCCGGCCGAGCCATCCGTCGCCGGCCCGGCCGGCGGCGCCGACGCCGCGGCGGCCGGCAGGTGGCAGGCGAGCGCGCGCGCCAGGACCTCCGAGAGCTGCGCCGGCTTCACCGGCTTCGTCAGGCTGGCGGCGAAGAGGCCGTCCGGCGGCCGCTGGCCGAGCGAGGAGAGCAGCACGAGCGGCATCTCCTCCGCGGTGCGGAGGTGGCGGATCTCGCGCGCGAGCGTGACGCCGTCGACCTCCGGCATCTGCATGTCGAGCACCGCGAGGTCGAACCGGCGGCCGGCGCGCAGGAGCTCGAGGGCCGCGGCCGGGGAGTCCGCCTCCTGCGCGACCATGCCCCAGAGCGCGACCTGGCGCGTGAGGATGCGCCGGTTGGTCGCGTTGTCGTCCACGATCAGGAGCAGGCGCCCCTCGAGCGTGGCGCGGTCGGTCGGCGCGAAGGGCCGCGGACGCGAGGCGACCGCGCCGAGGCGCACGGTGAAGTAGAACGTCGAGCCGACGCCGGCCTCGCTCTCGACCCACATCCGTCCGCCCATCAGCTCGGCCAGGCGCCGACTGATGGCGAGGCCGAGGCCGGTGCCGCCGTACTTGCGCGTGGTCGAGGCGTCCACCTGCGAGAAGGACTGGAAGAGCCGGCCGACGGCGTCCGCCGGGATGCCGATGCCGGTGTCGCGCACCGCGAAGCGCAGGCCGTGGCCGCCGGGGGCCAGCTCGGGCTGCACAGAGAGGACGACCTCGCCGCGGGCGGTGAACTTCACCGCGTTGCCGAGGAGGTTCACCAGGATCTGACGCAGGCGCGTGCCGTCGCCGCGGACGTGCGTGGGGACGCCGTCCGCGACCTCGTACAGCAGGTCGAGCCTCTTCTCCAGCGCCCGCGGGGCGAGGAGGTCGAGGGCCCCCTCGATGCAGTCGCGCAGCGCGAATTCGTCGTCCTCCAGGTCGAGCCGGCCCGACTCGATCTTCGAGAAGTCGAGGATGTCGTTGATGATCCGGAGCAGCTCGTCGCCGCTCAGGCGGATGGTCTCGACGTAGTCGCGCTGCTCCCGGCTGAGCGGCGACTCGAGGAGGAGGCTCGTCATGCCGACCACGCCGTTCATCGGCGTGCGGATCTCGTGGCTCATCATCGCGAGGAACTGGCTCTTGGCCACGTTGGCGGCGTTCGCGTCGGCCGCGGCCTGCTCGGCCCGGCGGATCGCCTCGGCCAGCTGGCGGTTGAGGCCGTCGGCCGCCGCCTTCGCCGCCCGGAGCTCGTCCTGCACGCGCCGGATCTCCGTGATGTCGGTGATGGTCGCGACCTCCTGCAGCACGGCGCCGTCCGACCCGCGGAAGACCTGCACGGCGAGCAGGCAGGCCACCTCGGTGCCGTCGGGCCGCCGGTACCGCTTCTCGAGGGCGAAGCGGTCCGACTCGCCGCGGTGGATGCGCGCGTACTCGTCGGTTTGCCGGTGCCAGTCCTCCGCGACGGTGATCGCCTCGTAGGATTCCGGACGACCCGCGGCCTCGCGGTCGAGGCCGGTGATCCGGAGGACGGCGTCGTTGACCCACGTCTCGGCGCGGGGGCCGTAGGAGGTCCAGCTGACGCCCACGGAGAGCGCGTTGAGGATGAAGCGCACGATCGCCTCCTGCCGCTTCAGCTCGTCCTCCGCCTGCCGCCGCGCGGTGACGTCGAGCTGGATGGACATGAACCCGGTCACGCGGCCGGTCTCGTCGCGCAGCGGCCGCATCTCGAAGTCGCACCAGACCTGCCGGCCGTCCTTCGCGTAGTGCAGCATCTCGCCGCGGAAGTCCCGGCCCTCGCGGGCGGCCCGCGCCACGGCCGCCAGCATGCGGGCGTCGGTGCCCGGCCCGCGGATGAGCGTGGGCCCGAAGTGCCCGCGCGCCTCGTCGAGGGTGTAGCCGAAGAGCCGCGTGAACCCCTCGTTGATCCACTGCACCCGGCCCTGCTCGTCGGCCAGGCCCACCGCGTTGGCCGTGCGGCTGGCGACAAGGGCGAGCCGGCGGGCCTCGGCCTCGGCCCGCCGCAGGCTCTCGGTCATGGCGTCGGCCAGCCGCAGCGCGCGGCTGCGGGCGTTGACCAGCGTCCACGTCAGGACCGTGGCCATGACGGTCGCGAGCAGGCCGCCGCCGAGGATGACGCGCGGGAGCCACCAGTTGCCCCCGGCGTTGAACTCCGGCCGGGTCGAGACGTGCAGCGTCCAGGGCCGGCCGAAGAACTCGAGCGTGCGGCTCGTGTGGAAGGAGCGGCGCGCGAAGTCCCCGGCGGAGACCACCCGGGGCTCGGCTCGGCCGCCGAGGTGCCCGTCCGCGTCGTACATCAGCCGGTCGAGGCTGGCCTCCGCCCCGTCGAAGACCTCGAAATCGACCAGCCGGTCCGTCCGCTCCACGATGCCGGCGAGGAGGTGGTCGATGCGCAGCGAGGCGTAGGCCCAGCCGCGCAGCGCGGCCGTCCGCTCGGCCGCGTCCCGCAGGGGCTGGTTCACCCGGTAGACGGGGGCGAGCAGGAGGAAACCGGGGACGTTGCGGCCGCGGTCGAGGATGTTGATGCGGCGGGTCAGCCGCAGCTTGCCGTCCCGCATCGCCGACTCCGCGGCCGCCCGGCGGTTGGTGCCCGCCCCGATGTCGAGCCCGAGCGCGTCCAGGTTGGTCGCGATGGGCTCGATCAGGGTGACGACGTAGAGGAACTCGTTCGTGCCCGCGCGTTCGACCGCGAAGCGATTGTCCCACTCGGCCCGCTGGCGGGCCTCGAAGGCGTCGAGGTCCGCCCGGGCCACCCGCTCGATGAAGCCGATGCCGACCACGCCGCCCGCGGCGTAGCCGTGCGTGGACTCGACGAAGGTCGCCCATTCCTGGCGGCTGACGCTGTCGCTCGACTCGATCAGCGCGCGCGCGGCCGAGACGTTCTGCGCGGCGGAGTCGAGCCGGTCGCGGAGCGCGTCCTCCACCCGTTCGACCAGCCGCTCGAAGCGCGCCCCCTGGGCCGCCTCCGCCTGACGGTCGACCAGCACCCACCCGGCGAGGGTGCAGGCGCCCAGCCCCACCGCCACGAGCCAGGGCAGCGCACGCGAACGAAGTCGGAGGGTGGACGCAAGTGGCCGCCGCGGCATGGGCCGAGAGAAACGATTGCCGGGGGCTGGGCCACCCCAAAGCGCCGCGGCGCCCGCGCGGGTCAGCCGGCCGGCCGGTCGAGGTGCCGCAGGAGCCAGTCGGCGGCGTCGCCCCGCGTCGGCGCCCCGAGCAGGGCGCGGAGGCGGCCCGCCTGGCTGCGGGCGCGCTCCCGCCGGGCCGGGTCGCCCAGCGCCGCCCGCAGCTCCGCGGCCAGGGCCGCGGGGGTGGCCGCCCCCTGGATGAACTCCGGGTAGACGTCCTCCTTGAGCAGCAGGTTGGCGATGCCGATGCGGTCCACCTTCACGAGCAGGCGGCCGAGGAAGTACGTGAGCGGATCCGTGCGGTACACCAGCGCGCCGGGCAGGCCGGCCAGCGCGCATTCGAGCGACATCGTGCCGCTCACCGTCAGCGCCGCGGCGCCGGCCACCGGCGCGCCGCCGGCCGGGCGCAGCTCGACCGGAGCCGACGGCCGCGCGGCCGCGAGCAGGCGCTCCAATTGCCCCCGGATGGCGTCGTCGGGGTGGAGCACCACCGCCGGCCGGCCGCCGCCGCCGGCCGCGTGGGCGGCGAGCAGGACCGGGAAATTCCGCGCCACCACCGACCGCCGGCTGCCGGGGAGCAGCAGGACCGGTCCGTCCGGTTCGAAGGCCACGGGCAGCTGGTGTCCGGGAACGAGGAGCGGATGCCCGACGAACTCGACCGGCAGGTCGGTGTCCGCGTACACCGCCGACTCGAACGGAAAGATCGCGCCGGCCCCGTCGAGGTGCCGCGCCATCCCGAACCGCCGGCCGGCGCGCGAGGCCCAGAGCTGCGGCAGGATGTAGTAGAGCGCCTTGGTCGGCCCGCCCGCCTTGGCCGCGAACCCGCGGGCGCAGAGGTCCGCCGCGATGCGCAGGTTGAGGCCGGAGGAGTCGACGAAGCACACCGCCCGCGGACGGTGCGCGCCCACCCAGCCGACGACGGAGGCGATCAGCCGGCGGTAGTGGGCCAGCTTCCCCAGCACGGCGAAGCCCATCGCCGAGCCCGTGGTGAGGTCGCGCAGCAGCTGCGCCCCCGCCGCCGCGAGCCGCGGACCGCCGAGGGCGCAGACGCGCAGGTCGGGACGCCGCTCCCGCAGCCGCGCCACCAGCCGCGCCGCGTGCGCGTCGCCCGAGTGCTCGGCCGCGACCACCAGCAGGTCGGGACTCCCGCCGACCGGAGGCGGGAGGTCCGCGGGCACGAGCTGACCGGACGCGCCCATCAGGCCCGCCGCGCCTTCCGGATCTGGTCGGTGACCGTGATCGCGACCTCGAGGGCGGACTTGCCGAGGGCGGCGCCGACCTTCGGCTGCCGGGCCCCGGCCACGCTCTCGACGAAGTGCGCCAGCTCGATCGCCAGCGGCTCGCCCTTCTCAATCGGGATCTCGTGCACGGGGATGGCCGAGGCGTCGCCCGCCTTGGCCAGGCCGACCTTGAGCTTCAGGCCGTAGGCGATCAGGTCGCTCTTCTTCACCAGGTGCCCCTTCTGGTTCATGAAGTCGAGGGACAGGTAGGCGTCGTCCTGGAAGATGCGGATCTCGCGGTTCTTCTTCAGGCTCATGCGCGACGCGCTGAGGTTGGCGATGCAGCCGTCCTCGAACTCGATGCGGGCGTTGGCGATGTCCTCGGTCTTCGAGAGCACGTTGATGCCCACGCTGTCGATCCGGCGGATGGGCGACTTCACCAGCGCGAGCACGATCCCGATGTCGTGGATCATCAGGTCGAGCACCACGCCGACCTCCGTGCCGCGCGTCTGGTAGGGCGCGAGCCGCTCGGTCGTGATGTACTGCGGGTGGTCGGCGTGCTTCTCGAGGAAGGCCATCACCGGGTTGAAGTGCTCGACGTGCCCCACCTGCACGATCCGGCCCGCCGCGCGCGCCGCCGCCAGGACCTGCTCGGCCTCCGCCAGCGAGGCGCAGAGCGGCTTCTCGATCAGGAGGTGGCAGCCGGCCGCGAGCAGCGGCAGCGCGACCTCGGCGTGCCGGTCGGTCGGCACCACGACGCTGACCGCCTCGCAGGCGCGCCCCAGTTCCGCGAGCGTGGCGAAGCGCCGGCACTGGTGCTTCGCGCAGATCTCCGCCGCGCGCGCGTCGTTCGTCTCGAAGATGCCGACGAGCTCCGCGCCGGGCAGCGACGCGTAGATGCGGGCATGGTGCTGCCCGAGGGAACCCACGCCGGCGACGCCGCACCTGATCCGGGACTTGGCCATGGCGCCCGACCGTAGCGCCCGGCGCAGGCGGGGCCACGAAAAAGATGCCGGGCGGGACGGCGCGGCGCCGGCGTACGTCGAGGGGCGAATGTCGAAGGACGAGCGTCGCACGTCGAGGGGCGAAGGACCAGGGGCAAAGGTCGAGAGGAGGGTGTCGCCGGCTCCTTCTCTTTCCTCTTTCTCCTCATCTTTCTCTCGAGCGGTTCGCCCGACCGAAACCCTCACGGGTTCCGCTCCGGTCGATCACCCGCGCGCGGAGTGGCCGGGCGAGCCCACGGCACGCGTGACGTGGGTAGCCGGCGACCTCCGGGCGCCGGTCGAACGGCGGAACGAGCCGAGGGAAAGACTCCGGTCCGCCGTGCGGACTCTCTCCGGCTTCGGCGCGGATCAGCGCCCCTCGCCCTCCGCGCGCCACTGGCCCTGGTGAAGGAACAGCTGGCGCCGGGCGCGGGCGGCGTGGACGGCGTTGTGGGTGACCAGGACGAGCGCGGCGCCCTCCTCGGCGCAGACCTCGAGGAGGAGGCCGATGACCTCGTCGCCCGTGCGCTCGTCGAGGTTGCCGGTGGGCTCGTCGGCGAGGAGCACGGACGGGCGGTTCATCAGCGCGCGGGCCACGGCCACGCGCTGGCGCTCGCCGCCGGAGAGGTGCGCGGGCGTGTGGTGCGCGCGGCCGGCGAGGCCGACCCGCGCCAGCAGGGCGGCCGCGCGGGCGCGCTCGGCCGGACCGGGCGACCCGAGGATGCGCGCCGCCATCAGGACGTTGGCGAGGGCGTCGACCTCGGGGATCAGGTAGTAGGCCTGGAAGACCATGCCGAGGAAGCGCCCGCGGCGCGCCGTGAGCGCGCCGTCGTCGAGCGCCCCCGTGGCCTCCCCGCCCCAGGCGAGCTCGCCCGCGTCGGGCCGGTCGAGTCCGGCGAGGAGGTTGAGCAGCGTGCTCTTGCCCGAGCCGGACTCGCCGCGGATCGCCACGCTCTCGCCGGCGCGCACCTCGAGGTCGATCCCGCGGAGCACCTCCAGCGTCGCGTCGCCGCTGCGGTACGCCTTCCGCAGGCCGGTCGCGGTCAGGACGACGGAGGAACGCGCAGCGTCCAACGTCGAACGTCGAGCGTCGAGGGGCGCGGATGACGGACTGGGCTCAGGCGGTGGCATGGGTCAGGCCGGGTCGCGGATCCGGGGGTTGGGAAGCGTTCGTCATTCGGCTCTCGTCTTTCGACCGGGGGCCCGCGGCGCCTCACTCGCTCCGCAGCGCCTCCACGGGCCGGAGCCGCGCCGCGCGCCAGGCGGGCAGGAGGCCAGCGAGGGTCGCCGCGACGAGCGAGAAGGCCACGATCGTGGCCACGTCCTGCGGCGCGGTGTGCGCCGGCAGCGAGCTGAATTGGTAGAACTTCACGAAGGCCTCGGGGCCCATCGTGAGCCGCGCGATGACCTGCACGAGCGCGTCGCGCCAGTGCAGCAGGGCGAAGCCGAGCGCGAGGCCGGAGACGGTGCCGCCGACCCCGATGAGCAGCCCCTGCGCGCAGAAGCAGAGGGCGACGTCGCGCGCGCGGCCACCCATCGCGCCCAGCAGGCCGATCTCGCGCGTCTTGCGCACGACCGACATGAGCAGCGAACTCGTGATGGAGAAGGCGGCGACGACGACGATGAACGTGAGGAGGAAGAAGATCATGTTCCGCTCGAAGCTCAGCACGGCCTGGAACTCCGCGTTGGCCTCGAACCAGGTCAGCGCGACGGCGCCGGGCGGCAGGGCGGCGTTGAGCGCGGCGGCGACCACGTCGGCGTCGGCGCCCGGCGCGAGCCGCACGTGGAAGCCGTGGACGGCGGGGCCCAGGCCGTAGAGGTCCTGCATCAGCCGGAGCGACCCGAGCACGGTCGAGCTGTCGAGCTGCTGGTGCCCGATCTGGAAGATGGCGGCGACCCGGACCTCGCGGGGCAGCAGGATCTCGTCGCGCTTGAGGCGCTCCATCATGAGCGGCGAATAGACGCTGACCGTGTCCCCCACCCCGATCCCGAGCGTGCGGGCGAGGATGGAGCTGACCACGACCGAGTCGTCGTCGAGGTCGTCGAACGAGCCGGCGACGAGGTAGCGGTCGAGCGGCACGACCGCCCGCGCGCGCGCGACGTCGAGTCCGGTGATGGAGGGGAACGCGGGCCGGCGCTGGCGCTCGAGCATGACCACGCCGGTGGCGAACGGCGCGGCGGCGGCGACGCCGGGCGTGGACGCGAGCGTGCGCTCGACGGCCGCGGCGGCCGGCGCGTCGAGCAGCGCCCGGGCGCGGACCTGCACCTCGCCCTGCGTGTCCACGATCATGCGCTGGATCTGGTGCCCGAACCCGCCCATCACGCTCGTCGAGACGAGCATCAGCGCCACGCCCAGCCCGACCCCGAGCACGGAGATGAGGGTGAAGAACGACACCCGCCCCGTCGGGAAGAGCTGCTTCAGCGCGAGGTAGAGGGGCCAGGGCATGGGGCGGGGACTAGCTCTCAGCGCTCAGCTTTCAGCGTTCAGCCATTCGTGCGGGGCACCAGGAGGTGACGCTGGGCAAGGTCGGGAGGCTGATCACTGAGTGCTGACCGCTGACCGCTCTCCGGCCGGCGGCGTCGCCGCCGGGCGGAGCGACGGGAACAGGATGACGTCGCGGATGCTCTCCGCGCCGGTGAGGAGGATGCAGAGGCGGTCGATGCCGACGCCCATGCCGCCGGCGGGCGGCATGCCGTGCTCGAGGGCGAGGAGGAAGTCGGTGTCCATCTTCTGCACGTCCTCGCCCACCTGCTGCTCGAACATCTGCCGCTGGACGAACGGGTCGTTCTGCTCGGAGTAGGCGGGCGCGACCTCCATGCCGCCGATGATGAGCTCGAAGACGTCGATCAGGCCCGGGTCCTCGGCGTTCAGCTTGGCCAGCGGGCAGAGCTCCTTGGGCAGGTGGGTGACGAAGGTCGGCTGGATGAGGGCGGGCTCGACGCGCTTGCCGAAGATCTCGTTGACGACCTCGTGCGTCTCCCAGCCGGAATGGACCTCGAGCCCGAGCCGCTGGCAGGCCTCGACCGCCTTGGCGCGGTACTCGGGCGTGCCGCGGTACGAGCTCAGCGGGAAGCCGGCCGCCTCGTCGATGAGCGTGAAGTAGCGTACCTCGCGCCAGGGCGCGCCGAAGTCGATCGTCTGGCCGCTGGCGGCGTGGCGGATGGTGGTGGCGTCGACCACGTCGCGGCAGAGGTCGGCGAAGATGGCCTTCACCAGGTCCATCATGCCGCGGAAGTCCGAGTAGGCCTGGTAGACCTCGAGCATGGTGAACTCGGGGTTGTGCTTCCGCGAGATGCCCTCGTTGCGGAAGATGCGGCCGATCTCGAAGACGCGGTCG
>CAYWTK010000087.1:0-14549 GCA_964460895.1 uncultured Opitutaceae bacterium
GTCGACACCCGCGCGCTCACCAAGAAGCTGCGCGTCACCGGCGCGATGAAGTGCTGCCTGAGCACCCTGCCCATCTCCCCCGAGCAGGCGGTCGCCCGCGCGCGCGGCTGGCAGGACATGGCCGGCTCGGACTACGTCAAGGACACGACCTGCTCCGCCCCCTACGTCTGGGGCGCGGACGACGCGGCGCGGCACAACGCGGCCTACCTCCCCGTCGGCACCACCCTCGGCGCCACCCCGCCGCCGGCCCGCCGCTTCAAGGTGGCGGCCTTCGACTTCGGCGCGAAGTACACGATCTTCCGCAAGCTGGTCCGCCACGGCTTCGACGTGCACGTCTTCCCCGCCACGGCGCCGCACGAGCAGGTGCGCGAGGCCGGCGTGGACTGCCTCTTCCTCTCCAACGGCCCCGGCGACCCGGCGGCGCTGCCCTACATCCACAGGACGGTGAGCGCCCTCCTGCCCGACTACCCGACGTTCGGCATCTGCCTCGGCCACCAGATGATCACGCACGCGCTCGGCGGCACGACCTTCAAGCTCAAGTTCGGCCACCGCGGCGGCAACCAGCCGGTGAAGAACCTCGAGACCGGCAAGGTCTCGATCACCGCCCAGAACCACGGCTTCGCCACCGACCCGAAGTCCATCGAGGGCAAGGGCGCCATCGTCACCGAGATCAACCTGAACGACCAGACGGTCGAGGGCCTGCGCCACCAGGAACTGCCGGTGTTCTGCGTCCAGTACCACCCCGAGGCCGCCCCCGGCCCGAACGACGCCGACCCGCTCTTCGCCGACTTCCACCGGATGGTCGCCGCCCGCAAGGCGGGGAAGGTCTGACAGGAAGGCGGGCGACGCGCCTACCAGACGTCGCCGTCGCGCCAGTCCGCGACGATCTCCCCGTGCAGGTCCAGCGGCGGCGTCCGCGGCGTGCGATAGACGAGGATGCCACCGTCGTCGTCGGCCGTCCGTTCCCGTCCGCGGGGACCCGCCACGAAGGTGGGACCGAGCCAGGTCTCCCAACCCAGGCGGGAATAGAACCCGTGCTCGCCCGTCGCCAGCGCCCCCAGCTCGTACTGCCCCTCGATCAGCTCCGCGAGGCGGCGCAGGACGGCCGTCCCGTGGCCGCGGCCGCGGAACGCGCTCCGGGTGGCGACCGCCTCCACGTAGCCGACCTGCAGGGTCCGGCCGCCGCAGACGATCGTCCGCGGCACCAGGGCCCCGTGGCTGAGGATCCCCGCCGGACCACCCACCCAGACGTGCTGACCCCCGCGGGCATGCTCCCAATCGGCATCCGTGAATTCGCCGTCGAACGCCTCGTCCAACATCCGCCGCAGGTCGCGGACCATGGCGGGCGACAGGGCGGACGACGGGGCGCTTTGGAGCGTGAGCATGGGATCGGGCCGCCGGCCCGAGGAGTCCACCCCGGGTGCCGGGACCACCGAACCAAGACACCGGCCGGGACCCGGAGTTGCGAGGATGCCACCCCCACTCCCCGGCGCAAGTGACCAAGAGTGCGGGGTTCCGGGCAAACCGACGCGGCCGAAGCCCGGACCCGCCCGCCGCGGCGCTACTTTTTCTCCAACAGCCGCTCGAACTTCGCGGCGTCCTCCGCCGTGTCCACGCCGAGGCTCGGGTCCTCGGTGACGTCGATCGCGATGGGGAAGCCGTTCTCCAGGACGCGCAGCTGCTCCAGCTTCTCGATCTGCTCCAACTGGCCCGGGGGCATCCGGACGAATTCCTCGAGGAAGCTGCCCTTGTAGGCGTAGAGGCCGAGGTGCTTGTAGCAGCCGTGCGCGGCGAGCCAGGCGTCGTCCACCTTGCCCGCGAGGTCGCGGGCGTAGGGCATCGGGGAGCGGGAAAAGTAGAGCGCGCGATTGGCGGCCGGCGCGCGGACCACCTTCACCTGGTTGGGATTGTAGAAATCCTCCGCCTTCCGGAACGGGGTGCAGAGGGTGGCCATCGGGGCGTCGCCCTGGATCAGCCGGGCCAGGGCCCGGATCTGGGCCCCGCTCACCAGGGGTTCGTCGGCCTGGACGTTGATCACGTAGGCCGCCCGCACGGTGCGGTTCGCCTCGGCGATCCGGTCAGTCCCGCTCGGGTGCCGGGCATCGGTCAGGATGGCCCGGAATCCCGCCCCTTCCACGCACTCGGCCAGCAGGGGGTGGTCCACCGCGAACCACAGCGGCAGGTCCGGCGCCTCGGCGGTGATGCGCTCGGCGACCCACAGCACAAGCGGCTTGCCTTGAATCGGATGCAGCAGCTTCCGCGGGAACCGCGTCGACTCCAGGCGACAGGGCACGATCACGGCGAAGGCGGGCATGGCGGGGAATCTGGTTGCAAGCCGATGACTGAGCGGCTTTTTCGGTGCCCTTTATCCCCCGCCCAAACACCCGAGCAATGGAAAAGAGCGAGTCCAACGCCGCCGCCACCCACGTGCGCGAGCTTCTTGTGCAGAACAAGATGGGCATCCATGCCCGGCCGGCCGCGATGATCGTCCGGGTGACCAACAAGTACCGGGCCGAGGTGTTCGTGGAGAAGGACGACGAGCAGGTGAACGGAAAGAGCATCATGGGCCTCATGATGCTCGCCGCCGCCAAGGGCTCGAAGATCAAGTTCATCGCCACCGGCGACGACGCCGAGGCGATGCTGGTCGAGCTCGACGGGCTGTTCGCCCGCAAGTTCGACGAGGCCTGATTCCGGTCCGGTGCCCGGCGCGGGGCGCGGGGCTGGGCTGACTGGAATCCTAATCGAGCATCCCCGAAGGGACCGCACGCGTGGAGCGCGACGCGGAGCTCCGCAGGAGCGCCACGAAATTCTCCCGGCAATCCGCACCGCGTCCACGCGGGCGACCCAGCCTCATCCCGGCGTGAACACGACCGGCGCCGCACCGCCGCATCCGGGGGTCGACGTTGACAGGGGCGACAAGCCGATTACCGGTAATCGCGTGAAATCTACAGTCAGCATCAGTGAGGGTCAGGACGCCTTTCCTGCCGTGGTCAAGGCCGCGGAGAAGGGGGGCATCGTCACGGTCACCCGCCACGACGAGCCGGTCGCCTGCGTCATCAGCCACGAGCGCATGAGCGCGATCGCCGAGACCCTCGAACTGATGGGCAACGCGGCCGCGATGAAGGCCCTGGCCGAGCACAAGGCCGGCCACACCCAGTTCGGCCATCTCGACGAGATCGCCGGATGACGCGGGAAGTCCGGCCGTCCCGGCAGGTCATCGACTTCGCGCTGCGGCTGGCTCCGGAGCCCCGCCGCGCGATCAAGAAGGCCCTCGCGGAACTGCGGCACGAGCGCGGAGACATCCGGGCGCTGGAAGCCAACCTCTCCGGGTACTACCGCCTGCGCGTCGGGCGGCACCGACTCATATTCGGCTACGCGGCCGACGGAGCCATCGAGGTGATCTTCGTCGAGGATCGGCAATTGGTGTACGAAGTGTTCGAGGCGCACTTCATCAAGCGCCTCAAGGGATAGCCCGAACAGCTCACACCCGGAGGCGTGAGATGTCCGCCCAGCCGGGCCGACCTCGTCGGGGCCCTGCCCAGTGGGCAAACGGATGCCTCCCTGCGTGGGCCCGACACGGGGGGAAGTCTCAGGACGAGCGCGCTCCCGTCGTCCCCGCGGCGCAACCGGGCCCGCTCCCGCGCCTCCCCTCACGCCCCGAGTCCGTAGAACCGCCGGGCGTTCGCGCTCGTCCGGGCGGCCAATTCCTCGAACCCGACTCCGAAAAGCCCGGCGCAGAATTCGGCCGTGTGCCGCAGGTAGGCGGGTTCGTTCGGCTTCCCGCGGTGCGGAAGGGGCGTCAGGTAGGGGGCGTCCGTTTCCAACAGGAGCCGGTCCAGCCCCTGCAGCCGGGCCGCCTCCCGCACGGGGTCGGCGTTGCGGTAGGTGATGATGCCGGTGAACGACCCGTACCCGCCGCGCCGGACGAGCTCGGCCATCTCGGCCGGACCCTCGGTGAAGCAGTGGAAGACGACCTTGGCCCAGTCCACCCCGCTCGCATCCACCAGCTCGACGCACTCCCGGAAGGCGCCCCGGGAATGCACGACCACGGGGCAGCCGAGCCGCCGGGCCAGGGCGAGCGCCGCGACGAAGGCCGCCCGCTGCCAGCCGAAGATCCGCTCCGCCGCGGCCGGGTCATCCTTGGGCAGGTGGAACCGGTCCAGGCCCGTTTCCCCCAGGGCGACCGGCACGGGACCCTCCCGACCGGTCCAATAATCCGCGAGCCCCGCAAACCGCTCCTCCCACCGCTCGTCCACGCTGCACGGGTGCAGGCCGGCGGTGTAGCGCACGAAGCCGGCGTCGGCGGCCGCGAGGTCGCGGTAGAGGGCCCAGTCGTCCGCATCGGTCCCGATGGTGACGACGGTCGCGAGACCCGCCGCCCGGGCCCGCTCCAGGATCGCGGCCAAGTCGCCGCGGCGGGCGAAGGACTCGAGGTGCGTGTGGGTGTCGATCAGGCCCATGCGGCGCGCAGTCTCCGCGCCGCCGGCCGGCCGGCGCAAGGCGCCAATCGGCCGGGCCGGCCGACATCACTCGGTGCGCACGCGGATGTCGCCGCCGCTCGTCCGCAGCCGGAGGCGGGGACCGCCGCCGTTCACGCTGCCGGCGAGCCGCGACTTGCCCGGAGAACCCTTCTCGATGGTGATCGTGAGCCCCGCCGCGTCGACATTGCCGCCGCTCGTGCCCGCATCGAGGACGAAGGCGGCCGCCTTCGGCACCGTCAGCCGGATGTCGCCGCCCGAGGTGCTGAGGTCGAGGTCCTTCCGGGGCGCCTCGAGGAGGCGGGCGGTGATCGTGCCGCCGGAGGTGGAGGCGCCGAGGAGCTCGGTCACGGCGTCGAGCCGGATGTCGCCGCCCGAGGTCGAGACCTTGGTCGGTCCGCCGGCGCGGGTCACGATGATGTCGCCGCCCGAGGTGTCGAGGTTCGCCCGGGCCGTGCCCTCGGCGAGCGTGATGTCGCCGCCCGAAGTGCGGCCGTCGAGGTCGCCGGCGATGCGGGCGAAGGTGAGGTCGCCGCCGCTCGTGCGCGCCTTGACCGTGCCGGTCAGGTCGCCGACCTGGATGTCGCCGCCGGAGGTCGTGAGCTCGACGTTGAACTGGCGGGGCACGGTGACGGTGAAGTCCACGGACGCGGGGTTGCGTCCCCAGCCGCCCTTGCGGTCGGACTTCGCCTCCGCGACCACGGTGTTCCCCTCCTGCTCGATCCGGAAGGTCATCTCGGCGAGGATCTTGTCGGCCTCCTCCTCCGAATTCGTGCGGAAGGTCTGGCGGGCCGTCACCTTCACCTCGGCGGCGTCGGCGGTCGCGACGCGGACGTCGCCGCCCATCGTCTGCACGCGCAGCGTGCCCCCGGGGGAGACGGCGAAGGTCTTTTCGACCTGGCGGACGATCTTGGCGAAGGCGGCGCACGGCGCGAGGGCCAGCGCGCCGGCGGCGAGCAGGGAGGCGAGGAGCTTCATGGTTGGGAGGAAGAACCCGGCGGGGCGCGGAAAGTTACAGGAAAGTCCGCTCAGCGGGCCTCGGTCGGGCGCAGGACGACCCGCATCCGCGAGAGCCGCTCCGCGAGGCGGAGGTCGCCCCGCACCGGCCACCAGTCGTAGAGGAAGATCTCGATCGGCCGCCACATCGCCACCCAGCCCACGATGTGCACCCCGAGCTCCGCGAAGTCCCCCCAGCTGCCCGGCAGGACCTCGCGCAGGACGAGGCCGAGGCCGAAGCATGCGCCGAGGAACGCGAGCCCGATGACGAGGCTCGCCCGTCCGCGGCGCATGAGCAGCCGCAGTTCCCGGCGGCGCACGTCCGCCCGGGTCGCGAAATAGTGCTGCACCGCCGCCTCCGCGCCGGCGGCCCGGTCCGGCTCGGGGACCGTCGCCAGGTGCACGACGAGCTCCAGTTCGGCGTGCTGGGGCAATTCGCGGGCCCAGCCGACGATGAACTCCTCGGCGTCCGCATCGAGGTCGCGGTCGATGAAGGGCGACGGATCCAGGGAGTTGAAGAGCTGCGCCAGGTCGCGCAGGCGGACCTCGATGCGCCCGAGTTTCATGCGGCGTACCCTAGCGCTCCCCGCCGTGGACCGACAGCGGGAAAATCACGGCGTCGCCTCGCCGCGGGGACGCAGCCACCGGCGCAGGCAGGCGGTCAGCTCCTCGGTGCGGATCGGTTTCGTGAGGAAGTCGTCCATGCCCGCCTTCAGGCAGGCCTCCCGGGTCTCGGGCCGGGCGTTGGCCGTGAGGGCGACGAGCGGGAGCCGGCGGCCGACCAGCTGCTCGCGGATGCGCAGCGCGGCCTCGATCCCGTCCATGCCCGGCATGTGCAGGTCGAGGAGCACGAGGTCCCAGGCCTCGCCCGTCGCCCGCGTGACGGCCTCCGACCCGGAGGCGACCACGGCCACCTGGAGGCCCAGGCGGTTCAGCATCGCCGCGACGACCTTCTGGTTCGTCCCGTCGTCCTCCGCCACAAGCACCCGCCCCGAGAGGCGGTGCGGAGCCGGAGTCGGAGTCGGCGCCGCAACCGGAGTCGGGGCCGGCAAAGGCGCCGGCGCCGGGACCGCGGCCCGGACGGCGGAACCCGCCCCGCCGGCCACGACCGGCAGCGGGAGCTCGAAGCGGAACTCGCTGCCGTGCCCGTGGACGCTCTCGACGTGGATGTCGCCGCCCATCCGCCGCACGAGGCTGCGGGAGATGGCGAGTCCCAGGCCCGAGCCGCCGTAGCGGCGCGTGGTCGAGCTGTCGCCCTGGGTGAACTTCTCGAAGAGCCGCGCCCGCGTCGTCGGGTCGATCCCGATGCCCGTGTCGCGCACGCGCCAGACGACGCCCGGGACCGGTCCCCCACCCGGGCCCACCGTCACGACCACCTCGCCGCGCTCGGTGAACTTCACCGCGTTGCCGATCAGGTTCAGCAGGACCTGCCGCACCCGCATCGGGTCCCCGCGCACGAGGGCCGGCGCGGCGGGCTCCACCCGCAGCCGCAGGCCCACGCCCTTCGCCTCGGCCCGCGTGCTGAAGAGCGCCACCACCTCCTCCGCCGCCTCCGCCGGCGCGAACTCGATCTCCTCCAGGTCGAGCTTCCCGCTCTCGATCTTCGAGAGGTCGAGGATGTCGTTGAGGAGGTGCAGCAGGGTGTCGGCCGACTTGGTCGCCACCGCGAGGTGCTGCCGCTGCTCCGGCCCGAGGTCGGAACCGTTCAGGAGCTGGAGCATGCCCGTGATCCCGTTCATCGGGGTGCGGATCTCGTGGCTCATGGTGGCGAGGAACTCGGACTTCGCCTGGTTCGCCGCCTCGGCCCGGCGCTTGGCGTCGCTCAGGGTGGTGACGAGCTCGTCGTTCTCGAAGATCAGCCGGTAGAGCTTGCGCAGGTCCGCGTGGTGCAGGCGGGCCGTGTTGATGAGGAAGGCGGCGTACGTGACCGTGATGGCGGCGAGCGTCCAGCCGCCCGGCACGTCGAGCTGGACGAACCGCGCCAGCGCGGGCGACAGCGTGGTCACCACGTAGAGGAGGTAGCACACGCGCACCGGCGCGAGCGAGCGGGCCGCGCCGGCGTTCATGCCCGCGACGATGAAGACGACGAGGCTCTGCGGCAGCAGCTCATGGGTGTCGAGGAAGAGCCAGGCCCCGGCGCCCCAGGCGACGCCCGAGGCCGCGAGCTCCACGAGGAAGAGCCGTCGCCACGGTCCCAGCTCATGGTCCGCCCGCGCCCGGCGCCCGAAGGCCCAGTTGGTGGCCAACCGCCAGACCGAGACGGCGAGGATCGCGGCCAGCCAGCCGAGCGAGGTCTGGGCCGGGAAGTAGCTCCACACCCCGGCGACGAGCACGGCCGCGAGGACGAAGTTCGAGAAGAGCCCGAAGCCCGCCGAGCGGTAGAGCATCCGCGTCATCTCCGCCTCGACGCGGAACTCGATTCCCCGTCTCAGCTCGTCGGCGTCGCGCTCTGAGACTGGCTCCGGCATGCGCGCAGCAGCACAGGCGGACCCGGCCGGGTCCGCAAGGGGATTGTGCCCCCGGTCCCCGCCTCAGCCGGAGAGCCCGCCGGAGATGTACTGGCGCAGCGACTCCGCCTCCACGCGGTCCGCCGAGGCGACCCAGCGCGAGACGTCGCCGATCGAGATCAGGCCGATCACGCGGCCGCCCTTCACGACCGGCATGTGCCGGCAGCGCTTCTCGGCGAAGAGCTCCATCATCTGCTGCACGGTGGTCTCCGGTTCGACGGTCAGGACCTGCCCGGTCATGACGCGGGTGACGGGCGTGGTCCGCGGATCGAGGTCCGCGGCGACGACGCGGCGCAGGACGTCGCGTTCGGTGAAGATTCCGGCGAGGCGCTCCCCGTCCATCACGAGGACGCACCCGATCTTGTGGCGGTTCATCTCCTGGACGGCCTCGGCGACGGAGACGGTGTGGGGCACCGTCCAAATCGGTCCGCCCTTGTGCTGCAACAGGGTCGCAAGCGACGTGTTCATTTTCTTGGGGGGTGGGGTGAGGACACGTTCGCCCGACTCCGAAATCCCCGCAACCCCAAAGCTCCCCGCGGATTCAGCGCGGAAGCTGGCCGAGCGCGTCGAGGCTCTTGAGGACCCGCTTCCCCTGCACGGGCAGCGGGAGGGGCGGCGCCGGCGGAGGGGCGGGCTTCGCCGCCGCGGCCGCGCCACCGGACGCGGCCACCTGCTGCAGCGCCCGCTCGAGCCGCACGGCCGAGACGGCCTCGGCCGTGCCGAGCTCCTGCGCGAAGAGGCTCACGCGGAACTCCTCCACGAGCCACCGGAAGTCGCCGGCGCGCTCGCCCAGGCGCGACACGGCCTGCACGAACGGCTGCAGCTCGCGCGCGCGGCCCGCGTCCTTCGCCGGATCCCGCCGCCAGCGGTCGGCGCGCGCCAGGCGGCCGCGCAGGTAGCGCGGCAGGTGCGGCAGCCGGGCGAGCGGCGTCCGCCGCAGGAAGTCGGGCGGCAGCAGCTCCCCGAGGTCGGCCTCGAGCCCGGGATACGGCGTCTTGTGCGTCTGCAGGGCGAGGCGCAGGGTGAGCGTCTCCCGCAGCCAGTCCACGAGGCGCGGCACCAGCCCGCGCAGCTCCGCCTTGGCCGCCCCGACCTCCGCCTCGAAGCGCGCGGCCGCGAGCGGGGCGACCGTCCGGGCGACGACGTCGCGCCGGATCGACGCGAGCGCGTCCGCCTGCAGCTGCTCCAAGGGAGCGAGCGTCGCGGACAAGGGACCCAGGGAACGCAGGTCGCGCAGGTCGCGCTCCAGCCAGCCGAGCTCGTAGCGGAGCGCGCTCTCGAAGAGCCGGCGCAGCCCGCCCCGCGTCGCCGCGGCCGCCTCCTCGGCGGAGGTGAGGAGCCGCACGGCGACGCCGGCGTCGCCCGCGACGAGGCCGGGATAGGCCCGCACCGCGACCCCGGCGTCCTCGGCCACGACCACGGACTCGGGCAGGTCGCCGAACGCCCACGCGGCGGCGGGCGGCTTCTCCCAGCGGGTCCGCGCGGCGCGCCACGCGCCGGCGTGCTCGCGCACGGCCTGACGGCTCGCCTCCTGGTGCACGGCGCCCAGCTGCGCCTGCACGGCGGCGAGCTCGCGCCCGGCCGCCAGCACCGTGCCCCGCCGGTCGTGCACCTCGATCCGCACGCGCAGGTGGTCGGGCAGGGCCGCGCGGCCCTCCCACAGGCGCGGGTCGATCCGCACCCCGAGCCGGCGCGTCAGCACCTCCGCCAACGCGGCCGCGAGGGCGGGACGCGGACGCCGCTCGGCCAGGAGGCGGAGCTCGGCCGCCACCGCGGCCGCCGTCTCGGCGAGCGGGATGAGCGCGCGCCGCTGCTCCTTCGGCAGGGCCTTGAGCAGGAGCTCGACCTTCTCCGTGAGGTGCCCGGGCACGGCCCAGTCGAGCGCCGCCGCGTCGAGGGCGGCCGCCTCCTCGGGCGAGACGCGCAGGGTGACGCCGTCGTCCTCCTGCCCGGGCCGGTACGCGTAGTGCAGGGGCAGCGCCCGGTTCTCGAGCGCCAGCGCCTCCGGGAATTCCACGGGATCGGGCTCGTCGCCCTTGGGCAGGAGGTCCTCCTCCCGGAAATGCAGGTACTGCGGCTCCTTCGCCTGCCGGCGCCGCACGAGGTCCACGAGCTCCGGGACCGCGGAGACCGGCTCGTCGATCCGCGCGGCGTAGAGGCGGTAGAGCGCCTCGTCGAGGTTCTGGTAGCCGGCCGCCCGCTGGCGCGTGAGCCGGCTCTCGATCTCCTCGCGCAGGCGCCGGTTGTGGGAGAGGAAACCGAAGGGCCAGGTGATCGTGTCGCCGACCAGGCCCTCGCGGAGAAAGATCTCGGTCGCCCGCGCCGGATCGATGCGGCCGTAGCCGACCGAGCGGACGTCGAGCTCCAGGTTGTAGAGGCGGCGCCGCTCCTTCACGAGGACGCGGCCGGATTCCGCGCTCCAGAACGGCTCGCTGTGCGCCACGCGCAGGAGGTGGGCCCCGAGGTCGAGCGCCCACGCGGGGTCGATCCGCGCGCAGGTGCGGGCGTAGACGCGGCCCGTCTCCATGATCTCCGAGGCCATGAGCCACCGCGCCTGGCGGGGCTTGGCGGCGGCGCCCTCCTTCGGCCGGGGCGCGGAGGCTTTCTCGCGGGACTGCTTCTCGAAGAGGGTCGAACCGGGGAAGACCGCCACCTTCCGGTCGTGCGCCGCGTGGTAGGTGCCGTCGTCGAGCCGCGTCGCGATGTTGCCCAGGAGCCCCGCGAGGATCGAGCGGTGGATCGCCCGGTAGCCCGGGGTGGCGACCGTGAGATCGCGCACCGACTCGGGCGTCGCCGCCGCCCGGCGCCGCGCCGCCCGCCCGGCGTCCCGCGGGTCCGCGCCCGCCCCGTCGAACACCGAGCTGTCCTCGAAGCGCTCGCGCCCCTCGATCACGTCCACCAGCTGCGCGTGCACGTCGCGCCACTCGCGCATGCGGGTGAACGAGAGGAAATGGCTCGTGCAGAACTTACGCAGCTTGCCGAGCGTCATCGTCTCGAAGTCGTCGTGGTAGGCCTCCCAGATCGCGAGCAGCGTGAGGAAGTCGGAGTCGGGATGCGTGAAGCGCCGGTGCGCCGCGTCGGCCTTCGCCTGCTGGTCGAGCGGACGCTCCCGCGGGTCCTGGATGCTGAGCGCCGCGGCGATGACGAGCAGCTCGCGCACGCACTTCTCGGTCCGGGCCTGCAGCACCATCCGGCCCACCGTCGGGTCCACCGGCAGGTGCGCGAGCTCGCGGCCGAGGTCGGTGAGCGCGTAGTCGCCTCCCGTCCCGCCGCCCGCCGCCGCCCGCCCGTCCGCGGCCTCGCCCCGCTCCGGCCCGGCCTCGCCCTGGGGACGCGCCGCCCCCGGCGCGTTTCGTCCGCCACCGGTCGCGGCGGGGTCGGGAGACCCCGCCCTACGGCTCGCGATCGCGCCCAGCTCCTCGAGGAGCGCATAGCCGGCGCGGATGCCCTTCGCCGGCGGGGCGTTGAGGAAGGGGAAGCTCTCGATGTCGCCGAGGCCGAAGGCCTTCATCCGCAGGATGACGTCCGCCAGGTTGCTCCGCTGGATCTCCGGCTGCGCGAAGCGCGGGCGCTCGGCGAAGTCCTGCTCCGAGTAGAGCCGGATGCAGACGCCGTCGCTCACGCGCCCGCAGCGGCCCTTGCGCTGGTCGGCGCTGCTCTGCGCGACGGGCTCGACCGGGAGCCGCCGCGTGCGGCTCTGCGGGACGTAGCGGCTCACGCGGGCGAGGCCGGTGTCCACGACGAAGCGGATGCCGGGGATCGTGAGCGAGGTCTCCGCGATGTTCGTCGCGACCACCACCTTGCGCCGCTGTGTGGGCGCGAACACGCGCTGCTGCTCGGCGTTGGTGAGCCGGCCGAAGAGCGGCACCACCTCGACGTCGCGCGCGGCCCGGCCGGCCAGCTGGTCTGTCACCTCGCGGATGTCGCGCTCGGTCGGCAGGAAGACGAGCACGTCCCCCGACCCGCTCTCGCGCAGGATGCGCCCCACCGCCTCGACCGCGCCGTCCAGGTAGGTGAACTCCTCGCGGTCGCCCTCGGCCCGCAGTTCGTCGAGCGGGGCGTAGACGACCTCGACGGGATAGGTCCGGCCCGACACCTCCACGATCGGCGCCCCGTCGAAGGCGGCGGAGAAGGCCTGCGTGTCGATCGTGGCCGAGGTGATGACGATCCGCAGCTCCGGCCGGCGCACGCGCAGGCGGCGGAGGTGGCCGAGGAGGAAGTCGATGTTGAGCGAGCGCTCGTGGGCCTCGTCCACGATGATCGTGTCGTACTCGCGCAGGTCGGGGTCGCCCTGGAGCTCGGCGAGGAGCATGCCGTCCGTCAGGAACTTCACCACCGTCGCCTCCGAGGTCTGGTCGTCGAAGCGGATCTTGCAGCCCACCTCGCGCCCGAAGGGCACGTTCAGCTCCTCCGCCACGCGCCGGGCGACCGAGGAGGCGGCGACTCGCCGCGGCTGGGTGCAGGCGATGCGGCCCCGCGTGCCGCCGCCCGCGGCGAGGACCATCTTCGGGATCTGCGTCGTCTTGCCCGAGCCGGTCTCGCCGGCGAGGACGAGCACCTGGTGGCGGAGGAGGAGCCCGATGACCTCGTCCGCCCGCGCGCTGATCGGCAGTTCCGGGGGGAACTCGATGCGGAAGGAGGGGGAAGGTGGACGGCGGGCTGACATCGCGCTTGGCGGCTGGCGTCAGCGAAGCCAATTTGCCCGGGCCGGAAATGCCAAAATCCCCCGCCCCTCCCGTCCTGCCCGCCGTTCGGCTCGAGCGCGTCGTGCGCTTCGCCCGCACCGATGCGATCGGCGTCTTCGTCTGCGCGGGCGCCGGACTCGTCCTCGCCGCCCCGTCCGGCGCGTGGGCGTTCGCCTCCTTCGCCGTGCTCGCCCTCGTGGGCGGCTTCATGGAATGGCACGGGCAGGAGCGGCTCCGCGAGGGCCAGGTCGAGGGCATGCAGTGGCTGATCGGCGCCCAGCTCTGCCTCTTCACCGTCATCGTGGGCTACGCCGCCTGGCGCTGGCGGTACTTCGACCCGGCCGCCTACTGGGCGGAAATCCCGGAGCTCGGCCGCTCCCAGCTGGAGGAGCAGATGCGCGCCTCGGGCCTCGACCCGGCGGCGGACCGCGACCTCCTCCTGCGCACGATGAACGCGCTCGTCTGCTTCTTCCTCATCGGCATCGGCACGCTCTACCAGGGCGGCGTCGCCCTGTGGTACCGCCTGCAGCGCGCCGCCGTGGCCGAGGCGCTGGAAAACCCCTCGACGGCCCGCGGCGACGCCGGTTGACTGGTTGCATGAGCGGCGCGTTCTTCCCGCAGGACATCATCATCAAGAAGCGCGACGGCGGCCGGCTCACCCGCGAGGAGATCGAGTTCTTCGCCCACGGCGTGGCCGACGGGCGCTTCGCCGACTACCAGGCGACCGCGCTCCTCATGGCCATCTTCTGGCGCGGGCTCGACGCCGAGGAGACCGCCTGGCTCACCGACGCGATGCTGCGCTCGGGCGAGGTGATCGACCTCCGGGACGTGCCCGGCGCGAAGGTGGACAAGCACTCCACCGGCGGCGTGGGCGACAAGGTCTCGCTCATCCTCGCCCCCCTCGCCGCCGCCTGCGGGGTGAGCGTGCCGATGATGAGCGGCCGCGGCCTCGGGCACACCGGCGGGACCCTCGACAAGCTCGAGGCGATCCCCGGCTTCCGCGTGATGCTCGAGGTGCCCGAGTTCCGCTCGATCCTGCGCCAGGTCGGCCTCGCCATGATCGGGCAGACGCCCCGCGTCGTCCCCGCGGACCGCAAGCTCTACGCCCTGCGCGACGTCACGGGCACGGTCGAGTGCATCCCGCTCATCTGCGCGAGCATCATGTCGAAGAAGCTGGCCGAGGGCATCGACTCGCTGGTCCTCGACGTGAAGTTCGGGAAAGGCGCCTTCATGAAGCGCAAGGACGACGCCCTCGCGCTCGCCCGGGCGATGGTCGCCGTCGGCAAGGCCGCCGGCAAACCGGTCGTCGCCCAGCTGACCGCCATGAATCAGCCCCTCGGCCGCTGCGCGGGCCACACGACCGAGGTGATCGAGTCGATCGAATGCCTCAAGGGACGCGGTCCAAGCGACCTGATGGAGGTCACCTACGCCCTCACCGGCCACATGCTGGTCCTCGGCCGCGCGGCCCCGGACCTGGCCGCCGCGAGGAAGAAGATGGAGGCCGCGATCGCCGACGGCAGCGCGCTGCGGAAGTTCCGCGACATGTGCGTCGCCCAGGGCGGCGACCCGCGGGTGGTCGACGACTACTCGGTCCTACCCGCCGCGAAGAAGCGGGTCGAGCTGCGCGCCGGAGCCGAGGCGCGCGGCTTCGTGGCCGAGGTGGACGCCCTCAAGTGCGGCCACGCCATCATGGCCCTCGGCGGCGGCCGCGCCGCCGTGACCGACCAGGTCGACCACGCCGTGGGCATCGCCGACCTCATCAAGGTCGGAGAACCGGTCCAGCCCGGCACGCTCCTCGCCACGCTGCACGTGAACGACGACGCCCGCGGCGCCCGCGCCGAGGCGCTCGTGCGCGAGGCGGTCCGGTTCAGCCCGTCCCCGCC
>CAYWTK010000088.1:0-14426 GCA_964460895.1 uncultured Opitutaceae bacterium
CGAGACCGACGCGCCCAACCTCGCCGCGCACTTCCTCACGCTCCTCCACCAGCGCGCGCCGTCCGACAGCCATGTCGCCGCCCTCGACCGCTCGCTCATCCTCTACGCGGAGCACGAGTTCAACGCCTCCACCTTCACGGCCCGCGTGATCGCGGGCACCGGCACGGACTTCCACTCCGCCATCACCGGCGCGATCGGCGCGCTCCGCGGACCCAAGCACGGCGGCGCCAACGAGGTCGCCTACGAGATCCAGCAGCGCTACCGCGGCGCCGACGAGGCCGAGGCGGACATCCGCGCCCGGCTCGCCCGCAAGGAGATCGTCATCGGCTTCGGCCACCCCGTCTACACCATCGGCGACCCGCGCAACCCCATCGTCAAGGAGATCGCCCGCCGCCTCTGCGCCGAGACGGGCAACGTGACCCTCTTCGACGTGGCCGAGCGCATCGAGACCCTGATGTGGAACGAGAAGAAGATGTTCCCGAACCTCGATTGGTACAGCGCCGTCGCCTACCACGAGATGGGCGTGCCGACCGCGATGTTCACCCCGCTCTTCGTCATGGCCCGCACCGCCGGCTGGGCCGCGCACGTCATCGAGCAGCGCCTCGACGGCAAGATCATCCGCCCCGGCGCCAACTACACGGGTCCGGAGAACCGCCCCTACCCGGACATCGACCTCCGCGGCCGGATGTGACCGCCCGGCGGCACGCACCCTGACCAATCCCAACGCGAAGGCGCAAAGACGCCAAGCCCCCTCTCCCGACTCCGCGCCTTGGCGCCTCCGCGTTTCACTTTCCTTCCCATGGGTTCCCACATCAGCAACGTCCGTCCCGCTCCCGACCAACTGATCGTCGACCTCGCCGACTACGCGCTCCACGCGAAGATCGCGAGCGACGAGGCCTTCGACACCGCCCGCTGGTGCCTCGCCGACACGCTCGCCTGCGGCGTCATGGCCCTCGGCTACCCGGCCTGCACCAAGCTGCTCGGGCCGGTCGTCCCGGGCACCAGCATCAAGCTCGGCGCGCGCGTGCCGGGCACGAGCCACGAGCTCGACCCGGTGCAGGGCGCCTTCGACATCGGCGCGATCGTGCGCTGGCTCGACTTCAACGACACCTGGCTGGCGGCCGAGTGGGGCCACCCGTCCGACAACCTCGGCGCCATCCTCGCCGTCGCCGACTGGCTCTCGCGGCACCAGGCCGCGGGCGCGACGCCCGCCGCGTTCGCGACGCCGCTCGGCGCCTACGCGCCCGCGTCGATTCCCGCGCCCGGCGCGCCGAAGTCGTCGGGCCGCCCGATGCTCACGATGCGCGACGTCCTCGTGGCGATGATCAAGGCCCACGAAATCCAGGGCGTGCTCGCGCTCGAGAACTCCTTCAACCGCGTCGGCCTCGACCACGTCATCCTCGTCCGCATGGCCTCGACCGCCGTCGCCGCCGCCCTCCTCGGCGGCACGCGCGAGCAGGTCATCAACGCCATCTCGCACGCGTGGGTGGACGGCTCGGCCCTCCGCACCTACCGCCACGCGCCCAACACCGGCTCGCGCAAGTCGTGGGCCGCCGGCGACGCCACCAGCCGCGCCGTCCGCCTCGCCCTCATCGCCCTGACCGGCGAGATGGGCTACCCCTCGGTCCTCACCGCCAAGACCTGGGGCTTCCAAGACGTTTCCTTCAAGGGCAACACCGTGAAGCTCGCCCGCCCGCTCGGCAGCTACGTGATGGAGCACGTGCTCTTCAAGATCTCCTTCCCCGCCGAGTTCCACGCCCAGACCGCGGTCGAGTGCGCGATGAAGCTCCACCCGCTGGTGAAGGACCGCCTCGACCAGGTCGAGCGGGTGGAGATGACCACCCACGAGTCGGCCATCCGCATCATCGACAAGACCGGCCCGCTGCACAACCCGGCCGACCGCGACCACTGCCTGCAGTACATGGCCGCCATCGGCCTCATCTTCGGCGAACTCACCGCCGACCACTACGAGGACAAGGTCGCCGCCGACCCGCGGATCGACGCCCTCCGCGCCAAGATGGTCGTCACCGAGGACAAATCCTACTCGAAGGACTACCTCGACCCCGAGAAGCGCTCCATCGCCAACGCGATCCAGGTCGTCTTCAAGGACGGCACCAAGACCGACCGCATCGAGGTCCACTACCCCATCGGCCACCGCCGCCGCCGCGCCGAGGGCATCCCGGTCCTCCGGCAGAAGGCCCGCGACGCCTTCGCCGCCCACTACGGCACGGAGAAGGCCGAGCAGCTCATGGCCCTCTTCGCGGATCGCGCGAAGCTCGAGGCGATGCCGGTGCACGCGTTCATGGGCGCGTTCGTGAAGTAAGCAACCGGGCGAGTCCTCCCCTTCCTTCGGGCGCGGCCGCAAGGCCGCGTCCTTGGTCGTTGGGACGTGGGCGTTGCGCATCGGACGCACGCCGCGCCCCTGGCTTCCGGAACGCCAGCCTGTCGCCGGGCGCCCACCCCTACCGCATTTCCGGCGATTGGAACGGTTGAAGGGCCGGGCGGCAGCTCCAGCCTGCCATGGCCTCCGCACACCATGCCTCAACGCGGATCATCGCTGCTCCCGAAAAAGGCCCGGAGCGAGCCGATCGAGGCCGCCATCCGGGTGATACGGGGCGAGAGAGTCATCCTCGATGCGGACCTCGCCCGCCTCTACGGTGTCAAGACCCGCGTTCTGAACCAAACGGTTCGCCGCAATCGAGAGAAGTTCCCGCCGCACTTCATGTTCGAGCTGACTCGAACCGAATCCAAGATCGCCCACGACTCTCCCGGCCCTTTGTTTACAAACTTGAAATCACAGGAAGTGATTTCAAGTCGTGGGCATCGTGGGAAACGAAGGCAATCCTACCAAGGCTGCGCCTTTTTCTACGACGATGGCGCCCTGGTCTCGGCCTCGTGCCCAGCCCAGAGCGCCTTCGTGGGACCTGCAGCCGAGAACTCTGACCGCCGGGGAGGAGCGTCCGCGGAATGACGCCAAGTACGGCTGGGCCCAAATTGCCGCGCCGCAAGAGAATCGAGTCCGCAGTTGGTCCTTCGCCGAACCGGACCGGAGGTCACGAGGAGCGACCACCGGCTCGTCACCGACTCGAGACTCCGCGCACCCTGAGACCACGCCAAGCTCTCACTCCACCGGGAAAACGCGGGGTCGCGCACTCGACGCCACGGTCTGATCCCGCACCGTCACGGCAACCAGGCCGCCGACTCCCATGCCGCGCGCTCCTCGCCACTCACCCTCCCTCGCTGCGCTCGCGCCGGTCATCCACACGATCCGCGGCGAGCGCGTGATCATCGACTCCGACCTCTCCCGCCTCTACGGCGTCGAGACGAAGATTCTGAACCGCGCCGTGCGCCGCAACCGCGAGAAGTTCCCGCCGGACTTCATGTTTCAACTCTCCGCGGCCGAGTTCGCCGCATTGAGGTTCCAAATTGGCACCTCAAACACCGGCCGCATCGTGAGGTTACGATCCGTGACCTCACGTTCAGGCCGGGGTGGTCGCCGTTACCGGCCCTACGCCTTCACTGAGCACGGCGCTCTCATGGCGGCGAATGTCCTCAATTCCCCAGCGGCGACTCAGATGTCCGTGTTCGTCACGCGCGCCTTCGTGAGGATGCGCAGCCTTCTCACGGACACGCGTGAGTTGGCCAAGAAACTCGCCGATCTCGAGGCCGACCTCCGGTCGCGCCTCGACCATCACGAGGCGGCGATCACCGAATTCATGGGGCGCCTTCTGCAGTTGCTCGACCCGCCGCCGGGACCGCCGCCGCCACCGGACAAGGAACTCGGATTCCACACGAGCCTGCGACCACCGAGACGCGGCTGAGAATTCCGTCGGAAATCCCCCACACCCAACGGGCCCGGATCGCAGGTCGACCCGAGGGGAGCGTCGCTCGACTCTTGAGCGATTTCCTCGGCCCGCCGCGCTCGCCGTCGGTTTCTCGTCACGGAATTCACGGAGGGAACGGATGACAGCGATCCACGTGATCCGTCTTCATCCGTGCGATCCGTGACCACTGGCACGCCCGATCGCGGCGCGTCCCGCACTCGCGGACGAAGCGAAGGCACCCATTCATGGCCCGCGACTGTCGTGCCTGCTCCGCACCGCTCACATTGCCGGAGTGGTCCGAAGGGTCGTCGTGGACGCTTCACGCGCTTCAGCGGCGCGCGGCTCGGCGGCGGTTCCCGGTCCGCAAGCGCGTGAGCACGCGGTTGACCGTTCGTGGCGGCAGCGCTACCGCCTTCGCCGCTCCCCATGTCCGCATCCCGCCGGCCCCTCCCCCTCGTCGCTCTCCTCTTCCTCGCCACCGCCGCGACGCTCGCGGCCGCGCCTTGGCAACCGGGCGCGTGGCCGGTGTTGCGCGACTACGAAGGCGACCACCTCACGCGCATCGCCCTACCGCTCGGCGGCATCGGCACGGGCACCGTCTCGCTCGGCGGACGCGGCGAATTGCGCGACTGGCAGATCATGAACCGGCCGGCGCGCGGCTACAGCACCGTCACCACCGGGAACGACGCGCCGTTCTTCGCCCTCTTCGTGCGCACGCCGGAGGGCAAGACCGCGGCCAAGGCCCTGCTCGGCCCCATCCATGCCTCGGAGTACGAACATTACGACGGCCGTCCGGTCGACCACCATGGGTTGCCGCGCTTTCGCGAGGCCCGTTTCGCCGCCGCCTACCCCTTCGGCCAGGTCCATCTGTCGGATCCGTCGCTGCCGGTCAAAGTGACCCTCCGAGGCTTCAATCCCCTCATCCCGGGCGATGCGGAGAACAGCAGCCTGCCGGTGGCGGTCCTGAGCTACGAGGTGACCAACGTGTCCTCCACGCCGCTGACCGTGTCCGTCTGCGGGGCCCTCCGCAATTTCATCGGCCGCGACGGGAGCAAATTCGAGCGCGACTGGAAAGGGGATGTGATCCCGCTCGGCGCGAAGCAGAATCGCAACACCTTCCGCGCCTCCCCCGGCCTGCGCGGCCTCTACTTCGATTCCGTCGGCGTCGATCCCCAAAGCACCGCCTGGGGCACGATGGCCCTGGTGACCGAGGAGTCCGCCGGCGTGACCCATCGCACCGCCGCCGCCCCGAACGGCTGGACGGGCAACGCCCTGCTGGATTTCTGGGACGACTTCAGCGCCGACGGGAACCTGACCCAGGCGGCGAAGGCGACCGAGGACGATCCGATGGGAGCGCTCAGCGTGCAGCGGGAGATCCCGGCCGGGGCGTCCCGCACCTTCACGTTCTTCCTCACCTGGCATTTCCCCAATCGCGCCGCCTGGGCCACGTTCAAGCTGCCGACCGGCGAGGAGCCGATCGTCGGCAACCACTACACGACCCGGTTCGCCGACGCCTGGGCGGCCGCGGAGAACATCGTGCCGCGCATGGCCGAGCTGGAGGGCGGCACCCGCCGGTTCGTCTCCGCGGTCGCGGAGTCCACGGCTCCGGCGGTGATCCGGGAAGCCGCGCTCTTCAACCTGCCGACGCTGCGTTCGCAGACCGTCTTCCGCCTGCCCGGCGGAGAGCTGATGGCGTGGGAGGGCGTCATGGCGGAGGCCGGTTCCTGCTTCGGCTCGTGCACGCACGTGTGGAACTACGAGACCGCGACTCCCCTGCTCTTCGCGGACCTCGCCCGGACCATGCGCGAGGTGGAGTTCGCCCACGCGACCGACGACGGCGGCCGGATGTCGTTCCGCGTCGTGCTGCCCCTCGAGCGCGCCCGCGCCTGGGACAAGACCGCCGCCGACGGCCAGATGGGCTGCATCGTGAAGTTCTACCGCGAGTGGCAGCTCAGCGGCGACCGCGGCTTCCTGGAACGGCACTGGCCGAGGGTGCGCGCCGCGCTCGCCTACGCCTGGATTCCGCAGGGCTGGGACGCCGACCAGGACGGAGTGATGGAGGGCCGCCAGCACAACACGATGGACGTCGATTACTTCGGGCCGAACCCCCAGATGGGCTTCTGGTATCTCGCCGCGCTGCGCGCGGGCGCCCGCATGGCCGAGGCCATGGGCGAGCCCGACTTCGCGGCGCGGTGCGAGACGATGCTCCGCAAGGGCAGCGCCTTCATGGACGAGCGGCTCTTCAACGGGGAGTATTTCGAGCAGATCATCACCGACCCGCAGACGGGGGCCTTCGTCGATTGGAGCGGGGAACGCGCCGCCGCGATACCGCACTCCCAACTCGGATCCGGCTGCCTCGTGGATCAACTCGTCGGACAAAGCCTCGCGCACCTCGCCGGCCTGGGCAGCCTTTCCGATCCCGCCAAGCAACGCACCGCCCTGCAGAGCGTGATGCGCTACAACTTCCTCCCGAGCTTCAAGGACCACTTCAACAACATGCGCTCCTTCGTCATCGGCGACGAAGCCGGATTGCTGATGGCGAGCTGGCCGCGCGGCCGGCTGAAGCAGCCGTTCCCGTACTTCAACGAGGCGATGACCGGCTTCGAATACACGGCGGCGGTCAGCATGATCCAGATGGGAATGGAGGACGACGCCCTCCGCGTGATCCAGGCCATCCGCGACCGCTTCGACGGCCGCAAGCGCAACCCCTTCGACGAGCCCGAGTGCGGCCATCACTACGGGCGCGCGCTGGCGAGCTGGAACGCCCTCGTCGCGTGGAGCGGCTTCCACTACTCCGCCGTCGATCGCCGGATCGGCTTCGGCTCCCGCCCGGGACGCCACTTCTGGTCGAACGGCTCCGCGTGGGGCACGTTCGAGCGGGCGGGCGACCGCGCGGTGCTGCGCGTGCTGCACGGGTCGCTCCGCGCCGACGAATTGCGCGTCGCGGGCTTCACCCCGGGACGCATCGCCGACGGCGTCGTCGCCACGGGCGAGAGCCGGGAGTTCGCGCTCACGGCCGACGCGCCGTGAGGCGCGGGGGGAATCAGGGCTTCGCCCCGGGCAGGCGTTGGGCCCGGTAGGCCTCGTAGTCGGGGATGCGGCGCTCGTAGGTCGTGGCCATCAGGGGCGACGAGATGAGGAAGTCCGCCGTGGCCCGGTCGCAGGCGGTGGGGATGTTCCAGACGACGGCCATGCGGAGCAGCGCCTTCACGTCGGGGTCGTGCGGCTGCGACTCGAGCGGGTCCCAGAAGAAGATGAGGAAATCGATCTTCCCCTCCACGATCATCGCGCCCACCTGCTGGTCGCCGCCGAGCGGGCCGCTGAAGAGCTGGTGGATCGGGGTGCCCAGCACCGGCTGGAGCAGCGCGCCGGTCGTGCCGGTGGCCCAGAGCTCGTGTTGCGCGAGCGTGCCGCGGTTGAACGTCGCCCAGTCGAGGAGGTTCGCCTTCTGCGCGTCGTGCGCGACCAGCGCCAGCCGCTTCCGCGCCGGCATCGTGACCGTCTTGTGGACCATGCCGCAGCCTCGGCGGAACGCGGCCGCGGGGCAAGCGGGGCGTCGCCGGGCCGACCCGCCCGAAAAATCGTGGCTTGCCTATTTTGGAACGTTCGTTCTTTTTCCGCCCCATGGCCCGCGTGAAGGAGTTCGACGAAGCCGAAGTGCTCGACCAGGCGCTCGAGCTCTTTCGCGCGCGCGGCTACCGGCACACGTCGTTCGCGGACCTCGTGGACGAGCTCGGGGTCGGGCGGCAGAGCCTCTACGACACGTACGGCGACAAGCACGCGCTCTTCCTCGCCGCGCTCCGCCGCTACCTCGCCCGCGGCCAGGACCACATGCGCCGGGCGCTGGCCGACGAGGCCACGCCGGTGCGCGCCGCCTTCCTCCAGCTCCTCGAGGGCATGCTCGCGGGCCAGTGCTCCTCGGGGAACCCCGGCTGCCTGATGGTCAACTCGATGGTCGAGCTCGCCCCGCACGACGCGGACGTGCGGGCCCTCGCGCAGGAGCATGCCCGGACGATCGAGGGACTCTTCGCCTCGCGCCTCGCCGCCGCGCAGCGCCGGGGCGAGCTGGGGCCCGACAAGGACCCGGTCGCCCTCGCCCGCTACCTCCACCACACGATCCTCGGCCTCGCCGTGGCCTCGCGCGGGCTGGGCGACGCCGACGGCCTGCGCACCACCGGCCGCCTGGCCCTGCAGGTCCTCGACTGACTTCTCCGTCTCTTTTTTGGAACATTCGTTCAATATCACCCGCTCCCTTCCACGCTCATGAAGAACCACACCCACCTCATCACCGGCGGCACCACGGGCATCGGCCTGGCCACCGCCCAGCTCCTGGCCGCCGAAGGCGCCCGGGTCGTCGTCACGGGCCGCAATCCCGCGACCCTCGCCGCCGCGCGCGCCCAGTTGCCCGCCGACGCGGTCGTCCTCGCCTCCGACTCCGCCCGCCTCGCCGACGCCCAGGGCCTCGGCGCCGCGCTGCAGGCCCAGGGCGTCACGCGCCTCGACGGCGCCTTCCTCAACGCCGGCGTCGGCCAGTTCGGGCAGATCGAGGCCATGACGCCGGAGCACTTCGACGCGATGTTCCACGTCAACGTGCGCGGCGTGTACTTCCAGCTGCAGTCGCTCCTGCCGCTGCTCGCGAACCCGTCCGCCGTGCTCTTCAACGCGTCCGTCGTGGCCGAGCTCGGTTTCCCCACGACTTCGCTCTACGCCGCGACGAAGGCCGCGGTCGTCTCGTTCGGCAAGTCCCTCGCCGTCGAGCTCGCCCCGCGCGGCATCCGCGTGAACACGCTCAGCCCCGGCCCCATCCGCACGCCGATCTACGCCAAGCTCGGCTTCCCGGCCGAGGCGCAGAAGGGCTTCGAGGACGCGATGGCGGCCCAGTCGGTCTTCAAGCGCTTCGGCGAGCCGACCGAGGTGGCGAAGCTCGCGCGCTTCCTGCTCTCCGCCGATTCCAGCTACATCGTGGGCGACAACGTCGTCGTCGACGGCGGCGTGCGCCTCACCTGAGGCCCCGACGATGCTCACCGCGGTCATCGTCCTCGCCGCCCTCAGCCTCCTCGTCGCGTCCGACGGGGCGGACTGAGAGCCGGCGGCGCCGCGTCATATCGGGTTTGCCATGGCCGGGGCCGGGCCTTTCGTTCGGCCCTCTCCCCACCATGCAACGCACCCTCGTCAAGGACGCCCTCCACGCCACCGCGCCGGCCGACGCCATCCTCCTGCAGGGATGGGTCCGCACGCGGCGCGACTCCAAGGCCTTCTCGTTCGTCGAGCTGAACGACGGCTCGTCGCTCAAGGGCCTGCAGGTCGTGGTGGACGCCACGCTCCCCGACTACCCGCAGGTCGCCAAGGCCAACACCGGCGCCGCCGTCGAGGTCCGCGGCCGCCTGGTCGAATCGAAGGGCGCCGGCCAGAAGTGGGAGGTCGTCGCGACCGGGTTCCGGGTCGTGGGCGAGGCCGATAACACCTACCCGCTGCAGAAGAAGGGCCACACCCTCGAGTTCCTCCGCGAGATCGCGCACCTGCGTCCGCGCTCGAACCTCTTCGGCGCCGTCTTCCGCGTGCGCAGCCGGCTGGCGTACGCGGTGCACCGGTTCTTCCAGGAGCGGGACTTCCACTACGTCCACGCGCCCATCATCACCGCCTCCGACGCCGAGGGCGCGGGCGAGATGTTCCGGGTCACGACGCTCGACCTCGCGAACCCGCCGCGCACGGAGGACGGCAAGCACGTGGACGACGCGAAGGACTTCTTCGGCAAGAAGGCCTTCCTCACCGTCTCGGGCCAGCTCGAGGCCGAGATCTTCGCCTGCGCGCTGAGCAACGTGTACACGTTCGGACCCACCTTCCGCGCGGAGAACAGCAACACGTCGCGCCACGCGGCCGAGTTCTGGATGATCGAGCCGGAGGTCGCCTTCTGCGACCTGCAGGGCAACATGGCGCTGGCCGAGGAGTTCGTGAAGCACCTCATCCGCGACGCCCGCGAGCACTGCGCGGCGGACCTCGAGTTCTTCTCCAAGTTCGTGGACAAGGACCTGCTCGCGCGCCTCGACTTCGTGCTCGAGAAGCCCTTCGTCCGCTGCAGCTACACCGAGGCGATCGAGATCCTGCAGAAGAGCGGCCGGACGTGGGAGCACCCCGTGTCCTGGGGCGCGAACCTCCAGGCCGAGCACGAGCGGTTCCTCACGGAGGAGCACTTCAAGTGCCCGGTCACGGTCCACGACTACCCGCGCGCGATCAAGGCGTTCTACATGCGCGCCAACGACGGCTGCGCGCCCGGCCGCGAGACGGTCGCGGCGATGGACCTGCTCGTGCCCGGCATCGGCGAGATCATCGGCGGCAGCCAGCGCGAGGAGCGGCTCGACAAGCTCCGCGAGGGCATGGCGCTGCACCACCTCGACGAGAAGCCCTACTGGTGGTACCTCGACCTCCGCCGCTACGGCTCCGTGCCGCACGCGGGCTTCGGCCTCGGCTTCGAGCGCATGCTCATGTTCGTCACCGGCGTGGGCAACATCCGCGACGTCATCCCGTTCGCCCGCACGCCGGGCACGGCGGAGTTCTGAGTCCCGGCCGCCGCGCATCGCCGGCGTTGCCTCGCGACGCGAAAACCGCACGCTGACCGCCGCCATGTCCGCCGCGACGCCTCCCCCCAGCCCCGCCCCCGGCGTCGGCCTGCGCACGGTCCTCGTCATCGACGACGACAACCGCCTGCGCCCGGTGCTCCTCGCGGGGCTCGAGGCGCACGGCTTCCGCACCATCGGGGCCGAGAACGCCGAGAAGGGCGCCGAGCTGGCCCGCGCCAACCTGCCCGACCTCATCCTCTGCGACATCGACATGCCGGGCATGGACGGCCGGCAGCTGCTCAAGAACCTGCGCAAGGACCCCGAGCTGGCCGACCGCCAGTTCGTCCTCATGACCGGCAACACCGCCTACGCCGACCCGCGCACCGCCATGGACATCGGGGCCGACGACTTCATGCTGAAGCCGTTCAACATGGCGGACCTCACGGCGTGCGTCACCGCGCGCCTGCGCCGGGCCGACATCAGCCGGCACCTCGAGACCCGCGTCATCGAGCAGCTCCGCGCCAACCTCCACGCCACGCTGCCGCACGAGTTCTTCACGCCGCTCGCGAGCGTCTTCGGCCTCACCGACATCCTGCTCGAGGAGCTCGACGAACTGGACAAGGAGGAGATGAGGAAGATCCTCGGCGACATCCAGATCGCCAGCCGCCGCCTGCACCGGACGCTGCGGAACTACCTCGCGATCCTCGAGATCGACCAGGCCCGCGGCGGCGCGCAGCCGCCGGCGCTGGAGCCCGAGGTCGTCGCCAACTCCCTCCACCAGGGCATCGCCGCGGCCGCCGACCGGCACGGCCGGCGCGCGGACCTGTCCGTCGAGCTGCCGGCCCTCGGCGCCGTGCGCCTGTCGTCCGGGCACCTCGCCTCGCTGGCGGAGGAGCTGGTGGACAACGCGCTTTCGGCCTCGCGGCGCGAGACCAAGGTGGACATCCGCCTCGTCCGCGAGGGCGCCAAGCTCGTCTTCTCCGTCGCCGACCACGGCCGCGGCATGTCGCCCAAGCAGCTCCAGCAGCTCGGCGTCTTCCAGCAGCACGACCGCAAGAAGTTCGAGCAGCAGGGGCTCGGCCTCGGCCTCGTGCTGGTCCGCCGCATCCTCCTCCGCGCCCACGGCGACCTGCGCCTCGAGAGCGAGGCGGGCGTGGGGACGACGGTCCGCGCGACCCTGCCGGTCGCCTCCTGACGCCCGGCGCCGCGCGGCCATTCGCCGCCCCGGGGCCGGCATTAGCGCCGCTGCACTCCGCCGCGCCCGCCCGCCGGGGGGTTGCGCGGGATTGCGGCGCGCCTATGACAAGGCGACCCTATGGCCGCCACGCCCCGTCGCGCCCCCGCCTCTCCGTCGGACCTGCCGCTGCGCATCCTCACCGCCGTCCCGATCTGCGACGGCCACGACAGCGCGGTCACGACCATCAACATCGAGCTCGCCCGCCACGGCATCGAGGTCATCTACCTCGGCTACCACCAGTCGGCCACGACCATCGCCCGCGCGGCGGTGCAGGAGGACGCGAACGTCGTCGGCCTCAGCTCCTACAACGGCGGCCACATCGTCTTCTTCAAGGAGGTCGTGGACCAGCTCCGCGCCCGCGGCGGCGGCGACATCCCGGTCTTCGGCGGCGGCGGCGGCACCATCACGCCCGCCGACGAGCGCGTGATGAAGCGCCAGGGCGTGGACCGCATCTTCTTCGCCGGCACGCCCCTCGACGACATCATGGCGCTCATCAAGCGCGAGTACGCCCGCGCCGCGAAGCCCGACGCCCGGTTCCGCGGCGACCGCGCTCTCGCCCGCGCCATCACGATCGCCGAAGCCGAGGCCTCGCGTAGGGCGGGGTCTCCCGACCCCGCCGCGAAGAACGCATCGCGCGCGAAGGGCAAGGCGGGGTCGGGAGACCCCGCCCTACAGGGGAGGCGCGGCGCGGCGGGCCGCGGCTTCGTCCTCGGTATCGCCGGCCCCGGCGGCGCGGGGAAATCCACGCTCATCGACGAGCTGACCTCCCGCTTCCTCCAGAAGGTCCCGACCGGCCGCATCGCCATCCTCGCCAACGACCCGTCGCACCCCGACTCGCACGGCGCCATCCTGGGCGACCGCGTGAGCGCCATCTACGCGCAGGACGACCGCGTCTTCTTCCGCTCCATGGCCACCCGCGGCAGCCTCACCGGCATCGCCGCCGCCGCGCCCGCCGCGATCGAGATCCTCCGCCGCTCCGGCCAGTTCGACCTCATCCTCGTCGAATCCGTCGGCGTCGGCCAGGAGAGCGACCCGTTCGGCGTGTTCCGGCCGGGACCGCGCCTGGTGGACGCCACGCTCTTCGTCCTCGCCCCCCACTACGGCGGCCGCATCCAGCTGCAGAAGATCGCGCTGCTCAACGGCGCCGACTTCGTCGCGCTCAACAAGTGCGACCACCCCATGGCCCACACCGCCAAGGCCGAGATCCAGGCGCGGCTCGACACCAACGGCAAGGGTCAGACGCTCCACACGACGACGGCCGCGAAGCACTTCGACCCCGGCGTGTCGGCGCTCTTCGCCGCCCTCGCGGCCCGCGCCGGCCTCGAACTCACCGCCGGCGGCGAAGCCGCCTGCCAACTGAAACTCTAAGTCCTGCCCGAACCCCAGAGACACGGAGCGCACAGAGCCCCCACCCACGCTTCCGCCGCCATTCTCCGTGACCTCCGTGCCTCCTCGGTTCCCCAACGCTTCCCGTCCCGCATGAGCTCCCTCGGCCGCATCGCCGACTCCGTCGCCACCTACAACGCCTTCGTCCGCGCCGAAGTCGCGCGCGCGCGCACCGACGCCGCCTTCGCCGCCGAACTGCGCGCGAAGTGGGAGAAGATCCGCGCCGGCGTCGACTACACCACGTCGCCCACCGGCACGAAGCTCCCGCGCCTCGCGCTGCCCGACACCGACGAGCCCGGCGCCATCGCCGACTTCCTCCTCGGCCAGGGCCTGCCCGGCTCGTTCCCCTACGCCACCGCCGCCTACCGCGAGATGTACCTCGACCGCGAGAGCGCCACCGGCGAGGAGCCGATGCGCCTCTTCGCCGGCCTCGGCCTGGCGGAGGACACGAACGCGCGCTTCAAGTACCTTTCGCGGAACCAGAAGAGCATCCGCCTCTCGACCGCCTTCGACGGCCCGACGCTCTACGGGCTCGATTCCGACCACGAGGGCGTGCTCGGCAAGGTCGGCGAGGGCGGCGTCGCCATCGACACGGTCGAGGACATGCTGCGCCTCTTCGACGGCTTCGACCTGACGCGCAAGGACGCGTCCGTCTCCATGACGATGAACGCGCCCGCGCCGGCCATCCTCGCGATGTTCGTCGCCGCCGCGAAGCGCCGCTTCGGCGCCGACTGCGTGCCCAACCTGCGCGGCACCATCCAGGCCGACATGCTCAAGGAGGTGCAGGCGCAGAACGAGGTCATCTTCCCGATCGACGCCTCGCTCCGCTTCCTCTGCGACATGATCGAGTGGTGCGTGCCGAACATGCCCAAGTGGTACCCCGTCTCCATCTCCGGGTACCACATCGCCGAGGCCGGGGCCACGCCCGTGCAGCAGGCCGCCTTCACGCTCTCCAACGGCTTCACCTACGCCGAGCTCCTCAAGCAGCGCGGCGCCGACGTGAACCAGTTCGGGCCGCGCCTCTCCTTCTTCTTGGACTGCGGCCTCGACGTCGAGTACCTCGTCCTCGGCCGCGTCTGCCGCCGCATCTGGGCCATCGGCATGCGCGACGTCTTCGGCGCCGGGCCGAAGGCGCAGATCCTCAAGCTGCACACGCAGACCTCCGGCCGCTCGCTCATCGCCGCCGAATTCCAGAACAACCTCACGCGCACCGCCGTCGAGCTGATGCTGGCCTACATGAATTACACCAATTCGTGCCACTCCAACTCCGCCGACGAGCCGTTCACCACGCCCACGGAGAAGTACGCGCTCCTCGCCTCGCACGGGCAGTCCATCATCCTCGAGGAATCCGGCGTGTTCAAACACATGATGAACATGTTCGGCGGCGCGCCCGGCCTGCTCGCGCTCGAGCGCCAGGTCGAG
>CAYWTK010000089.1:0-14025 GCA_964460895.1 uncultured Opitutaceae bacterium
CCCTGGAGCCGGGGCGCCCCCGCCCCGGTTCTCGATCACCGCACGGTGATTCGGCCGTGAACCTTATCCTGAACCACCGCTTCGCCGTGAATCCAACCGTGGCCTCCGCGGAATCCGTGCTTCACCGGCCTGAATCCAGCCGGGTGGACCCACCTAACCGGCCTCGACGGCCACGAACTGCCGGTGCAGGCGCGCGTAGGGGCCGTCGCCGTGCACGAGGTCCGCGTGCCGGCCGCGCTCCACGATCCGGCCGCGGTCGAGCACGAGGATCAGGTCGGCCTGACGGATCGTGCTCAGGCGGTGGGCGACGATGAAGCTGGTGCGGCCGCGCAGGAGCGCGGCCAGCGCCTTCTGCAGGCGGGCCTCCGTCACGGTGTCGATCGCGCTCGTGGCCTCGTCGAAGATGAGCAGGCGCGGGTCGGCCAGCAGGGCGCGGGCGAAGCACACCAACTGGCGCTGCCCGAGCGAGAGACCGCCGCCCTTCTCGCCGACCTCGGCGTGGATGCCGCCGGGCAGCGCGTCGATCAGGTCGAGGCAGTCCAGCCGTCGCAGCGCCTCCGTCACCTCGGCGTCGGTCGCGTCCGGCCGGCCGAGGCGGATGTTCTGCGCGACCGTGCCGCTGAAGAGGAAGTTCTGCTGCGGCACGAGGCCCATCTGCCGGTGGAGGGAGTCGCCTGCGACGCCCCGCAGGTCGAGGCCGTCCACCCGCACCTCGCCGGCGTCCGGCAGGTAGAACTTCGAGACGAGGTGGATGATCGTGCTCTTGCCGCTGCCGGTGTGGCCGACGAGGGCGACGACCTGCCCGGGCTCGGCCGTGAAGGCGAGGTCGTGCACCACGGGACGCGCGGGGTCGTAGCCGAAGGTCACCCCGCGGAACTCCACGCGCAGGCCGCCCGCCCGCGTCCCGGCCGCGCGCGGGTCGGGCAGCGGCCGCGCGTCCGCCGGCTCCTCCCAGTCCGGCCGCGCGTCGATCAGGCGGAAGACCCGCTCCGCCCCGGCCATCGCCACCAGCGCCTGGTTGTACTGGTTGCCGATCACCTGGATCGGCGCGAAGAAGGTGTTCGCGAGGAAGAAGAACTGGATGAGCGACTCCATCGTCATCCCGCCGTCCAGCGCCCGCCAGCCGCCGACGAGCAGGAGCACGGCGATGAAGAACTGGGAGTTCAGCTCCAGCAGCGGCGTGAGGATGGCCGACGTCCGCGCCAGCGCGACGTTGTAGCGGGCGTGGTCGGCCAGCAGCGACCGGAAGAGGCCGGCGTTGGTCTCCTGCCGCGCGAAGCCCTGGGTCACGCGGATGCCGTTGACCGACTCGGCCAGCGTCGCGGTCACGCGGCTGAAGCTCTCCGACGAGGCCCGGCTGAGCGTGCTCAGCCGCGTGCGGAACCGCCGGTTCAGCGCCCAGAGGATCGGTGCGAGCGCCAGCACGATGAGGAACATCCGCCAGTCGGTCGCGGCCATGATGACCGCCGCCACCAGCATCGTGCCCGCCTGGATGACCGTGACGAAGAGCACGTCCTGGATGCCCGCCCGCACCGCCTCCACGTCGGAGGTCACGCGGCCGATGATGCGCCCGACCTTCATGCGGTGGAAGAAGCCCATCGGCATCGTCTGCACCCGCGCGAAGATCTCCGCCCGCAGCGCGTTCACCGCCGCCTCGCCGAGCTCCAGCGCGAACCGCTGCCGGAAGTGGAAGAGCGCGTCCGTGGCGAAGGCCAGGACCACGTAGCCCACGACGGCCCAGGCGAGGGCGTCGGTGTCGTGCGCCGCCACCGGGCCGGAGATGATCGCGCCGACGGCCCAGGCGAGGGCGGGCAGCTGGACCGCGCGGACGATGGTCAGGGCGACGAGCCAGTTGCGCTTCGCGCGGTGCGCGCGGGTGTAGGTCCAGAGCCGGCGGATGAGGCCCCACTCCAGCGGACGCGCGTGGACGTCCTCCTCGTCGTCGCGGTCGCGCCGCGTCACGACGAGCATGTCCGGCGCCGGGCCGGCGGTCGTCCGGCTCATGGCCGCCCTCCCTTCGCGTCGTCCCGCAGCGCGCGGGCGTCGAGCAGCTGCAGGTCGGCGACGCGCTGGTACGGCCCGTCCTGCCGCAGCAGCTGCTCGTGCGTGCCGCGCTGGACGATGCGGCCCTGCTCGAGGACGACGACGAGGTCCGCGCGGCGCAGCGTGCTCAGCCGGTGGGCGACGATCAGCGTGGTGCGCCCGGCGATCGCCCGGTCGAGGGCGGAGAAGATCTCGTGCTCCGTCTCCGGGTCGATCGCCGCCGTCGGGTCGTCGAGCAGCAGCACCGCGGGCTCGAGCAGCAGCGCCCGCGCCAGCGCGAGCCGCTGGCGCTGGCCGCCGGAGAGGGTGTTGCCGCTCTCGCCCAGCACCGTGTCGTAGCCCTGCGGCATGGTGGAGATGAAGTCGTGCGCCGCCGCCAGCCGCGCCGCGCGCTCGACCTGGGCGCGCGTGGCGTCGGGCCGCCCGAAGGCGATGTTGGCCGCCACGGTGTGGCTGAAGAGGAAGTTCTCCTGGAAGACCACGCCCACGTGCCGCCGCAGCTCCTGCACGTCGAGCTCCCGCAGGTCGACGCCGTCCACCGTCACCCGCCCGGAGACCGGGTCGTAGAAGCGCGGCACGAGGCCCATCAGCGCGCTCTTGCCCGCGCCCGTCGCGCCGAGGATGGCGACGCACTGCCCGGGCGCGACCTCGAGGTCCACGCCGTGCAGCACCAGCCGCCCCGGCTCGTAGCCGAAGTGCACCTGCTCGAAGCGGATGTGCCCCCGCCAGCGCTCCGGCCGGACCGGGCGCGCGGGGGAGCGGATCTCGACCGGCGCGTCGAGGATCTCGAAGACGCGCCGCGCGCCGACGAGCGACTGCTGCATGGAGTTGGCGATGGCCGCGACGTGGTTGACCTGACCCGAGAACTGCTCGAGCAGGCCCGCGAAGACCACCAGCCCGGTGCCGAGCGCGAGGTCGCCCCGCACCACCAGCCAGCCGCCGTAGCCGAGGAGGACGGCGAGGTTGACGCGGGTCAGGAGGCCCACGAACGGCGAGAAGAGGCTGACCCGCCAGAAGATCGCGTGCTGCTGCGCCAGCACGGCGTCGTTGCGGGCGACGAAGTCGGCCCGGTTCTCCGCCTCGCGCCCGAAGGCCTTCACCACCTGCACCCCCTGCACGCTCTCCGCGAAGCCCTGCACCATCCGGTCCGCCAGCTCGCGGTTGCGCGTGTAGAGCGGCAGCATGTGCCGGGTGAAGGCGACCGAGACGAGGGCCAGCACCGGCGTCGTGAGGAGGCAGGCCAGCGTCAGACCCGGATGCAGGCTGACCATGTACACGAGGTAGACGGTCAGCGAGACGACCATGATGACGCCCTGCACCATCACCTGGTCGAGGAACATGCGGACCGACTGCACGTCCGCCGTCACGCGTCCGATGATCGAGCCGGTCGAGTTCTCGTCGAAGAAGCGGAAGCTCAGCTGCTGGAGCTTGTCGTAGACGCGGGCGCGGAGCCACGGGACGATCTCCTGCTGCGTCAGGTGGTTGACCCGGACGGCGTACGTGTAGTTCAGGAGCGACCGCACCGCCGCCAGCACGAGGATGCCGCCGGCGACGAGCGCCAGCACCGCGAGCGGCGGCCAGGCCGGCAGCGCGACGCCGAAGGGCAGCGCCGGCACCGGCGTGCCCTGCAGCACGTGGCGGATGTAGTCGATGCCGACCCCGGTCAGGCTCAGGCCCGAGACGCCGAGCGTGAGCAGGACCAGCTGGAGGGCAATCACGCCGAGCCAAGGCCACCGGTACCGCCAGCCGAGCCCGAACAACCGCCGCACCAGCCGCCCCCCGTCCAGCGGGGAACCGAGCGTGGCGGGAGCGGAGTGGGACGCGGCCATGGACGTTCCCATGTTCGGACCCATTTCCGCCCGCCGCAACCCGTCCCTGCGTGTCAGGCGGAGGTCCCCTCTAATCTTTCTCTTTCCTCTTTCTCTTTATCTTTCTCCCCCGACGAACCCGCGCCGCGCGCGACCCGTGCTCGGAGAGCCCGGACTACCCACGTGTCCGCTCGTCCCCTGGGTAGCCGGCGACCTCCGGGCGCCGGTCGCCTTGCGCCTCTTGTGCCTTTTCGCGGCCAACCCCTTCCCGAGCGAGGGGCCGCGAAGAGGCGCAAGAGACACAAGAGTGTCGAGCCGTGCCGACTCCGCTCCCGTGATCTTTCTCTTTCCTCTTTCTCTTTATCTTTCTCTCCCCCGACGAGCCCGCGCCGCGCGCGACCCGTGCTCGGAGAGCCCGGGCTACCCACGCGTCCGCTCGTCCCCTGGGTAGCCGGCGACCTCCGGGCGCCGGTCGCCTTGCGCCTCTTGTGCCTTTTCGCGGCCAACCCCTTCCCGAGCGAGGGGCCGCGAAGAGGCGCAAGAGACACAAGAGTGTCGAGCCGTGCCGACTCCGCTCCCGTGATCTTTCTCTTTCCTCTTTCTCTTTATCTTTCTCTCCCCCGACGAGCCCGCGCCGCGCGCGACCCGTGCTCGGAGAGCCCGGGCTACCCACGCGTCCGCTCGTCCCCTGGGTAGCCGGCGACCTCCGGGCGCCGGTCGCCTTGCGCCTCTTGTGCCTTTTCGCGGCCAACCCCTTCCCGAGCGAGGGGCCGCGAAGAGGCGCAAGAGACACAAGAGTGCGAGCCGTGCCGATTCCGCACCCGTGATCTTTCTCTTTCCTCTTTCTCTTTATCTTTCTCCCCCGACGAGCCCGCGCCGCGGACGACCCAATCCTCACGGCTTCAGCCACCGCACGGCCTGCGTCTCAGAAAATGGGAGACCCCCTGCCGCGAGCGGCGAAAGCCTCACGGCTTCCGCTACGATTCGGGCGCTCGTCGCCGACCGCGCCGGTCGGCCGAAACCTCTGCGCTCTCCGCGGCCTCCTGTAGAACCTCTGGTCGGCGACCGATCCGCGGGCCACCGGCTACCGCCGCGCGGCGGGCGGGCGCGGCCCGATGCGCTCGAAGGGGATCGGCGCGAAGCCGGGCAGCGCGCGGAATACGGCGGCGTCGGGCTTCAGGCGGTAGTCGCCGGCCGCGGCGTCCACGAAGCCGGGGTCCTGCGAGGTGACGAGGTTCTCCCCGATCTCCGTCTGCGCGTGCCGGCCGACCAGACGGACCGTCTCCTCGGGCCTCACGAGCACGTTCCGCTCGAAGACGTTCCGGCGCGGGCGCATGCCGACGTAGGTGCGTCCGTCGGGCAGCAGGTCGAGCCAGTCCTTCAGCAGCGGGTAGCGCTCGCTGTACGGCGGCTGGCGGATGTCCACCGCGCGCAGGAGCCGCTTCGTGTAGAGGCCCTTCTCGCCGAAGTAGTACGGGATGCTGTCCACGCCGAAGTCGTACCACATGGACTTCAGCTGGTACGCGGGGCCGTGGCCGCCGATGAAGATGTTGCTGCGGACGACGATGTCGTGGCCGCCGTTGCTGTAGACCGAGCCGTACGTCGCCACGTCGCGGAACACGTTGCCTTCGATCGTCACGCCGCAGGTCGCGTCGTCGCAGTACACGCCCATCATCCACTTGCGGTCGGGACGCCCGACGTCGTGGAGGAAGTTCCACCGGACGACGTTCCCCTGGTCGCTCGGGTCGCGGCCGAGGTACCAGGCGGAGGCGTCGTTCGAGTCGAGGGCGACGCGGTGGATGCGGTTGAACTCGAAGACGTGCTCGTTGCCGCGGACGATGATGGCCTGCAGCGGCGCGTCGAAGATCTCGTTGTGCGCGACCCGGTTCCCGCAGCCGTCCACCACCACGCCCGCGGCGCCGGCGCGGTTGCGGCGGCTGAAGGCGTGGATGCGGCAGTCGGTCACGGCGTTGCGGCCGGGTTCCAGCCGGCGCTTGCTGCCGCCGCCGAGGATGACGCCGCCGGAGCCGGTCTGCGTGATCTCGCATCCGACGATGGCGTGGTCGGTGCCGGCGTTCCGCTCCCAGACGGTGTCCACGTAGATGTGCGAGTGGTAGCTGCCGACCTCGCGCGAGACGGGCTCGCCGGTGTAGTCGTCGGCCGTGACGTGCGGGAACGTCTGGCGCGCGCCCTGACCGACGAGCACGCCGACCGTGCCGAGGTTGCGAATGACGCAGTCCACCAGCCGGCAGTGCGACCCGCCCTCGATCGACACGCCGAGGCCGCGGCCCTCGCCGATCACGAGCCCGCGCAGCTCGACGTGGGAGGCGTGGTCGAGCGCGACCAGCGCCGATTCGAGGACGGAGACGGCGACCCGTGCGGTCGCGAGGTCGCCGGGCGGCCAGAGGTAGAGCCGTCCCGCCGCGGCGTCCACGTACCACTCGCCCGGCTCGTCGAGCTCCTCGAGGAGGTTGAGCGCGACGTAGCGGTTGAAGTTCTGCCCGCTGCCGAGCCCGTAGAAGTGCGGCGCGGCGAACGCGACCTCGCGCGTCGCGGGGTCGATGGCGGCGACGAGGATCTTGTCGTCGGCGAAGCCGTGGTTGAAGAAGCCTTGGAACCAGACGTCCGGCACGCCAGCCCAGCGCGCGTGGCGGTCGTCGGTGTAGCGGAAGCGGCCCGGCCGGTTCGAGTAGTCGCCCGTGCGCGGCCGCGACCCGGGGTCCACGATCGGCCCGAGCTCGATCGTCCCGCGATTGGGGTAGCGCGCGAGCGGCAGCGGGGCGTCGTCCCAGAAAAGCTCCAGCGGCGCCGGCACCACCGGCCAGCCGTGCCCGAACTGCCGGTGTCGGCCGAAATCCGTCACGCCGAGCGCCCGCAGGTCCGCGACGCGCACAGCGTCCCGCGCCTCCTCCGGCAGCCGCGCCCGCACCGCGGCGTCCCCCACCCGCCCGAAAGCCGCCGCCGGCACCGTCACGCCGCCCGTCAGCCGCACCTCCGCCCCCGGCGCCGCCGCGACCACGAACGGCGCCCCGGCCGCGCCGCTGTCGGCCGCCGTGAACTCCAGCGTCCGCGCGAGCCGGTACTCTCCCGCGTGCACCCACACCGTCGCCCCGCCGGCAACCCGCCCCGCCGCGCGCTCCGCCCGCACCCGATCCCGCGCCCCCTCCAGCGTCCGCCACGGACGCTCGCGCGTGCCCGGACCCGCGTCGTCACCGTCGGGCGCCACATGCCAGTCGGCGGCGGCGAGCGGAACGACCAGGACAAGGAGCAGCAGGGGCAGGCGTTTCATGGGATGACCCACGCAGGCTGCCGCCCCGCGCGCGGCGGTTCAATCCCGCCCTCGCGTGCGATCCTGCGTCGAACCACACGAGCGTTCCGGTCACGCCCGGCAGTCCGAAGTGCGCGTGCGGGTCGCACGCTCGCCGCCGCACCGCCGGGGCTGCAGCTGCGGTCAACGAGCGGCGTGGTGACCGCAGGCAGACTGGCGAACGCGCGCCCGGTGGCGCGGCTCACGCAACCGGGAAAGCCTCGAGGAGCTTCGCGCGGATGCGGTCCTCGTCGGGCGCGTGCGCCAGCACCGTCACATGATCCCAGCCGAGAAGCCGCGTCTCGCCCTTGGGCAGCACCACCTGGTCGCCGCGTGTGATCAACGTGATGATGGCGCCCTCGGGCAGCGTCAGGTCGCGGATGCGCGGACCGGCGACGCCCTTGGGGCCGGGCATGTCGATGACGACGACGTCGTAGTCGCTCTTTGCCATCGTGATCATCTCAAGGCCGAACAGCGGCTTCGGGCGCGCCGGTTGCGCGAGGCCGAGCCATTTCGCGACCAGCCCGAGCGTCGAGCCCTGCAGCAGGATCGAAAGCAGCACCGCGAAGAACACGAGATTGAACACCTGGTTTCCCAGCTGCAGGCCCGCGGCCGCTGGATACGTCGCGAGCACGATCGGAACCGCGCCGCGCAACCCCGCCCAAGCGACGAACAACCGCTCGCGAAAACCGATTCCCATGCCCAGCGTGCCGATGAGCACCGCCAATGGCCGCGCCACCAGCGTCAGCACTAGGAACAGGATCAGCCCCTGCCCCCACAGCCCGCCCCACTCGCCCGGAAAGACGAGCAGCCCCATGAGCACGAACATGCCGATGTTCACGATGGTGGAGAGCGCCCCGGAGAAGTTCAGAACACCCTGTCTGTGCACGAAGGCGCCGTTGCCCATCACAAAGCCCGCGGTGAACACCGCCAGCATGCCGCTCGCCTGCGCCAGCTCGGCCACGCCATACGTCAGCAGCACCATGCCCACGAACAGCACATAGTAATAGCCACGGTCCTGCGGCTGCAGCCGGTTGCACAGCCAGATCGTCAGCCGTCCGGCGAGGTAGCCAAAGATCGGCCCTGCACCGAACTTCCAGAAGAACAGCAGCACCGTCGTGCCCGTGAATCTCTCGCCCGAGGCGAGGGTCGTCACCGCCACCGTGGTCAGGAGGATCGCCATGGGGTCGTTCGCCGCACTCTCAATCTCGACAGTCGAGGAGAGCCGGGGCGGCAGCGATTGCCGGCGTAGAATCGAGAAGATCGCCGCCGCATCTGTCGACGAGATGATGACGGACAGCAGCAGCGAAAGCTCCATCGGCCAGCCGAACCCCCAGCGCAGCACGGCGAAGGTCACGGCTGCGGTCAGCAGCACGCCCCACGTCGCAAGCCCCCCCGCCGGGAGTGCCACGGCGCGGAAGTCCGCCCGTTTGGTCATGAAGCCGCCGTGGAAGAGGATGAACACCAGCGCGAGGTTCGCGAACTGGTTGGTCAGCACCATGTCCTCGAAATGCCACAGGTTCAGCACATCGCTGCCGCACACGATGCCGGTGCCGAGCGCAACGAGGATCACCGGCACGCTCCATCGCTCAAGCCACACCGAGGCCAGAACGACCGCGACCAGGAGGGCAGGAAGAATGAGATAGAGGATGGGATCCAAGGCGGGTTGACGAGCCGAATGGAACGCATGCGGAGCCGCGCGACAAGCCCTGGATATCGATTCCGGCGCTGTCCGGCACCGGGTGATGAACCATCTGCCCCCGCGCAAACCGTGGAGCAACTCCGTCCGGGAACCCAGAGGGGGTCGTGTCTTGAGCGCCTGTCGCCTGAAGGCCCTTGACTCTTGACCGCGCGCCATCCGGGCCCGCGGGCGCGCCGGCGGCTAGGCGGGGAGGCTGAAGCCCTTCTTGCCGGCCGCGACGGCGTGGCGCTCGTCGCCGGTCGGAGAATCCAGGCCGAAGGCCGACCGAGAGGGCAAGTCCAGCCTGAGCCTATACTACGCCCCCGAGCCTCACCCCTGGCTCTCCCGGCGCTCCGCCAACAGCGCCGGCAACGCTCCGCGTCGGTGGCGGGCCTTGGGCGCAGGTAGGCGGGACAGACGGCGGCAATGTCGGCGACGGCGGGATTGCCACGTACCCGCGCCTGCCGTGCAAGCGCCTGCAGGCGACGTTCGTCGGGCAACGATCCGGCCGCCACGGGCTCAAGCCGCGCCACCGGCACGTCGCGGTCAAGGATCAGCACGCTCTCACCCGCGCGCACACTTCGCAGGAGGCCATTCAGGCCATTCTTCAACTGCGTGACACGTACTGTCCTCATGCGGCTAGGATGGCGGCATTCTCCTTAGGTGAAAGCAGGGAGTGCCTTGGTCAGCCGGAAAGCGCAGCGGTTCGTGTCAGGAAGGCCACCCGTGGGTCGGGAGGCAGTTGCTGATGACCGAGAGCGGGCTCGAGTGGGCGGCCTTCGGACTGGTCGGGGAGTCAGGCCATCCTCCCAACCTCCGTTCCCTCCGTTGCCTCCTGTTCCGTTCCGGACCGGGACGAGGGCGTCCCGGCTCCAGGGCACGTCACCGCGTGTCCAGTCCAACTCCGCCGCCTGATTCCGCCGCCTCCGCGGTTGCCGGGGCGCGGGAGGCCCGGCACAACCTCGCGCACCCCACCCCACGCTCATGGAAGCCTCCGTCCTGACCAACGTCCTCCTGCCCCTCGCGCTCGCCATCGTCATGCTCGGCCTCGGGCTCGGGCTGACCGCCGAGGATTTCCGCCGCGTCGCGACCATGCCCAAGCCGGTCCTGGTCGGGCTCGCGGTGCAGACCGTCCTGCTGCCCGGCGTCGCCTTCGTGCTGGCCAAGCTCTTCGGGCTCTCGCCCGAGCTGGCCGTCGGCCTGATGCTCCTCGCCGCCTCCCCCGGCGGGGCGACGGCCAACATCTACAGCCACCTCGCGAAGGGCGACGTCGCGCTCAACATCACGCTGACCGCGACCAACAGCCTGCTCTGCCTCCTCACGCTGCCGCTCATCCTCGACCTCTCGCTTGCCCATTTCATGGGCGCGGGCAACTACGTGCCGCCGCCGGTGCGCAAGGTGGTCGAGGTCGCGGTCATCATCCTCGTCCCGGTCCTCGTCGGCATGGCCCTGCGCCGCCGCGCGCCCGCCTTCGCCGCGCGCATGGACCGCCCGGTCCGCGCCTTCTCGCTGCTCGTGCTCGTCGGCGTGATCGGCGCCGCGGTCGCGCAGGAGTGGACCCGCCTGCCGGGCTACTTCGCCTCCGTCGGCCTCGCCTGCCTCGCCTTCAACCTCGCCAGCCTCTGGGCCGGCTACGCCCTGCCCCTCGCCCTCCGGCTCCCGCGCCGCCAGGCCATCGCCATCGCGATGGAGATCGGCATCCACAACGGCACGCTCGCGATCTTCATCGCGCTGAACGTGCTCGGGAACTCCGTCATCTCCATCCCGGCGGTCGCCTACAGCCTCCTGATGTTCGTCACCGCCGGCGTCTTCGCCTGGCGCGTCAAGGGCGGGGACGAGACCCCGTCCGGCCCGGCGGCGGGCTGAGCGCAGGAAGCGCCGTCGGGCCACCGATTCCTCGGGTGGCACGAATGGCTGCCGACGAGGGGCGGCGTCGGCTGAGGTCCAGCGCCACCGTCTCCGTTCCGCCGGACACGGCGATGCCCGTCCGAGTCCCGGCATCGCACGGGGCCTGCCCTGACCCGGCCGCGAGCCGGGGCTTGGCAGCCCGGCGGCGGGCTGGCAGCGTCGCGGCATGTCCGATGCCGCCGTGCGCCCCGCGCCCGCCGACTCGCCCCGCGAGGTCGAGTGGCTGGCGAAGACCTACCAGCCCAACGCCACCAACCTGACGGTCCGCGCCGTCGTGGTCGGCATGCTCATCGGCGCCGCCATGAGCCTCTCCAACCTCTACGTCTTCTTCAAGACGGGCTGGAGCATGGGCGTGACGCTCACCGCCTGCATCCTCGCGTTCGGCGCCTTCCAGCTCCTGCAGGCCGCGCGCGCCGTGCGCCGGCCGCTCGGGGTGCTCGAGAACAACGCCCTGACGACGGTCGCGTCGGGCGCCGGCTACATGACCGGCGGCGGCAACATGGCGGCGTTCGGCGCGCTGCTCATGGTGACGACCGTGCGGCCCGACACGTGGTCGATGATCGCGTGGTTCGCCCTCATCGCCGCGCTCGGGGTCTTCGCCGCCATTCCGATCAAGCGCCAACTGATCAACCAGGAGGACCTCGCGTTCCCCACCGGCACGGCCACGGCCGAGACCATCGCCTCGATCCACTCCGCCGCCTCGGGCGCGGGCGCGAGCAAGTCGCGCTGGCTGGCCGGCTCGGCCGCGGTCGCCGCGGTCATCACGTGGCTGCGCGACGCCTGGCACTGGATCCCCGGCACCCTGCCCCTCCCGTTCCAGCTGGCCGGACACAAGCTCGCGGAGTGGACCCTCTCCCTCAAGGCCGAGGTCGTGCTCCTCGGCGGCGGCGCGCTGATGAGCTTCCGCACGGGGTGGTCGCTCCTGCTCGGCGGGCTCCTCACCTACGCCGTGCTCGCCCCGTCGCTCGTCGAGCGCGGCATCGTCGGGACGGTCAGCTACAAGGCCATCGTCGCGTGGACGCTCTGGCCGGGCGCCGCCATCCTCGTGGCCTCGGGACTCACCTCCTTCGCCATCGACTACAAGAGCATCGCCCGCTCGTTCACCGGGCTCGCGCGCATCTTCGGGCGCGGCCGGCGGTCCGACGAGGGCATCGCCGCGCTCGAGTGTCCGGAGTGGTGGTTCCCGGCGGGCTTCGCCGTGCTCGCGCCGTTCGTCGTGGTGCTGATGGTGGTGCTCTTCCAGGTGCCCTGGTGGGCCGCCGCCATCGCCGTGCCGCTGGCCGTCGTGATGGGCTTCGTGGCGGCGCGCGTGACGGGCGAGACCGACGTCACGCCGACCAAGGCCCTCGGCCCGGTGACGCAGATGCTCTACGGCGTGATGACCCCGGGCAACCTGCCCGGGAACATCATGTCCGCCAACGTCACGGGCGGCATCGGCCTCCACGCCGCCGACCTGCTCACCACGCTCAAGACCGGCTGGCTCCTCGGCGCCAAGCCGCGGCACCAGCTCTACGCGCAGCTCTTCGGGGTGGTCGCGGGCGCCATCGTCATCGTGCCGGCCTTCAACCTCATCATCCCCGACCCCTCCGTGCTCGGCGGCGAGGCCTGGCCGGCGCCGTCCTGCGTGGTCTGGGCGGGCGTCTCCAAGGCGTTCTCCGACGGTATCGGCGCGCTGCACCCGACCGCGCGCACCGGCGTCGCCGTCGGCCTCCTCCTCGGCGTCGCCCTCGCGCTGCTCGAGCGTTTCGCGCCCCGGGCCTGGCGCGCGTGGCTGCCGTCGCCGTCGGGCCTCGGCATCGCGATGGTCATCCCCGCGAGCAATTGCATCGCCATGTTCCTCGGCGCCGCGATCGCGGAGGCCGTCCGCCGCCGCCGGCCGGAGCTGGCCGAGCGCACGGTCGTGCCGGTGGCGTCCGGCCTCATCGCGGGCGAGAGCCTGATGGGCATCCTCATCGCGCTGCTCGTCGTGTTCGGCGTCATCGCCGCGTGACCTCCCGCCCGGCGCCTCCCTCCGCCCCGCGCGTGACGCTGCGGCCCGCGACGCCGGCCGACGTCCCGCTGCTGCGCCGCTGGGACGAGCAGCCGCACGTCGTCGCCTCCGACCCGCACGAGGACTGGCGCTGGGAGGACGAACTCGCCGCGCCCGCCCCCTGGCGGGCGCCCCAGGTCGCGGAGGTGGACGGGCGGCCGGTCGGCTTCCTCGACGTCATCGACCCGCACATCGAGCCGAGCCGCTACTGGGGCGAGGTGGGCCCCGGACACCGCGCGATCGACATCTGGATCGGCGAGGCCGACGACCTCGGACGCGGCTACGGCACGGCCATGATGCGCCTCGCGCTCGACCGCTGCTTCGCGGACCCGGCGGTGCACACGGTGCTGATCGACCCGCTGGCCGACAACGTGCGCGCCATCCGCTTCTACCGCCGGCTCGGTTTCCGTCCGGACGGCCTGCGCCGCTTCGGCCCCGACCTCTGCGAGGTGCACCGGCTCGACCGCGCCGCGTGGGCCGCCGCTTGCCAAGGGACCGCTTCGGGATAGGTCGCCCCATGCCCACCGTCGTCTACGCCTACGAGAAGTGCTCGACCTGCCGCGACGCCACCCGGTGGCTGCGCGAGCGCGGCGTGGCCTTCGAGGAGCGTCCGATCTACACGCGCCCGCCCACGCTGCCCGAGCTGCGCCGCATGCTCGCGGCGCACGACGGCCAGGTCCGCCGGCTCTTCAACACGTCCGGCATCCAGTACCGCGAGCGCGGGCTCGCGGCGCGGCTGCCGGAGCTGTCCGTCGACGACGCGCTCGCGCTCCTCGCGTCCGACGGCCGGCTGGTGAAGCGTCCGTTCGTCCTCGGCGACGGCGTGGCGCTCGTCGGTTTCGACGCCGACGCCTGGGCGCGCGCCTTCCCCGCCCGCCGTTGAATCGCCGTCCCGGCGCGTAATGGCGCGCCCGCCCGCATCCGCTATCTTCCCCGCCCATGTTCACTCCCGCCGAGCAACGCGCCGCCTTCGCCCTCCTCCTCCACGCCGCCCTCGCCGACGGCGCCAAGTCCGACGCCGAACGCGCGTCGCTCCGCCGCATGACCGAGTCGTTCGGCGCCGAGGCCGGCTCGGCCTTCAACCCGTGGACCGTCTACCAGGAGGTCGTCGCCGGCCGCTACCCGGTCGCGCAGGCCGTGGGCGAGCTGACCCGACCCGAGGCGCGGCAGGTCGCGTACGAGATGGCCGTGGGCGTGTGCGACACCGACGGCCCGCCGAACGACGCCGAGCGGGCGTTCCTCGCGGACC
>CAYWTK010000090.1:0-11661 GCA_964460895.1 uncultured Opitutaceae bacterium
CGCCGCCGCGCGGGCGCGGAGGAGGGCTTCGAGGAAGTAGTAGTCGCCGTAGTTCAGCGGGGTGTCGATTTCGCTGTTCCGCGGCAGGTTGCCGGTGACGTGCTTGAGGAGGAAACCGCCGTTCTCGCCGACGGCGGCGAGGTAGGCGGGCGAGGCGAGGCTGCGCACCTGCTCCTCGGCGAAGGCGCGGTAGCGCGCGCCGTCGGCGCCGCCGACGAAGCCGGCGAGTTCGAAGAGCGCCGACGCGATGATGGCCGCCGACGAGCTGTCGCGCGGGGCGGCGGGAATCCTCGGGTCGTCGAAGTCCCAGTACGGCACCTTGTCCGCCGGCAGCCGCGGATGACTCATCACGAACTCCGTCGTGCGCCGCGCCTGCTTGAGGTAGCGCGCCTCGCGCGTGAACCGGTACATCACGGTGTAGCCGTAGATCGCCCACGCCTGACCGCGGGCCCAGGCGGAGTCGTCGGCGCGGCCCTGGTGCGTGACCTTGGCGCGCACGGCGCCGGTCCGCGCATCGTAGTCCACGACATGCCAGCAGCTCGCGTCGGGCCGGAAATGGTTCCGCAGCGTGGTGTCCGCATGCCGCACGGCGAGCTCGCGGTAGCGCGGCTCGGTCTCGGCCGCCCAGAGGAACAGCTCGAGGTTCATCAGGTTGTCGATGATGACCGGGCAGTCCCAGCCGCGCCGCGCGCCCCAGTCCCAGGACTTGGTCGCGCCGACCGAGTCGACGAAGCGGGAGGCGAGCGCGGCCGCGCCGTCGAGCAGCACCTCGCGCTGGCCCGGTTGCGGGTCGAGACGGAGGGCCTGGCCGTAGCTGCAGTAAAGGAGGAATCCGACGTCGTGCGTGCCGCGGTTGTGGCGCTCGCGCTCCAGCAGGGCGGTCCGCCGGTTCGCCTCCTCCTTCCATGCCGCGTCGCCCGTGGCCTCGAAGAGGAACCAGAGCGATCCGGGGAAGAAGCCGCGCGTCCAGTCGCGCCCGGTCTCGCCCGTGAACTGGAGCTTCCCGTGCTCGAACGTGCGCGGCAGGGCGTCGGCCGGCACCCGCGCCAGGAGCCAGCGGTACTGCGCGGCCGAGGCCGCGACCGCGGCGTCGACGACCTCCGCCAGCGGGCGACGGGCGGGTTCGGCGACCGCCGCGACGGCGGGCAGGACGAGGGCGAGGAGCAGGCCGGAAAGGGAGAGGATTCTCATGGGAAGGAGGGACTGAGGAGGAACCACGGAGGCACGGAGGTCACGGAGGGAGAAGGCCCGGGCTCTGTGTTCTCCGTGTCTCCGCGGTTCACAGAATGACCCGGTCTCACCCGCGCGGCTCGTCCACCAGCGCGCGCCACGGGAGCTCGGGCGAGCCGTCCTTCGTGGGCGGGGCGGACTCCAGGAACGCGCGGAGCTCGGGGTCGGGCCGCCGCTGCAGGTACTGGCGCAGGAGCGGCACGAGGCGCGCGCGATTGCCGGGCTCGAGGTCCTCCTTGATCCACGGCTTCGCGGGATCCACGTACGGCGCGAGGAAGCGGAGCGCCGCCCGCAGGCTGCGGCCGTCCGCGGTGGCGAAACTCCACCAGTCCACGCCGACGCGCTCGGCGAGGCGGGCGCAGAGGAACAGCGCCTCGAGGTTGTACACGGAATACCCGAACGAGCGCGTGCGCTCGAGTTCGTGGGGCTGGCGGCCGTCGGGCTCGACGTGCTTGGCGAGGCGGACCTCGAGTCCCTCGGTCAGCAGGCGCCGCGCGTCGTCGGTGCGCCCGAGGACGAGGGCGAGGTGCGCGACCTGCGCGTCGTACCAGGTGCCGTGGTTGTTGTGCCAGGCCTTCTCGTCGAGGCCGTTCCTGCTCGTGGTCAGCCAGACGTAGAACGCCTCGTTCCACGCGCGCATCGCGGCGCGGTCGGCCTCCGTCCACTCCGGCGCGCCGGCGAGGAGGGCGAGGCCCTCGTTGGCCCAGACCAGCGCCTGCGCTTCGATGATGCCGATGCCGCGGCCGGTGGTGATCCCGGGGATGGCCTGCGCGTGCTGGAAGTTCGGGTTCATCCGCGTCGCCGGATCGAGGAACCACGTCCGCGTCAGCCGCACGGCGTACGCGGCGTAGCGGGCGTCGCCGGTGACGAACCACGCCGTCGCGAGCAGCTCGATGCCGCGGCAGGTGCGGCCGAAGGCGGGGGCGTCGGATTGCCGGCGCGCCTCGGGGTTCACCACCCCGTCGCGCCGGATGTAAGGCAACCCGTCGCGCTTCGTCGGGTCGGGCCACCAATACGGTCCCAGGCTGAAGTAGTCGTGCCGGTCGCCGCTGGCGGCGACGACGGTCTTGTCGAGCACCGAGGCCGGGGGCCGCGCGAGCAGGAGGTCGGCCTCCGCACGGAGCCACGCCACCGCCTCCGGCGCACCGCCGGCGCGGGCGCGCTCGAGCTCGGCGAGATTGGAGAGGAACACCGCGGGCCGCGGCGCCTCCGCGGCGGCCAACGCCGTCGCCGCGAGGAGGAGAAGCAGGAGGGGTCTCATGGCGGGGTCGCCGGGCCGGCGAAGACGAGGTACATGTTGGCCGGGCCGGGCGCGGCCTGCTCGGTGTTGGGGCCGAGCGTCAGGCCGGTGCCGGCGGGAACGCGGCGGGAGAAGAGCGACATGGGCGCGCCCAGCACGACGATCCGCTCGCCGGTGGCGGCGAAGCCGGCGGTCAGCCAAGGCGGACGCGCGAGGCGGTCGTCGTGCGCGATGGTGACGACGGCGTCGGTCGCGGTTGTGAGCTCCATCAGGTCCACCGCATGGAAGGCCGCGTCGCGGTTCGCCGCCTGCACCCAGTCGGCCCCGGCGAGCGCCGCCGGCAGCGCGGCGAAGGGCGAGTCGGCGTCCACGTAGGCGCTGCGGCCCGGCCGGGCGTCCACCTCGACATGGACGATGTACGAAGCGGGGCCGGAGTAGTGGAAGGCGCGCAGGTGCCGGCCGACGTTGCCCGGGGCGACGGCGGTCGCCTCGTTCGCCGCGGCGGCGGGGTCGCGCGCCGGTCGCTCCGCCGGCAGCGTCGCCGCCGGCCACGCGGGCGGCTCGCCCGGCGCGGCGCGGGTGACGAGCGCGAGCTCGGCCGGGGCCAGGTCCTCCGCGCGGGCGACAAGGACGACCGCACCCGGCTCCGTGTGGCTGCGGAGGGACACGCGGTTGATGCCGGCCTCGAGGTCGAGGAACGGGTGATTGATCGAGTCGAGCTTGCCGCTGTTGTACCCGCCGCGCCAGGTGGCCGGGCCGCGCAGCGCGAAGTCCACGCGCGCCTGGAACGTCGGCACCCGCCGGCCCGCCGCGTCCACCGCCTCGACGTCCACCAGCGCGACGTCGGCGCCGTCCGCCCGCCACCCGCCGGGGGCGACGAGCGGCGTGAGCCGGAGCGCGACGGCCGGGCCGGCGGTCTCGACCGCGGCCTCCGCCGCCGGTTTGCCCGCCGCGTCGAACGCCACCGCGCGCAGGCGGCCGGGCGCGAAGGCGACGTCGGGGAAGCGGTAGAGGAAGCCCTGCTCCGGCCGCGCGCGGCCGAGCACGCGGCCGTCGAGCGTCAGCTCGACCTCGCCGCCGGTGTTGGCGACGACGAAGACCGTCTTGCGCGTGCCCGCCGGGTACGACCAGTGCCCGACGACGTGCGCGCGGGGCGCGTCGGAGAAGAGCACGGCGCAGACGTGGTACGCCTCCTTGGGCAGGCGCACCGCGTCCACCTCGCCGCTCGCGCGCGCGACCTCGACCGCGACGCGGCCGCCGCTGGTGCTGTCGGAGAAGATCCAGTTGGCGCCGCCGGCGTGGTGGGGCGGGCCGAGCTTGCGCACGAAGTGGCCGACCTGGTTGACCGCGAACTGCTCGGAGGTGAGCTGGTAGGTCTGTCCCTTCGCCTCGGGGTAGCCGAAGTTCGGCGGCGAGAAGTCGTCCCACACCCGCCGCGGCGACTCCTCGCGGTTGTACTCGCCCTCGACCACGCCCAGCCAGGCGATCTCGCGCCCGCCCTCGGTGCCGATGCCGACGTGCATGAACTCGGCCGTGACCGCGTCCGCCCGCCGGTGCGCGTAGGCGCGTCCGCCGTGCGTGTCCCAGCGGTCCATCAGCCCGCGCAGCTCCGCCGCGTGCGCGCGCGAGACCTTCTGGTTGCCGCCCTCCCAGATGAGGATGGAAGGGTGGTTGCGGAAGTAGATGACGACGTCGCGGAAGGTGTCCGCCCGAAGCCGCCACGCGCCCCCGCGGGTGTCGTGCTCGCCGTCCACGCCGGGCTGGAGCGTGACGAGCCCGAGCTGGTCCGCGGCCGCGACCTGCGCCGGGCTGGCGGCGACGTGGCCCCAGCGGACGACGTTGCCGCCGGCCGCGCGCATCAGGGCGAGCGTGTGGTGTTGGAGCCAGTCGGGCAGCGCGGCGCCGAGGCCAGGCCACTCGTTGGTGGATTTCTGGCCCCAGCCGCGGAGCTTGAGCGGCGCGCCGTTCAGGCGCAGGCCGGACTGGGCCGACCAGACGGCTCGGCGCAGGCCGAGCGGGATCCCGGTCGCGTCGGTCACGCGCCCGTCCTCCCGCAGCTCGATCGCGACCGAATAGACATGCGGGTAATCCGGCTCCCAGAAACGCGGCGCGGCGATCGCGCCGTCGAGGGCGACCGTCGCGTCGGCCCCCGGGGCGAGCTCCGCCGCGCGCTCGAGGGCGAGCACCTCGGCGCCGGCGGCGTCGCGCACGCGCACGGCGACGGTGAACCGCGCGGGCGCGGCGCGGGCGTTGCGCACGGGCACTTCGACGCCCACGTCGGCGGCATCGGCCGCCAGCCGACGCGCGAAGGCGTAGGGCCCGGCGGTGCGCAGGAAGCTGTAGAGCGGAAGGGTGATGTGGAGCGGGTCGCTGACGTGCAGCCGGACGTTGCGGTAGAGTCCGCCGTGGGCCGGGTGCCAGTGCGGGTTGTTCCACGGGATCTGGTCGGCCTGCAGCTCCTCGAGCGTGTCGGGGATCTGCTCCATCAGCTGCTTCGAGAGCTGCGCCAGGTTCGGGTGGGTCTTCGCGTTGGTCGCGGCCTGCGGGGCGAGGCCGGGGTCGAGGGGGTCGCGCTGGAAGCGGTTGTCGACCATCACGGCCAGCACGTTGGGCCCGTCGAAGCGCAGGTGCGGGGTGAGGTCGAAGCCGAAGGGCGAGAAGCCGCTCTTGTGCACGCCGAGGCGCGCGCCGTTGAGGAACACCTCCGCGACCTGCCGCGCGGCCTCGAACTCGATCCGCACCAGCCGGCCGCGCCAGGCCGGGTCGGCGGCGAAGCGCTTCCGGTACCAGGTGCGCCCGCTCCACTGCTCCTGCTCGCCGCGGTGGCCGGGCAGCGACCAGTCGTCGAAGGTGTCGGTGTCGTTGAACGTGTGCGGCGTCGAGACGACCGCCCACGCCGCGTCGTCGAACGCCGGCTGCGCCGCGCCTTCCGGGTCGGCGCGGACGAAGCGCCAGCCGGGGTTGAAGTCGACCGTCGTGCGGGCCGCGGCGGACGCCGCGAGCAGCGCGGCCAGCAGCAGCGGCAGGGGAAGGCGCGGCATGGTCCGACGAGTGCATCCGGCCTCCGCCGGCGCGGCAACGTCCGCTCCGGTTATATCGTTGCCTGAAATCGGGCCGCTCCCAGCCTGCGGTCGTCCATGCCGACCAACGTGACGATGCGGACGGTGGCCGAGCAGGCCGGCGTCACCCAGGCGACGGTGTCCCTCAGCCTCGCCAACCACCCCCGCATCCCCGAGTCCACGCGCCGCCGCATCCAGGAGGTCGCCGCGCGGCTCGGCTACCGGCCGAATCCCTACGTCGCCGCGCTCATGCGGGCCCGGCGCCGGCGCCGGCCGCCGGCCGACCGCCCCGTGCTCGCCCTCGTCAACGGGCTCGACGGCCGCCACGCGTGGCGCGACAGCGCGTCGCCCACCATCCACCAGATGCGCCTCGGCGCCCTCGAGCGCGCCCGCGGGCGCGGCTACCGGCCGGAGGAGTTCTGGCTCCACGAGGACGGCATGTCGGCGGCGCGCTTCAGCTCCATGCTGCGGGCCCGCGGCATCGTCGGCGTCCTGCTCGGCCCGCTCCGCGCCGGCGCCCCGGTGCCCGACTTCGACTGGTCCCGTTTCGCCGCCGTGCGGCTCGGCGTGCCGCTGCCGGACCTGGACCTGCCCGCGGTCTGCAACGACCACTTCTTCTCCAGCCTCGAGGTGGTGCGCCGGGCCCACGCCCTCGGCTACCGCCGGCCCGGGCTCGTGCTGCTGCGCTCGCACCGCGCGCGCTTCCAGGGGCGGTGGGAGGGCGGCGTGGCGGTCGCGCGCGGCCTGCTCCCCGGACTGCGCCCCGCGCCGGCCCTGCTGCTCGACAGCTTCGCCGACGTCGCGCCGCTCGACGCGTGGCTGGAGCGTCACCGTCCCGACGTCATCATCACCCCGGAGGCCGACCCGATCCGCCGGCGCCTGGCGCGCCTCGGCCGCCGCGTGCCGAGCCACGTCGGCCTCGCGTCGCTCGGCTGCCCCGAGCTCGGCCACGCGATCAGCGGCATCTGGCAGAACGGCCGCGCGCTGGGCGCGACGGCGGTGGACCTCATCATCAGCCTGCTCGAGACCAACGTGCGCGGCCCGCTGCCGCAGGCGCAGGTCGTGATGCTCGAGGGAATCTGGAATCCGGGGGAAACCCTCAGGCGACTGTCAGGCGGGGCCTGAGGCGGCTGGGTACGATTGGTGGCAGGAGGGAGTAATTCTGCGTACGGGGCACTTGGCGCATTGATTTTTCACGCGAAAGACACACGGTCGCTTCAGCGCAAGGGAAGGTGCCGATCAGGTCAGACCAGGGTTCTCCAGGAGCACTTCTCTTGCGCTTCTTCGTCGCCGCACGGTGCGGTCGGCGGGAATGCCGCCAGGCAATTCATCCGCGGCGATGCGGCGCGCCCGGGGAAGTCGACGGGCCCGCATTGACCCTGCCGCAGGCGACTCGGCCCGGGGATGAATCCGACGTTCCGGGGCTCCCCGATTCGTTGCCCCGTGTCGTCTCCGCCGCGGGGGTTCGGTGGCGCGCCCGGAACCGACGCACGTCGTCCGGGGCTCAGGTCGCCCCGGATCCGCCCGCCTTGGCCTCGGCCTTCTTGACCATCTCGTCCACCACCAGCGCGGTCGTCACGTCGCAGCCGACGTTCGTGGCGGTGCGGCACATGTCGAGGATGCGGTCCACGCCGAGGATGATGCCGATGCCCTCCGCCGGGATGCCGAAGGTGACGAGCAGACCGGCGATGAGCGGGAGCGAGCCTCCGGGGATCGCGGCGACGGCGACGGCGCTGAGCACGGAGAGGAGGACGAGGAGGAGCTGCTCGCCCATGCCGAGGTGCTGGCCGTAGACCTGCGCGACGAAGAGCACGACGCAGCCCTCGAAGAGGGCGGTGCCCGCCATGTTCATCGTCGTGCCCAGCGGCAGCACGAAGCCCGCCGTGCTCGGCGTGAGCTTGAGCTTGTCCACCGCGTTCTCGAGCGCGGCCGGCAGGGTGGCGGCGCTGGAGCTGGTGGAGAAGGCGGTGACGAGCACGTCCTTGATCGCCGCGAAGTAGGCGCGCGGCGTCCAGCGGGTCCAGACCTTGAGCCAGAGCGACATCGTGCCGAAGAGGTGCACGGCCATCACCGCGATGCAGCTGACGACGAAGACCGCGAGGGCGATGACGATGTCGATGCCGAGCCGCACGACCACACTGTAGATCATCGCCGGCACCGCGTAGGGGGCGAGGCGCAGGGCGAGGTGGACGATGCCGGTCATGAGGTCGTTCACCGTCTCGAGCGCGCCAAGCAGCTGCTTGCGCCGCGCCTCGGCGAACGACGTGCCCACCGCGCCGACGAGGATGGCGAAGAGGATGAGCGGGAGGACGTCGCCGATCGCGTTGCGGCTGTTGCCGACGAACGCCCCGAAGAGGTTCCGCGGCATGAACATCTCGACCACGGACATCAGGGTGAAGCCCGCCTGCGCCTGCTGCTGGTTCGCCACGTGCTTGGCCGCGGCGCCGCTGTAGTTGGCCATGATCGCGTCCTTCGTCGCCGGGTCGATGAACCGGCCGGGCTGCACGATGTTCATCACGAGCAGGCCGAGCACGACCGCGATGCCCATGTTGAGGAAGAACATGAGGAACGTCCGCCCGGCCAGCGGCCCGAGCTTGTCCGGCCGGCCCAGCTGGAGCACGCCGGAGGCGAGCGAGGCGAACACGAGCGGGATGATGACGAAGAAGAGCAGGCGCAGGAACACCTGGCCGAGCGGGTCGAAGACCTGGGTCGCGACCTTCTGCATGAAGGTCAGCACGTCCGGGGCGAACTGCCCGATGCCGAGCGTGGCGATGCCGGCCAGGAGGCCGTAGACGAGGCCGCGCAGGATGCGGTTGGCCAGTTGGGGGTCGGAGGAACTCGCCATGGGGGGAGTGGGGTGGCCGGACCCTACCGGCCGTCCGGGAGGTGTCCAACGCGAACTCCCGCCGGGCGTAGGCGCCGCCCCCGGACCGGGAAAGAACCCCCCTACCCCTTCCCCGCCGCGGGCTTGCGACAGTGCCCGGGCCGGAGTATTGCCGGGGTCGGGCGGCGACCTACAGTCCCGCGCCTTCCATGAACTCCCTGGCCAATGAGCTGCTCGTCATCGCGCTCCTGCTCTCCGTCAACGGCATCTTCGCCCTGGCCGAGATCGCGCTGGTGTCGTCCCGCAAGTCGCGCCTGAAGACCCTCGCCAACCACGGCAACGCCAACGCGCGCCTCGCCCTGGCCCAGGCCGAGAACCCGACCCGCTTCCTTTCCACCGTCCAGGTCGGCGTCACCCTCAGCGGCATCGCCGCCGGCGCCTACTCCGGCGCCGCCCTCGCCGCCCACCTCAACGCCGCCCTGGTCGCGCGCTGGCCGGACTTCGCCGACTACACCCGCGCCCTCAGCCTCGGCGCCGTCATCGTCGGCATCACGTTCTGCACCCTCGTCCTCGGCGAGCTCGTCCCCAAGCGCCTCGCCCTCGCCAACCCCGAGCGCTGGGCCCTCGCCCTCGCCCGGCCCATGGCCGCCGTCGCCGCCGCCACGGCGCCGTTCGTGTGGCTGCTCACGGTCTGCACCGACGGCCTCGCCCGCCTGCTCGGCGCCCGCGCCGAGCCCAAGGTCACCGTGACCGACGAGGAGGTCGCCTCCCTCATCGAGCAGGGCCTCCACGCCGGCGTCTTCCACAAGGACGAGAAGGCCATGGTCGAGGGCGTCATGGCGCTCGACCGCTGCCCGGTCACCACCCTGATGACGCCCCGGCCGAAGATCGTCTGGCTCAACGTGGACGACCCGGACGAGGCCAACTGGCGCAAGATCGTCGCCAGCGGACACTCCCACTTCCCCGTCTACCAGCAGCACCGCGACAACGTGCTCGGCATGGTCCACATCAAGGCCCTCTGGGCCCACGCCGCCTTCGGCCTGCCGACCAACCTGCGCAACCTCGTCACCCCGCCGCTTCTCGTGCCGGAGAAGACGACCGCCATCCAGGTGCTCGAGCAGTTCAAGAAGACGGGCAAGCACATCGCCCTCGTGGTGGACGAGTTCGGCGGCATCCAGGGCATGGTCTCGCTGATCGACGTGCTCGAGGCCGTGGTCGGCGACCTGCCCGACCAGCTGCACCGCGCCCAGCCCGAGGCCCGCCGCCGCGACGACGGCTCCTGGCTCGTGGACGCCACCCTCTCCCTGCCCGAGACCAAGGAGCTCATCGCCGTGCGCGAACTGCCGGGCGAGAAGACCGCCGACTTCCAGACCCTCGGCGGCTTCGTCATCACCCAGCTCGGCCGCATCCCCGCCGCCGGCGACCACTTCGACTGGAACGGCTGGCGCTTCGAGGTGATGGACATGGACCGCCAGCGCGTCGACAAGGTCCTCATCGCCCGCACCCCCTCCACCGCCGCCCCCGCCGAGAAGGCGTCGGCGTGAGGGAAGGGGGAAGGGAGTAGCGAGTAGCGAGTAGCGGGTAGTGAGTAGCGGGTAGTAGGCAGTCAGCAGCCAGCGGTCAGCTTTCAGCGATCAGCCATCAGCGCCCGGCGTTCGACATTCGTCTTTCGACGTTCGTCCTTCGACCTTCGCCTCTCGCGTTTCGACCTTCGCCTTTCGACGTCAGCCACTGCGACTCCGCCCCTCCGCGTTTAACCTCAGCCCTCCTCCGCCCCCTACTCGCCACCGACTACCCGCTACTCGCCACTCGTCCCCCGCCCCATGTCCCTCGCCCTCGCCCTCCTCACCCTCGCGCTCTGGCTGGGCGCGGCGTGGGAGGTGATGCGTGGGAACCGGCGGCTGCCGCGACTGGCGACGCTGGAGTCGCCGCCGCCCGCGCGCTGGCCGCGCGTGTCGCTCGTGTTCGCGGCGCGCAACGAGGGACGCACGGTCGGCGCCGCGGTGCCGACGATGCTCGCGCTCGACTACCCGGACCTCGAGCTCGTCGCGGTCGACGACCGCTCGGAGGACGACACCGGGACCGTGCTCGACGCCCTCGCCGCCCGCGAGCCGCGCCTGCGCGTGGACCACGTGCGCGCGCTGCCGCCCGGCTGGCTGGGCAAGAACCACGCGCTCCACCACGGCGCGGCGCAGGCGACGGGCGAGTGGATCCTCTTCACCGACGCCGACATCCACTTCGCGCCCGACGCCCTGCGGCGCGCCGTCGCCTACGCGGAGGCGGAGCGGCTCGACCACCTCGCCGCCGCGCCGCGCCTGCACGGCCACGGCACGGCGCTCGGCGTCTGCGTCGGCGCGTTCAGCCTCGTCTTCGGGATGTTCCTCCGGCCCTGGCGCATCGCCGACCCGCGCAGCCCCGCGCACGGCGGCATCGGCGCGTTCAACCTCGTCCGCGCCGCCACCTACCGCCGCCTCGGCGGCCATGCGCCGCTGCGGCTGCGGCCGGACGACGACATCAAGCTCGGCAAGCTGATGAAGTCCGGCGGCCGCAGCGCGTTCGCGCTCGGCGCCGGCGCGCTCTCCGTCGCGTGGTACGCCTCCGTCGGCGAGCTCGTCCGCGGCCTGACGAAGAACACCTTCGCCGGCGTCGACTACCGGGCGTGGATGGTCCTCGGCGGCGTCGCCGCGCACGCCCTCTTTTTCCTCTGGCCTGTCGCCGCCGTCGTCGTCGCCCCCACCGCGGCCGAGCGCGCTCTCGCCGCCGCCGCGGTCGCCGTGATGCTCGCGGTCGCCATCGACAACACCCGCTTCGACGGCGGCCGCTGGTGGCACGGCGCCCTTTTCCCCCTCGGCCTCCTCGTCCTCGACTACATCCTCCTCCGCTCGATGGTCGTCACCCTCTGGACCGGCGGCATCACCTGGCGCGGCACGCATTACCCGCTCGCCGAGTTGCGGCGGAATCGGCTGTGAAGTGCGGGCGGTGAGCGGTGAACAGTGAGCCGGGGCGGGGATCGGAAGCGCTGATGGCTGAGCGCCGAAAGCTGAGGGCTTTCCGCCGGACGCTAAACGCGGAGGCGCCAAGGCGCGGAGTCAGGTTCCGGCCGTCAGCAATCAGCATTCAGCCGCGCGCCCTCTTCCCCAAACTTGAGGGAAAGAGAAAGATCTCCTGCCCCCTACTCACCACCCGCTACTCACTACTCGCTACTCTCCCCCTCTCGTCCTCCGCGCCTTGGCCTCTCCGCGTTTAGTGCGGCGCTCAGCACTCAGCATTCAGCGCCCCCGACCTCCGAACCGAGAGAAAGAGAAAGA
>CAYWTK010000090.1:11761-13945 GCA_964460895.1 uncultured Opitutaceae bacterium
CCGTCCTCCGCCTTCCGCTCATTGCTCACCTCTCACTGCTCACTACCCGCTACTCGCTACCCGCGCCCCCTCCCCCTCCGCCCCTTGGGGATGCGGCGCCCTCGCCGCGTCGGCCGCGACCCAGCGGGGAGGGGGCGCCCCGGCTCCAGCGATCTCCGCACTTCAGCGTTCAGCGTTGAACGTTCAGCGTTGAGCGTTCGTCCCGCGTCCGCGGGACGCCGCCCCTTGGGGATGCGGCGCCTCGCCGCGTCGGCCGCGGCCCACCGGGGCGGGGGCGCCCCGGCTCCAGTGGGTCCGGACTTCAGCGTTCAGCGTTGCGCGTTGCGCCGCTCCGCGGCGCCGCCCTCCGTCATTTCCCGAGCGCGCGCTTGAACCGCCGCGCGCGTCGGGCGTAGTCTGACGGCCATGGAGCCAGCGCCTGCCCCCGCGTCCGACGAGCACGAGCTTGTCCAGCGGCTGGCGGACCTCAACCAGGTGGGCATCGCGCTCTCGCAGGAGAAGGACCTGCCGCGGCTGCTCGAGAACATCCTGCTGGCGGCGCAGCGCATCACCCACGCCGAGGGCGGCACGCTCTACCGGCGGCGGCCGGGCGACCCGCACGCGCTGCACTTCGAGATCATCCGCAACGACCGGCTCGGCCTCGCGATGGGCGGCACGACCGGTCGGCCGGTGCCGTTCCCGCCGCTGCCGCTGCGCGACGCCGCCGGCGCGCCCAACCTGTCGATGGTCGCGGCCTACGCGGCCCTCAAGGGCTGCACGGTCGCCGTGGCCGACGCCTACGCGGAGGCGGGCTTCGACTTCTCGGGCACGCAGGAGTTCGACCGCCGCATGGGCTACCGCTCGCGCTCCTTCCTCACGGTGCCGATGCGCAACCACGAGGACGAGCTGATCGGCGTCCTGCAGCTGATCAACGCCCGCGACCGCGCGACCGGCGCGGTCACGACGTTCGGCACGACCGACATCCGCCTCGCCGAGTCGCTCGCCTCGCAGGCCGCCATCGTCCTCACCAACCGGCTCCTCCTCCAGCAGCTGGAGAACCTCTTCGAGTCGTTCATCAGCCTCCTCAACCAGGCGATCGACGAGAAGTCGCCCTACACCGCCGGCCACTGCCAGCGGGTGCCGGAGCTGACGATGATGCTGGCCGAGGCCGTGCACGGCACGCGCGCGGGCCCGCTCGCGGCGTGGACCATGTCCGACGCCGACCGCTACGAGCTGCGCATCGCCGGCCTGCTCCACGACTGCGGCAAGGTCACGACCCCCGTCCACATCGTGGACAAGGCCACCAAGCTCGAGACCATCAACGACCGCATCGAGCTGGTCGCCACCCGCTTCGAGGTGCTCAAGCGCGACGCCGCGCTCGCGCACCTCCGCACCCGCGACCCGGCCGCGCCCGACGACGACGCGCCGCTGCGCGCGCGCCTCGCGGAGATCGACGCCGACCTCGCCTTCCTCCGCACCTGCAACCGCGGCACCGAGCGCATGTCGCCCGAGGACCAGGCGCGCGTCCACGCCATCGCCGCCCGCCACTCCTGGCGCCGCCCCGACGGCACCACCGGGCCCTGCCTCACGCCCGACGAGGTCGCGAACCTCACCATTCCCTACGGCACGCTCACGCCCGCCGAGCGCCAGGTGATCAACCACCACATCACCGTCACGATCAAGATGCTCGAGTCGCTCCCGTGGCCCAAGCACCTCCAGCGCGTCCCCGAGTACGCCGGCGGCCACCACGAGCGCATGGACGGCAAGGGCTACCCGCGCGGCCTCACCCGCGAGCAGCTCTCCATCCCCGCGCGCATCATGGGCATCGCCGACATCTTCGAGGCGCTCACCGCCCGCGACCGCCCCTACAAGGAGGGCAAGAAGCTCTCCGAGGCCCTGCAGATCCTCGGCCGCCTCAAGCTCGAGGGCCACATCGACCCCGACCTCTTCGACATCTTCATCCGCGAGCGCGTCTACGAACGCTACGCCCGCGAGCACATGGACCCGAAGCAGATCGACGCCGTCGACGTGTCGGAGATCCCCGGCTACGCCGGCGATGGCCGCCCGCTGTAGGGCGGGGTCTCCTGCCCCCGCCGCGCCCCCATCCCCGGCGCTCGGAGATCGCCAGCTACCCGGTTCTCGACTACCGGCGGCGTTCAGCGTTCAGCGTTCAGCGTTCAGCGTTCAGCGTTCAGCGTTCAGCGT
>CAYWTK010000091.1:0-13754 GCA_964460895.1 uncultured Opitutaceae bacterium
GCGTTGCCCTCGAAGCCGCCGCGGCGCTTCATCAGCTCCTGCAGCGTGCGCTCGCCGCTGTGGCCGAACGGCGGGTGCCCCATGTCGTGCGCGAGGCAGCTGGCCTCGACGAGGTCGGAGTCGATGAAGAAGTCCTCCCGCAGCGGCGCGCCCCGGCTGAGGAGGAAATGGCAGATGGAGCGGCCGATCTGCGCCACCTCCATCGAGTGGGTCAGGCGCGTGCGGTAGAAGTCGTACTCGCCGCTGAGGAAGACCTGGGTCTTCGACTGGAGCTTGCGGAAGGCGTGGGCGTGGATGATCCGGTCGCGGTCCACCTGGAACGGGCTCCGGTAGTCGGGCTTCCGCCCCCCCCGCCATTCCTGCACGTCGAAGTCGTTGTAGAAGCGGTTCTGCGCCATCGGCACGCCCTTGGTCCCGGAATCGCGCCCCTCCCGCAACGCAAAACCTCGGCGCCCGGGGCCCGGCACCGGCGGGGGGAACGCCGACCGGCCCGCCGGGCGGCTTGCGGACGCGCGCGGAAAGGCCACGCTCCGGCCCATGCCGCACACGCTGTTCCCGACCGCCTTCGGCACCTGCGGGCTCGCCTGGGAGGGGGACGTGGTCACGGGCTTCCAGCTGCCCGAGACCGACGTCGCGGCGACCGAGCGCCAGCTGGCCGCCCGCGCCGGCAGCCGGCCGGCGGCGGAGCCGCGGCCGGAGTGGCTGCGGCGGCTGGTCGAGCGCGTGCAGGCGCACCTCGAGGGCCGGCTGCAGGACTTCGCCGACGCGCCGCTCGACTGGCTGCGGGTGAGCGACTTCCAGCAGGCCGTGTACCGGCAGACGCAGGCGGTGAAGGCCGGCCACAAGCGCAGCTACGGCGAGATCGCGCGGGCGCTCGGCCTCGGACCCGAGGCCGCGCGCGCCGTCGGCGTGGCCCTCGCGACCAATCCCTGGCCGCTGCTCGTGCCCTGCCACCGCGTCGTGTCCGCGGGCGACAAGATGACGGGCTTCTCCGCGCCGGGCGGGGTCCGGACCAAGACGCGCCTGCTCGCGCTCGAGGGCGCCGAGCTCCTCTCGGAATGAGCGCCCGGCGCGTCAACGACCTCGACGCCGCCGCGGCCGTCGCCCACCTGCGCGCCGCCGACGCGCGGCTCGCGGCCGTGATCGACCGCGTGGGTCCCTTCCGCCGCGAACTGCTGCCCGCCCGCTCGCTCTTCGAGGCCCTGCTCCGCTCCATCGTCTACCAGCAGCTGCACGGCCGGGCCGCCGCCACCATCCACGGCCGCGTCCTCGCCCTGCTCGAGCCGCACGGCGGCCCGGGCGCCGCGGCGGTGGCGCGCGTGAGCGACGAGGCCCTCCGCGCCGCCGGCCTGTCGCGGGCGAAATTGGCCGCGGTCCGCGACCTCGCCGCCCGCACCGCCGCGGGCGAGCTGCCCGAGCTGGCCGCCGCGCGCGGCCTGACCGACGACGAGCTGGTGGAGCGCCTCACCGCCGTCCGCGGCATCGGGCCCTGGACCGTGCACATGCTGCTGATCTTCGTGCTCGCGCGGCCCGACGTCCTGCCGACCGGCGACTTCGCCGTCCGCCTCGCCTTCCGCCGCCTCTACCGGCGCCGGCGGGAGCCGACCCCCGCGGAGATCGAGCGCCACGCCGCCCGCTGGCGCCCCTACCGCAGCGTCGCCAGCTGGTACCTCTGGCGCTCGCTCGAGCCCGCGCCGGGGACAAGCGACTCCGCCTGAGCGGCGACCGCGCGCAGCGGATGTCCGCAGCAGCCGCGGGACCGGTGCCGACCGCCCTCCGCTGAACGATTTCGCAACGGAGCGAACGATTTCAATCGGCCGGGGTATCGCCCCCGCGGTCCCGCGGGGCGAGGGTTCCGCCGCCCCCACCCCGGTTCCATGATGCCGTCCCCCTCGGAGCCTGCTCGTGCTCCCGCGTCCGTGCCCGCGCGGATTCGTTGGCCGCGCCGCGCGCGCTCCGGCCGGACGGACGTCCCCCTTGGTTTTCTAGCAACCCCCATCGAAGGACCCCACCCCATGCGCCCGTTCCTCCGCCTCCTCCTCGCCGCGACGGCCCTCGCCGCCGCAGCCGCGTCCCTGGGTCAGCAACTCGCCACCGTGGTTACCTACGGGGGCGACTTCACCGCCGCCAACAACGTGTTCTTCCGCGGCGTCAGCCCGGCCGCCGCCAACGCCGACCTCGACGGGGACGGCGCGGCCGACGACTCCTCGGTCACCTACCCGTTCAGCGCCACGACGCCCCTCTCCCCGACGGCGAACTACACCGGGCCCCGCTTCTTCGGCGGCATCCGGGGGGCCGCGCTCAACCAGACCGGCCTGACGTTCGGCGAGCGGCAGATCGTGAACGCGGGCGCGAACGACCTCATCGGCCTGCGCTACCAGCCGAGCTCGACCGCCCAAGGCCAGCTCCACCTGGTCCTCTACTTCGACAAGGCGAACTTCCTCGGCGGCGGCGCGTCCGCCGCGGTGAAGTTCGACCACAAGTCGCGCCTGCGGATCGCGACGACACGCTTCGAGAACCTCGGCACCGTGCGCTGGCTCGTCCGCGACGGCACCCAGTTCTTCGTCTCCGAGGCGACGGTCGCCGCCAACGGCGCGCTCACCTTCGCCAACAACCTGGACGACGGCCGGTGGGCGCCCTTCGACCCGGCGGCGTCGCTGAACTTCGACGCGGCCGCGGCCGTGTTCGCCCCCCGCGACTTCCAGGACCTCACCGCGTTCGGACTCGTGGCCGACAAGGACGCGTTCACCGCCGCCCGGCACTGGCTGTCCGTGTCGCTCTTCGAGGTGGTCGCCTGGGTCGGCGCCGGCGACGGCACGCCCAACCTCGCGCCCGTCGCGTCGTTCACCGCCGCCCCGAACCCCGTCAAGCTCCCGCGCGCCGTCGCCTTCGACGCGTCGGCGTCCGCGGACCCCGAGGGCGGCGCCCTCGCCTACGCGTGGGACTTCGGCGACGGCGCGACCGGCACGGGCGCGACCGCGTCGCGCGCCTACGCGGCCCCGGGGCTGTACACGGTCGCGCTGACCGTGACCGACCCGTACGGCAACGTCTCCCTGCCCGCCACGCGGGTGGTCACCGTCCTCCCGCCGAACGTCCCGCCGGTCGCCGCCATCGCGCTCACGCCCCAGGCGGCGGACGTGCCCGCCACGTTCACGCTGAACGGCTCCGGCTCCTCCGATCCCGACGGCGCCCTCGTCAGCTACGCCTGGTCCTTCTCCGACGGGTCCACCGCCGCGGGCGCGGTCGTGGGCAAGACGTTCGCGGACCCGGGGCTCTACACCGCGACCCTCACCGTCACCGACGACGACGGCGCGACCGCGACGGCCACGACCCAGATCCGCGCGACCGTCAACGGCACGCTGCCGCCGATCGCCGCGTTCGGGACCGACCTGTCGGGCGGCTTCGCGCCCCTCACCCTCGACTTCGACGGCGGCGCCTCGTACGACCTCGACGGCTCCGTGGCGGGCTACGCGTGGGACTTCGGCGACGGCAACGCCGCCACCGGCGAGGGCGTCACGCACACCTACCGCACCCCGGGCACCTACGTCGCGCGCCTGACCGTCACCGACGACCGGGGCGTCTCCGGCTCCACGACCAGGACGATCACGGTCGGCGAGCCGATCTTCACCGAGACGACCGAGGGCAACGTCCGCCTGCCCGGCAGCTTCGTCGTCCGCCAGGGCCCGGGCGTCTTCACGCTCACGGGCGGCGGCGTCGGCCCCCGCGCGTCGTCCGGACAATACTACTTCCTCTACCAGCCGCTCGAGGGCGACGGCGAGTTCTCGGCGCGCATCGCCGGCTTCGACGCCGGCGCGCACCCGTGGGCGACCGCGGGCGTGATGATGCGCGCCTCGCTGGACCGCGACGCCGCGTTCCTCGCCGCCTCGGTCACGGCCGACAAGGGCGTGCGCACCTACGGCCGCGCCGCGGCGGGCGACGGCCCGGCGCTCGAGACCGCCCTCCCGGGCGGCGCGCCCCAGTACGTGAAGGTCGCCCGCGCGGGCGACACGCTCACCGCCTCGGTCTCCGCGGACGGGGAGAACTGGACCGTCGTGACCTCCCTCCAGGCCGCCTGGCCGGCCACGCTCTACGTCGGCCTCTTCTCCGCGGCCGGCCAGAACGGGAAGGCCGCCACCGCCACGATCGACACCGTGCGCCTCCCCCGCCGCTTCGGCTCCCCGAGCGGCGGTCCGACCGACAACCCGATCGCCGCCAAGTACGGCGCCGACGCCTACCCGTGGACCGACGAGATCCTCTGGGACCGCGTGTACAACATCGTCGATTTCCCCGGGAACACCGACATGGAGCGCTACATCGCCGCCCGCGACGCCGCCGCGGCGGCCGGCGGCGGCGTGGTCTACTTCCCCGCCGGCACCTACACCTTCACCGAGGACCTCTACCTCGTGGACGGCGTGGTGCTGCGCGGCGCGGCGCCGAGCGGGAACGACGCCAAGGCGGACGGCTTCGCCCCGCCGACGAGGTTCGAGTTCCCCCGCTACGTCCCGAGCTTCACCGGGTCGGGCACGCCCGCGTCCACCGCCTTCAAGCAGATCTTCACGACGGACGGCAACCGCGACTCCAACCTCGGACTCGTCCACATCGACGTGAACCGCGCCCGCATCAACCTGCAGGGCGACAAGGACGTCGGCACCAACCGCAACTACGTCGTCTTCGGCGTCCGGTCGAACAACGTCGCGCTCGCCGACGGCGGCGTGCCCAACGTCGCCTACCAGCACGCGTGGCAGCGCTGGTCCAACCGGTTCGCGACGAACATCTCGGTCACCGTCCGCGAGAACGCCCTCGTCGCGAACAACCGCCTGAACGACGCCGTCACCGACAGCTTCGCCCAGCCCGGCTACGTCGTGGAGGACACCACCCAGCCGGTCGGCTCGGCCGGCCGCTTCGTCGCCCTCGCCGGCGCGCAGGCCGTCTTCTCCTACACCGACCACTACGGCATCTACGTGAACCGCGGCGCCTCGGTGACCTACGGCACGCCCGCCAGCGCGCCGAGCCTGTTCCGCCCGGGCATCGCGATCCGGGACAACTGGATCTACACCACGATGCGCGTGAAGATCCACGCCGCCGGCCAGGGGCTCGTCATTCAGGACAACGTCCTGCGCGACAACCCGCTCAAGGACCACTACGTGGACCCGACCGGGCGCCGCCTGGTGCAGAACGCCGCCACGCTGGAGAACCGCGGCATCGACTGGTCCGGGCACGACGTGCGGATCGTGGGCAACGACGTCGAGGTCTTCCGCCACCGGCTCAAGTCCGGCATCTACTACTCGGTGGACGGCGAGGGCATCCTCCACCAGGAGTGCTGCGGCGGCTCGTCCATCCGCGGCGTCCTGATCGAGGACAACATCGTCAACTCGTACATCGGCCTCTACAAGAGCCGCGAGATCGAGGGCGCGGTGATCCGCGGCAACCTGGTCACGAGCGGATTCGGCCACAACTTCCCCGACCTCATCTACGTCGTGGCGGACACCAACTCGACCGCCTACTACGTGAAGGACGTGCTCATCGAGGACAACACCCTCCAGGGCGGGTACAACATCCGCCTCGAGGGCGACGCCGCGGGCGGCGGCACGGGCAACGTGATCCGGGGCAACGTCAGCACCGGCTCCGGCGCCATCCGGGTCTCGACCGCGGCCAACGCCGCGACCACGGACAACCCGGGCTTCACCGTCCAGCCCTTCTGAACACCTGGGGTCAGTTCATAGTGGGACGGGCCCCTCTCGCGTGGGTACGCGGGAGGGGCTCCTTCTCCGCGCGGCGCCTTCGCCTCCTGCCCGCGCTCGCGGGCCTGCTGGCCGCCCAGCCCGGTCCCCTTCCCGCGGCCGAGGTCACGCTGCGGGAAGCGGTCGGCGCGCGCTTCCTCGTCGGCGGGGCCGTGAACGACGCCGTCGTCAGCGGGCGCGACGCCGCGGCCCGCGACCTCGTCGTCCGGCACTTCACCACCGTCACCCCCGAGAACTCCCTCAAGTGGAAGGCGCTCGAGCGCGCCCCGGGGCAGTACGACTTCCGCGCGGCCGACGCCTTCGTCGCGTTCGCCGAGGCCCACGGCCTGAAGGCGATCGGGCACACGCTGCTCTGGCACGAGAGCACCCCGGCGTGGGTCGAGCGCGGTCCCGACGGCGCCGACCCGACGGCGGAGGCGCTCCTCGGCCGCCTGCGGACGCACGTCGCGGCCGTCGTCGGCCGCTACCGCGGCCGCATCCACGGCTGGGACGTCGTCAACGAGGCGTTCCAGAACGACGGCCGGCTGCGCGACCACCCCTGGTACCGCGTCCTCGGCGAGGCGGCCCTCGTCGAGGCCTTCCGCGCCGCGCACGCCGCCGACCCCGCGGCCGAGCTCTACTACAACGAATACGGCCTGTGGGACGACGCCAAGCGCGCCCGCGCGATCGCGCTCGTGCGCGACCTGCGCGCGCGCGGCCTGCGCATCGACGCGGTCGGCCTGCAGGAGCACATCACCCTCGAGGGTCCGACGGTCGCGCGCATGCGCGCGGCGCTCGCCGACTTCGCCGCCGCCGGGATCCCCGTCATGGTCACCGAGCTCGACGTCAGCGTCCTGCCGCGCCCCCGCGGCTTCCTCGACCCCGACGTGAGCCGGCGCCTGGCCGGCGACCCGGCCCTCGACCCGTACCGCGAGGGCCTCCCCGACGACGTGCAGGCCCGCCTCGCGGACCGCTACGCCGAAGTGTTCGCGCTCTACCGCGAGTTCGCGCCAGGCCTCCGGCGCGTCACCTTCTGGGGGGTCACGGACCGCGCGACCTGGCTGCACCAGTGGCCGATCCGCGGCCGGCGGGACCACCCGCTGCTGTTCGACGCCGACGGCGCGCCGAAGCCGGCGTTCCACCGCGTGGTCGAGGTCCTGCGCGCGGCGCCCGACGGGGAGCCGGGCGCGGGCCATCAAACGCGTTCACGTCGTCCCTGATTGCCGGCCGCGCGCGGGCCGGGCTTCCTTCCCGCCCGTGACTCCCCCCGCCCCGCCCCGCCTCGCCGACTTCGAGCCCGCCACCCTGCGCGGCACGCCCGGCTTCTTCCGCGTCGGCCGCACCCGCGCCGGCCAGTGGTGGCTGCTCGACCCGGCGGACCGTCCGTTCTTCTCGAAGGGCGTCACCTCGATCAACCGCGCCGGCACCATGGGCGGCCGCTACGCCCGGCCGGGCCCCTACGCCGACGCCGTCGACCGCCGCTACGGCGCCGGCAACGCGCCCGTCTTCGTGGCCTCGGTGCTCGCCCGGCTGCGCGAGTGGAACTTCAACACGCTCGGCGCCTGGACGACGCCCGAGTTCTTCGACCACGGGCTCCCCTACACGGAGATCGTCGAGTTCACCAAGAGCGGCGCGCCGCTCCTGCCGGACCCCCTCGCGCCGGGACGGACCCACCGGCTGCCCGACGTCTTCTCCCGCGAATGGCCGCGCGCCGCCGACCGGCTCGCCGCCGAGCTGGCCGCGCCGCGCCGCGACTCGCGCGACCTGATCGGCTACTTCACCGACAACGAGCTGTCCTTCCTCGACGTCGACGACCTCCACCTCTGGGGCCAGACGAGCCCGGTGGACCCCGGCGCCGCGCGCCCGCGCGCCGCGCTCCTGCAGGTCTGCCTCGCCAACGCGCCCGGGGAGGCCGCCACCGCCGCGGCCTGGGAGCACGTGCTCGCCCCCTACGACGGCGACGTCGCCGCCCTCGGCCGCGCCTGGCACCTGCCGCTGGCGTCGCGCGACGACGTGCGCACCCGCACGCGGGCGGGCGAGGTGTTCGCCACGCCGGGTTTCCTCGCCGACAACCACGTCTTCGTCCGCGAGTTCGCCCGCCGCTACCTGGCCGTCGCGGCCGCCGCGCTGCGCCGCCACGACCCCAACCACCTCGTGCTCGGCCTGCGCTTCGGCGGTCCGCCGGGACGCGCGGTGCTCGAGTCCTGCGTCTACCCCCACGTGGACGTGCTCTCGGCCAACAACTACCGGCACAACATGGACGAGCGGATCGACCTCTACGCGCGCGCCACCGGCATGCCCGTGCTCGTCGGCGAATTCGCCTGGGCCAGCGGGTACTTCCTCGAGCGGGCCTACGAGGGCGCCCCGCCCGACCTCTCCCCCGTCGCGCGCATGCACCGCATGGGCCGCCACACGCTGGAGCACGCCATCGTCCATCCGCACCTGGTCGGCTACACGTGGTACCGCTGGGTGCAGGGCGACCCCGCCGCGCCCAAGCCCTCCGACCACGCGCTCGTCCTGCTCGACGACTCCCCGCACCCGCTCCACCCGCCCCTGCTCCGCCTCGTCAACGCCCGCGCCGAGGCCTTGCGGCTCGGCGCCGCCGTGCCGTACGATCAGGTGTCGGGCGGCGATCCGCTGCTGCCCTGACACCCGCTCCCATGCCTGACCGTCTCCGCTACGCCATCGTCGGCACCGGCGTCCGCGCCCTGATGTTCCGCGCCGCCCTGCTCGGCCCGCACGCCGCCGCGGGCGAGCTGGTCGCCCTCTGCGACGCCAATCCGCTCCGCCTCGCCGCCTGGCAGCGCGACCTGGCGACCAAGCTCCCGGGATACGCCCCCGCCGACTTCGAACGCATGGTCCGCGAGCAGCGCGTCCAGGTCGTCATCGTCACGACCGTCGACCGCTGCCACGACGAGTACATCTGCCGCGCGATGGAGGCCGGCTGCGACGTCGTCACGGAGAAGCCCATGACCATCGACGCGGCGCGCTGCTCGCGCATCCTCGCGACCCAGCGCCGCACCGGCCGCAAGCTGACCGTGACGTTCAACTACCGCTACGCGCCCCGGAACTCCAAGGTCCGGGAGCTCCTCGCCGGCGGCGCGATCGGCGAGGTCAAGGCCGTGCACTTCGAGTGGATGCTCGATACCCAGCACGGGGCCGACTACTTCCGCCGCTGGCACCGCGACAAGGCGAACAGCGGCGGCCTGATGGTGCACAAGTCCACCCACCACTTCGACCTCGTCAACTGGTGGCTCGGCACGCTCCCCGAGACCGTCTTCGCGCTCGGCGGCCTCGGCTTCTACGGCGACCGCAACGCCGCCGCCCGCGGCGAGCCCCGCGCCTACGCGCGCGGCAGCGACCCCGCCGCGGCCGGCGACCCCTTCGCGCTCGACCTGCGCCGCGACCCCGAGCTGCGGCGCCTCTACCTCGAGTGCGAGGCCGCCGACGGCTACCGGCGCGACCAGAACGTGTTCGGTCCGGGCATCACCATCGAGGACGACGTCGGCGTGCTCGTCCGCTACCGCAGCGGCGCCGTGCTCACGTACCACCTGAACGCCTTCTCGCCCAACGAGGGCTACCGCGTCGCCTTCACCGGCACCCGGGGTCGGCTCGAGTTCGACGTGCTGGAGCGCGCCTACGTCTCCGGCGCCACCGCCGACCACAACCTCGCCACCAACGTGAAGGGCGCCGCGAGCGCCGCCGTGCGGGAGCCGACCTCGCTTGTGTTCCGTCCGCACTGGGAGCCGCCCCGGGAGGTCGAGCTGCCCCAGGCCAACGCGGGCGGACACGGCGGCGCGGACACGCTGATGCTGGCCGACATCTTCGCCCCGACGGGCCGACCCGACCCGCTCGGCCGCGCGGCCGGCGTGCGGGACGGCGCGTACTCCATCCTCACCGGCATCGCCGCCAACCAGTCGATGGCCACCGGCCTCCCGGTGGCGGTCGCGTCCCTCGTCCCGGAACTCGGCGAATCCGCCGGCTCCTGACCGCCCGCCGCCGCCCGGCGGCGGGCGGCGCGCTCACCCGATCGGCGTCTGGCCGGAGTGCACGGCGTCGACCGCCGCCCCGCCTCCCCCGCCCGCGGCCTCGCGCCGTCCGATCCAGTCCTCGAGGCACTCCCGCTCCGCCGCGTAGAGCGCGTCGACCACGGCCTCGGCGGCGGCGAGCGAGTTGACGATGGGGTCCACCGCCAGCGCGCGCACCAGCAGCCCGCGGTCGCGCCGCACGAACGCCTCCACCGTCAGCTCGTGGGTGTCGAGGACCCGCAGCTGCAGCGCGCGCAGGCCGAGCGGCATCGGCCCGACCGGCAGGGGCCGCACCGCGTCCGCGTCGCACGCGCACTCGAGCTCGAGGAGCGCGTCGGCCGGGAGGTTCGGCACGGCGCCGCCGTTGGGGACGTTGACGAAGAGCCGCCGGCCGCTGCCGTTCCAGATCGCCTGCACGAGGTCGGTGGCGTGGTCGGACGTGGTCCGGGCGAGGAACTCCTCCACCGGGCGGCGCCCCGCCACGTAGTCGGCCACCGCCTCCCACATCTGCGCCGTCACCTGCTCGCGCTCCCCGTGCTCGAAGAGCTTGAGCGGAGGCACGACCTCGTCCGCCGCGTGGGGACCGAGGCCCTGGAAGTACGGGAGGTACTCCTTGGTGTGCGCGGTGCACACGGGCACCGCGCCGAACACCTCGTAGAGGCGGGCCGAGATGCGCTTGTTGTAGAGGGACTTCGCGGCGTCGGTGTCCTTCTCCGCCCGGCCCAGCTCGCGCAGGGCCGACGCGATGCGCGGCAGCACGTCCTCGCCGCGGTAGGTCGCCGCGAGGGCGAACGTGAAGTGGTTCACGCCGGCGATCCGGAGGTCGAAGTGCGCGCGGTCGGCCGGGTCGAGGCCGATCAGCCTCATGTAGTTCTCGTGCAGGAACGGCAGGTGCAGGCTGTCGCACAGCGCGAGGCTGCGCGTGCGCGTGTGCTTCGCGAGGTACATGCCGACGACCGTGCTGGGGTTGATGTAGTTGATCACCCAGGCCCGCGGGCAGACGCGCTCGACCTCCCGCGCGATCGCCCGCACCTGCGGCAGCTCGCGCAGCGCGCGGAAGGCGCCGCCCGGACCGATGGTGTCGCCCGAGCACATGCGGATGCCGTGCCGCGCGCTGACCTCGCAGTCGACGCCCCGGTAGTGCGCGTTGCGGTGCGAGAAGCTGAGGATCACGAAGTCCGCGCCCGGCAGCGCCTCGCGGAAGTCCGTGGTGGCCGAGACCGTGAACCCCGCGCCGCTGGCGGCGCGCGTCCGCTCCGCCAGCGCGTGCATCAGGCGCAGGTGCTCGGGGTCGGTGTCGACGAGCGCGAGGTGGCCGTCGGTGAGGCCGGGGAGGCGGTTCATCGACCACACGAGCTTGCGGCCGAAGAAGAGGCTGCCGGCGCCGATGATGACGATTTTCGGGGATCTCATGGGGAATCAGGCGAGATGGAGTTCGATGACCGGGACCTCCACGGCGGGCTTCTCCGTCGGCAGCTCGACGACCAGGTCGCCGTCGCCCGGGCGCGTGTTGTGGTCGGGGTGGACCGCCGTGGTCGCGTCGCGGAAGATCAGTTCGCTGGCGTCGTTGAGCAGCTGCGCGTACCGCACCCGCCCGGCGAGGCCCGGCAGGATGAGCTCCTTGAACGGCCAGGCGAAGAGGTGCGCGTAGAGGCGCCGGGTGGCGGGATCGTACGTGTAGCGCGCGTCGCGCGGCTCGCGCAGTCCGTCAGGCGCCCGGCCGCAGCCGCGGATCGCCCGTCCGTGCCGGCGCATCCACTCGCCGATGGCGCCCAGGCGCTGCAGGGCCCGCGGGTCGAACTCGCCGCGTCCGGTCGGCCCGACGTTGAGGAGGAGGTTCCCCCCACGGCTGACGTGGTGGACGAGCATCTGCACGAGCTGCGCCGGGCTCTTCCAGCCCCCCTCGTCGCGGTGGTAGCCCCAGGACCCGCTGAACGTCTGGCAGCCCTCCCAGACCACGGGCCGTCCGTCCGGACCGCGCATGCCGTCGTCCGGCACGTACTGCTCCGGGGTGAGGAAGTCCCCCGAGCCCGGCAGGTCGAGGCGGTTGTCGACCAGCGCGTGGGGCTGGAGCTCCTGCACGAGCGCGAGGAGCTGCGCGGACTTCCAATCCCGCCGCCCCTTGCCGTCCTTGCCCGGGTAGGAGAAGTCGAACCACAGCAGGTCGATCCGGCCGTAGTTCGTCAGCAGCTCGCGGACCTGCGCCCGCATGTAGGCGGCGTAGCGCTCCGGCCGGCAGCGCCGGCTCGCCGCCCGCGCCCGCGCGTCGTCGCGCCGCGGGTGGTGCCGGTCGACCGCGAAGTCCGGGTGGTGCCAGTCGATGAGCGAGTAGTAGAAGCCCACCTTGAGGCCCGCGGCGCGGAACGCGGTCGCGAACTCGGCCACGAGGTCGCGGCCGGCGGGGGTGTTGGTCGCCTTGTAGTCGGTGTGCGCCGTGTCCCACAGGCAGAAGCCCTCGTGGTGCTTCACCGTCAGCACGGCGTAGCGCATGCCCGCCGCCTTCGCCGCGGCCGCCCAGGCCGCGGCGTCGTAGAGGTCCGGGTCGAACCGCTCGAAGTACCGGCGGTAGTCCTCCTTCGTCATGCGCTCGCGGCTCATCACCCACTCGTGCCGCGCCGCGAGGGAGTAGAGCCCCCAGTGGAGGAACAGGCCGAAGCGGTCGTGCGTGAACCAGGCGGTCTCGGCGCGCGGGGCGCGGATGTCCTGCCGCTGCCCGGCGGGGGCGGCGGCGGGGGCGGGACGGGACTTCTTCTTCATCGCGAGGAAGGGGACGGGGGGGCGGCGTGGGTGAGCGTGTCCCAGCCGATGCGTTGGAAGCCGCTGGGACGGGTCGCCTCGGCGATCACGCGCGCGGCGTTCGGCATCGGCCGGCCCATCCGGCCGACGTAGTGGTGGGCCGCCAGCTCGTAGAAGTACCACGGTCCCATCGCCTCCGGCACCCGGGAGCCGGGCCACGCGGCCATCTCCCGCCGGTTCACGAAGGGCGCGAGGTACTCGGTGCCGAGGCGGAGCCGCTCGTCGCCCCACGAGTAGAGGTCGACGCCGCGGTGCCATGCCATCTCGGCGACCGCCACCAGCGGGGCGACGCCCATCTGCGAGTGCCACAGGTCGCCCCCGTCGCGGGTGATCTCCACGGCGCGTCCGTCCGCCTTGATGTACATCGGGATCGAGGTGCGGGCCATGCCCACGCACTCGCGGAAGAGGGCCTCGTCCTTCAGCCAGAGGGCCGCGCTCATGGCGCAGCAGATGGTCCAGGAATTCCAATTGTTCAACACCACGGGCCGCCACACCACGGGCAGGACGACGGCGCGCACGCACCGCGCGAGCCGCTCCTCCGCCCCGGCCGGCGCCGGCGCGCCCGTGCCGCGCAGCACCTCCGCCGCCCAGAGCAGCGCCGGCCAGCCGTAGGCGATGGACAGGATCCCGTCCTCCTTCAGGTCCACGGTGCGCAGCGTCGAGGCCCAGGCGTCGATGATGCCCCACGCCGCCGCCGCGCTCGCCGGATCGCCGCCGACCGCCCAATGGAGCGCGAGCGTGTAGGCGTCGCCGGCGTCGGCCATCAGCCGGTCGCGGTACCCGGAATCGTCCGGCTTCGCGTGGCCCGCGAGGTCCCAGTAGTGCTCCACGGGCCGCGGCCCCCGCGTCCGCGCCGCGGCGGCCGCCGCGTCGAGCTTCGCCCACGCCTCCCGCCAGGGCGACTCCCCGGCCCGCACGCGCGCGGCCACGGCGGCGTAGTCGCCGGGCGCGTTCAGCATCGCCCGCGCCCCCGGGACGGCGGCGAGGAGCAGGCAGAGCAGTGGCAGGACGGTCCTCATCGGTCCGCGAGCAGCCGGCGCACCGCCGCGAGCAGCATCGTCCGTCCGCCCGGCCGCGCCCGCCAGTACGCCGCGCCGAGGTCGCCGGCGAGCCACGCGTCGCGGCGCGCGCCGACGGCGAGCACGGCCCGACCCTGGCGCCAGCGGACGCGCGACGGGGGCGCCGCCCACTCGCGCCAGCCGTCGAGCGG
>CAYWTK010000092.1:0-13731 GCA_964460895.1 uncultured Opitutaceae bacterium
TCCAGTTCGCCGACTTCGCCACCGACGCGACGACGCAGATCGTCCTCAACGCCGCGACCTACCACTTCCGCGCCGGCCAGAAGGTGCCGGTCGTCTTCCGCTTCCCCTGCGGCGGCGGGCTCACCTTCGGCTCCTTCCACTCGCAGGAGCTGGAGGCCGCCCTCCTCTCCTTCCCCGGCCTCAAGGCGCTCTACCCGTCGAACCCGCAGGACGCGTTCAACGCCCTGCTCGCCGCCTACGAGGACGACAACCCGGTGATCCTCTTCGAGCACAAGGGACTCTACCGCCGCGGCCGGCACCCCGTCCGCTGGGACCCCGCCTACCGCGAGGTCTGGCGGCCGCGCCGCGTGCGCGCGGGCGACTTCGCGACCGTCGTCACGTACGGCGAGATGGTGCTGCACTGCGACGAGGCCTGCGCCTACTTCGCCGAGGAGTACGAGACGACCTTCGACCTCTTCGACCTCCGCGCCCTGTCGCCGCTGCGCCTCGACGCCATCCAAGAATCGGTCGCCCGCACCGGCCGCCTCGTCGTCGTGCACGAGGGCCGCCGCACCCACGGCTTCGGCGCCGAGCTGGTCGCGCGCCTGACCGAGGCCAACTTCGCCGCCCTCAAGGCCGCCCCGCTCCGCGTCGCCGCCCTCGACCTGCCCGTGCCCTTCGCGCCGGAGCTGGAGAAGGTCTACCGCCCGGACCGCGACAAGATCGTCGACGCCATCGCCGCCTGGATGGGCTGACGCCTCCGCGCCGACCCGCACCCGACACGCCGCCCCCGGGGGCCGTCGTTCCGCCCGTCCGACGCCCCGCCCGACCGCGGCACCCGACTCCGGTGCCCACCGTCGCGCCCACTCCCCGTCGCCCTCGTTCCCGCTCGCCCGGCGACTCCGTCTGCTCCATGCCCCCGGCCGCCGACCAAGCGACCCTCCTCGCCACCGCCCTCGTCGCAACCTCCGCGCCCCGTCCCAATCCCGTAGTAATACAATGCGTTACTACCCGGCTCGGCTCACGCCGATGGCCGCGGCCATCCGACGCTCGCGCTGAGCGCGTCGCCGGCTTCCGGGACCCGCCCGAGTCGCCCGCCGCGCGCGCCCGCGCCCGGCCTCCTCGGCCGGGGTCATCCTCCACCGGCCGGACATCGATCGACCCCACCCCCATCACTCCGGCCGCGGTCCATCCGCGCCCGCCCCACCGCATCGGTCCGGCCGACCCACCGCCCGTCCGCGCCGCTCCCGTTAGTAACGCAATGCGTTACTAACGGCGGCGGTCGGGCACTGGCGCGCGCGGGTGCCGACGGATGTCCTCAGGGGGTCGGCGGATGACCGGCGCCGGACCGGCGTCGGCGTGGCGCGCGCTTGCCGGCGACGCGCGTCGGCCGCGCCTTCACGCCGGCGGTCTCCTCCACCGACGCGCCGGGAGGTGGCGTCGGCAGCTCGCGACCCTCCTGCCGGGCCGACAGCCACGCGAGCAGCAGGAGCGTCCGTTCCGCGTCGAGCATCGCGCGCTTCGCCTTCAGGCAATCCTGCAGTCGCTGCCGCGGCAGGCCCAGCTGGCGCGCCAACCGGGCCTTGCTCCCGCGCCGGGCGAGGTGGGGCGTGACCTGCCGCACGAGCTCGTTCCACAGCGGCGTGCCCTCTCCCGGGTGGAGCGCCCAGCCGCGTCGCGTCACCGCGTTCGCCGCGCGGATGCGCTCCCGGCGGCGGCGCCGGGCGCGCTCGCGCGCCGCGTCCACCGCGGCCTCGACCACCGCCTCCGCGATCGCGAAGAGCAGGCCGCCCGGAGGCGGCGCCCTCGTTCCGCGGAGGACTCCGGTCGAGAGGTCCATGACCGTTAGTAACACATTGCGTTACTACCGGCGGCGGGACCGGCCGGGACGTGCGGGCGGGCAGGGCAGGGCCGACGCGCGGGGAGGAGGCGGGCGGAGCCGGGCGACCGGCCCGGAGGCGTCGGAGGGCCGGGGCGCCGAACGCCGGGGCGGGCGGGGCCGAGGGGAGCGAGAACGTCGGGTGGTCCGACCATGCCGGGAGCCTGGATGCCGCCGCGCGCCGGGGCGACGCGGTGGAATCATGGATTTCCGGGCGGCGTCCGTCGCCGCCGAGCGCCGGCCGAGTCGGCGCGATCCGGCAGGTCGGTGCGATCGCGCGACCGCGTCGCGCGCGGCCCCACGGCCGGGTCGGAGACGGCCCGTTCCGAAACGCCGGCGCCGACGCGCGGCGGAGAATCGGATTGGCGGCGCCGACTCGGCCGCCCAACCTCCCTGCCCAGCTTGGCCGCGTCGCAATCCACTCCCGCCCCCCGCCGCCGGCGCCCGACCCGCGCGTTGCCGTGGGCGCGCATCCGCCTCTTCGCGATGGACGTGGACGGCGTGCTGACCGACGGCACGGTGCGGATCCACTCCGACGGCACCGAATCGAAGTCCTTCTCCATCCTCGACGGCATGGGCATCGTCCGGCTCCACCGCGCGGAGGTCGCCGTGGCGTGGATCTCGGGCCGGCCCTCGGGCGCCACCACCGCGCGCGCCCAGGAGCTCCGCGTGCCGCACGTCATCCAGGGCCGCACCGACAAGCTCGCCGCCCTGCAGGAGCTGGCCGGCCGCCTCGGGCTCGGCGCGGACGAGGTCTGCTACATGGGCGACGACGACATCGACGCCCCCGCCCTCGCCTGGGCCGCGATCGGCGTCGCGCCGGCGCAGGCGATGCCGGCCGCCCGCGCCGCCGCCCGCTTCGTGCCCGCGCGCGCCGCCGGCCACGGGGCCGTGCGCGAAGTGTGCGAACAAATCCTCGCCGCCCGCGGTCGGAAGTGAATCCGCGATGACCCTCCGCCCGCCGCCCTTCGACCGCTTCCCCGCCCGCGCCCCGCGGCGCGCCGCGCTCGCCGCCCTGCTGCTCGCCGCCGCGGCGCTCGCCCCGGGCCAGGTGACGACGCGGGTCACGTCCGACGCCCCGATCGTCAACTTCCGCCTGCCCACCTTCACCGCCGACGGCCACCGCGAGTGGCTGGTGCGCGGCAGCGAGGCGCGCATGCCCAGCCTGCAGGAGGTGGACGTGCGCGAGCTGACGCTGACGATCTTCAGCGGCGACGCGGCGGAGCGCATCGACACGATGATCCTCAGCCCCGTCGCCCGCGTCCTGCCCGAGCAGCAGACCGTCGCCGGCCCGGAGACCATCCGCGTGATCAACGACGAGCTCGAGGCGAGCGGCGCCGACTGGAGCTACGACCACCGGGCGAAAAGGATTTCCATCCGGAAGGACGTGCGCGTAGCGTTCCGCGCCGAGCTCCGGAACCTCCTGCAATGACCCCGTCCCGCCTGCTCCCGCTCCTCGCCGCCGCGCTGCTCGCGGCCCCCGGCCTCCGCGCCCAGTCCGCGCCCGAGCAGCCGACCGTGATCACGAGCGACTCGCTCGACATGCGGAGCACGGACCGCGAGACGACCTCCATCTTCACCGGCAACGTCGTCGTCACCGCCACCAACCTCCGCCTCACCTGCGACCGCCTCGAGGTCGTGGCCTTCCGCCAGCCCGACCCGGGCGCGGCCATCGGCCGGGTCGAGCGCTTCAAGTCGCTGCTCGCGGAGGGCAACGTGCGCATCGTCCAGGGCGACCGCGAGGCCGCCTGCGGGCGCGCCGAGGTGCTGCCCGGCGAGGAGCGGCTCGTCCTGCGCGACAAGCCCGTGCTCGTCGACCGCGCGGCCGACTGGACCTACACCGGCGAGGAGCTCGTGCTCCTGCGCGGCGAGCGGCAGGTGAAGGGCACCAAGCCGCGGCTCGTCGGCCCCGCCCTGAAGGACCTCGGCGTGGACCGCGACCGGCTGCTGGCCGAGCCCGCCCCGCCGGCCCCGAAGGCGCCATGAGCGGCGCCGCGCCCTCCGCCCCCGCCGAGATCCGCACCGAAGGCCTGGTCAAGACCTACGGCGCGCGCACCGTCGTGAACGGCGTCGCCCTCCGCGTCGGCGCCGGCGAGGTCGTGGGCCTGCTCGGCCCCAACGGCGCGGGCAAGACGACGACGTTCTACATGGTGGTCGGGCTGGTGCCGGCCACCGGCGGCCGGGTCTTCATCAGCGGCCAGGACGCCACGCACCTGCGCATGCACCGCCGCGCCCGCCTCGGCGTCGGCTACCTGCCGCAGGAGGCGTCGGTCTTCCGCAAGCTCACCGTCGCGGAGAACATCCTCGCCATCGTCGAGACCCTCCGCGGCGTCTCCCACGCCGACCGCGCGGCGCTCGTGCGGCACCACCTCGAGGAGCTGCACATCGCGCACCTCGCCGACCAGCCCGCCTACACGCTCTCCGGCGGCGAGCGCCGCCGCCTCGAGATCGCCCGCGCGCTCGTGACGCGCCCGCGGTTCCTCCTGATGGACGAGCCGTTCGCCGGCGTGGACCCGATCTCGGTCGCGGAGGTGCAGCGCATCATCCTCGACCTGAAGCAGCGCGGCATCGGCGTGCTCATCACCGACCACAACGTGCGCGAGACGCTGCGCATCGTGGACCGCGGCTACATCATCCACCGCGGCCAGGTGATGGCCGAGGGCTCGGGGGAGTTCCTCGTCAACGACCCGAAGGCCCGCGAGCTCTACCTCGGCAAGGACTTCAACCTGTGAGGAGCGGGTCGCGGGCGGCGGCCGGCGAGTAGGCGCTTGTGACCACGACCTTCTTCCCCTAGTCGCTACCGCCACCCGCCCCTTCCGTCGCCCCATGCCCACCCGCGCCATCAACGGCATCACGGTCTCGCACTTCTTCGAGACCTACAAGGAGAAGCTCCAGCTCGAGCTCGTGACGGGCGAGGAGGGCCTCCACCGCCTCATCCGCGAGGGCTCGATCAACCGCCCGTCGCTGGCGCTCACCGGATTCTTCAAGTATTTCGCGAACAAGCGCATCCAGGTGCTGGGCGCGGCCGAGATGACCTACCTGAAGTCGCTGCCGCAGCGGCAGCAGGTCGAGATCTTCGGCGAGATGGTCAAGCGCGGCATCCCCTGCCTCGTCCTGACCCGCAACTACCACGCGACCCACCCGATGCTGGCGGTCTCGCACGAGATGCGCCTGCCCATCTTCCGCACGCCGATGATCACGATGAACTTCGTGAACGCGGCGACGCTCTGCATCGACAACGAGTTCGCGCCCGCCGGCACCGAGCACGCCACGACCCTCGACATCCGCGGCATCGGCGTGATGATCCGCGGCGACTCCGGCATCGGGAAGTCCGAGTGCGCCCTCGCGCTGATCGAGCGCGGGCACTCGCTCGTGGCCGACGACCTCACCTGCATCCGCCTGGTGGACGAGCGCGAGCTCACCGCCAGCTCGCGCGAGCTCAACCGCGGCTACATGGAGTGCCGCGGCATCGGCATCATCAACATCGCCGAGATGTTCGGCGTGAAGAGCATCCGCCTCGAGAAGCGCATCGACCTCGTCGTCACGCTGCGCGAATGGACCCCCGAGGTCGTCGAGGAGCGCACCGGCCTCGAGGAGAACTTCTACGAGATCCTCGGCATCCGGGTCCCGCACATCGAGTTCTACGTCCGCCCCGGCCGCGACATCGCCCGCCTCATCGAGGTGGCCGCGATGGTCCAGGCGCTGAAGAAGATGGGGCACGACCCCGCCAAGGACTTCAACGACCGGCTGATCGCGCACATGCAGGAGCAGGCCGCGGTCAAGTCCACCTCGCACCGCGTCGCGACGCGCGCGGCCTTCCCCGAGCCCGTCGACGAGGACGACGAGCCGGGGGTGAATCCGTCCTGACGCGGCGGCCGCCGCGCCCGCCCGCTCCGTCCTTGCGCCGCGCGCGCGCGGGTTGTGTGCTTCGGGCATGCCCACTCCCCGACCCGACGGCCGCCTTCCCGAACAGCTCCGCCCCGTGACGATCGAGGCCGGCATCGCGCCGTACGCGTCGGGCTCGGTGCTCATCGGCTTCGGGCTCACCCGCGTCATCTGCGCGGCGACGATCGAGCCCAAGGTCCCGTCGTGGATGAAGCAGCAGGGCGTGCGCGGCGGCTGGCTCACGGCCGAGTACTCGATGCTCCCCTACTCGACGCTCGACCGGAAGCCGCGCGACAGCTCGCGGGGCAAGGTCGACGGCCGCACGATCGAGATCCAGCGCCTCATCGGCCGCTCCCTCCGCGCCGTCCTCGACCTCGACAAGCTGGGGGAGAACACGCTCTGGATCGACTGCGACGTGCTGCAGGCCGACGGCGGCACGCGGACGGCGTCGATCACCGGCGCCTACCTCGCCGCGCGGCTCGCGGTGCAGAAGCTGCTCGACGCGAAGCGCCTCGCCGAGAATCCGCTGACCGATTCGGTCGCGGCCGTCAGCGTCGGCCTCTGCGGCGGCTCGCCCGTGCTCGACCTGAACTACGTCGAGGACAAGGACGCGGCCGTGGACTTCAACGTCGTCATGACCGGCTCGGGCCGCTTCGTCGAGGTGCAGGGCGCCGGCGAGGAGGCGACGTTCACGCAGGAGGAGCTCGACGGCCTCCTCGGCCTCGCCCGCCGCGGCCTGCTCGACCTCGCGGCCCAGCAGTCGGCCTTCCTCGCGCGGCAGCTGCTGACGAGGGGCTGAGGAGCTTTGCTGAGCGCGGGGCGTGTAGGGCGGGGTCTCCGACCCCGCCGCGAACGTCGATTCAGGTTCGAACGCAATGACGCGTTCGCACCACGGCGGGGTCGGGAGACCCCGCCCTACAGGACGCGATGCGCGGCTCGGCTCAGGCCAGCTTGGCGCCGAGGCGCTGGGCGGCGCGGACGAGGGCGTCGGCCATGTCGGACGGCGTCGCCGCGGTCTCGATGCCGCACTCCTGGAAGACCGCGATCTTGGCGGCCGCGGTGTCCTCGGCCCCGCCGACGACGGCGCCGGCGTGGCCCATGCGGCGACCCGCCGGGGCGGTGGCGCCGGCGATGAAGCCCGCGACCGGCTTGCGGCAGTTGGCCTTGATCCAGCGCGCGGCCTCGACCTCGGCGCTGCCGCCGATCTCGCCGATCATGATGATGCCCCAGGTCTCGGGGTCGTCGTTGAACATGCGGATGACGTCGAGGTGGGACGTCCCGTTGACCGGGTCGCCGCCGATGCCGACGCAGGTGGACTGGCCGATGCCCTTCACGGTGAGCTGCCAGACGGCCTCGTAGGTCAGGGTACCGGAGCGGGAGACGACGCCGACGTGGCCCTTCTTGTGGATGTAGCCCGGGGCGATGCCGATGCGGCAGCCGCCCTTGGAGCCCTCGCCCGTGCCGGGCGTGACGATCCCGGGGCAGTTGGGGCCGATGAGGCGGGTGCGGCGGCCCTGCATGGCGCGCTTCACCTGGATCATGTCGCGCACCGGGATGCCCTCGGTGATGGCGACGCAGAGGTCGAGGTTGGCGTCCACGCCCTCGAGGATCGCGTCCGCCGCGAACGGCGGCGGCACGAACACGGCCGAGGCGGTGGCGCCGGTGGCGGCGACGGCGTCGGCCACGGTGTTGAAGATCGGCACGCGGTGCGCGCCGTGCTCGAAGAACTGGCCGCCCTTGCCGGGCGTGACGCCCGCGACGACCTGCGTGCCGTAGTCGAGCGACAGCTTGGTGTGGCGACCGCCGAACTCGCCGGTGATGCCCTGGACGAGGACCTTGGTCTTTTCGGTGACGATGATGGCCATGGTGGGGCCGCGCTGCGCGCGGCGGTTCAAGTTGATCGTTGAGGTTTAGGGGTCAGCGAGTGGGGACGAGGGCGGTTCGGTTCAACCTCGACCTCCGACTTCAACCGATCGTCAGGCGACGAGCCGGACGATCTTCCGCGCCGCGTCGGCCATGGAGTCGGCCGACTCGATCTTGAGGCCGGACTCGGCGAGCGTCTGCTTGCCGGCGGCGACGTTGTTGCCCTCGAGGCGGACGACGAGGGGGATCTTGAGGCCGAGCTCGCGGGCCGCGGCCACGACGCCGGTGGCGATCGTGTTGCAGTCCATGATGCCGCCGAAGATGTTCACGAGGATGCCCTTCACGTTCGGGTCCGTGAGGATGATGCGGAAGGCCGCCTGCACCTGGTCCTTCGAGGCGCCGCCGCCGACGTCGAGGAAGTTGGCCGGGCTGCCGCCGAAGTGCTTGATGATGTCCATCGTGCTCATCGCGAGGCCCGCGCCGTTGACGAGGCAGGCGATGTTGCCGTCGAGCGCGATGTAGCTGAGCGAGAACTTCGAGGCCTCGATCTCCTTCGGGTCCTCCTCGTTGAGGTCGCGGAGGGCGACGAGGTCCGGGTGGCGGAAGAGCGCGTTGTCGTCGAACGAGACCTTGGCGTCGAGCGCGAGCACCTGGCCGTCCGGAGTGGAGATGAGCGGGTTGACCTCGACCATGCTGGCGTCGGTCTCCCACCACATGCGGTAGAGGTGGGTGACGAGCTTGACCGCGTTCTTGAAGTAGTCGCCGGTGAACCCGAGCTGGAAGGCCAGCTGCCGGGCCTGGTAGCCCTGCAGGCCGACGGCCGGGTCGACGAAGATCTTGAAGATCTTCTCCGGCGTGTCGTGCGCGACCTTCTCGATCTCCACGCCGCCCTCGGTCGAGGCGACGATGACGGGGCGCGAGGTGTTCCGGTCGAGGAGGATCGCGAGGTAGTACTCCTTCGTGATGTCGGCGGCCTTGGTGAAGTAGATCGTCTGCACCTTGCGGCCGGCCGCGCCGGTCTGCGCCGTGACGAGCGTGTTGCCGTACATCCGGTTGGCGAACTCGAGCGCCTCGGCCTTGGTCTTGGCGAACTTCACGCCGCCCTTGAAGCCGTCGGCGAACGTGCCCTTGCCGCGGCCGCCGGCGTGGATCTGCGACTTGACGATGAACGGGCCGTGGTCGAGCGCGGAGAGCGCGGACTCGAACTCGGCGGGCGAACGGGCGGGCACGCCCTTCGGGACGGGGACGCCGTACTTTTCGAACAGCGCCTTGGCCTGGTACTCGTGAATGTTCATGGGAAAGAGGCGGGCTTTTTAGCCAGAAAGCCCCCGGAAAAGACACTCAAAAGATGCCGCATCGCTTGGCGGGGAACGGTCATTAGCCGCCCGCCGCGCCCCGGCCACGGGCGCATAAGCGGTGATTGCCTTCGCCGGGCCCATTTGCAGCATCGGCGCCATGCATTCCCACGAGCTGCTCAAGGAGGTGCTCAAGAAGACCAGCGCGAAACAGATCGCGGCGGACATGGGCCTCTCCCTCTCCCTCATCTACAAGTGGGCCGAGCCGCCCGCGGTCGAGACCGGCAGCGGGGCCAACAACCCCCTGGACCGCATCGAGCAGCTGCTGAAGATCACCAAGGACACCCGCATCGCCCAGTGGGTGTGCGAGCGGGCCGGCGGATTCTTCATCACCAATCCGAAGAGCCGGCCGCACGACTACAACCTCATCCCCTCGACCAACAACATCGTGCAGGAGTTCGCCGACATGCTGAGCGTCATCGCCGTCGCCGCGTCGGACAGCCAGATCACGAAGGACGAGGCCAAGGCCATCCGCCGCCGCTGGGAGGACCTCAAGAGCCTCACCGAGGGCTTCGTCCGCCACTGCGAGGAGGGCAACTTCGGCGCCATCAAGCAGGAGGCGACGGCCCGCGAGAAGGCCCCGCACGGGACGCCCGCCCGCTGAGGGCACGGGACGCCCGGACGGCGGCGGTGCCTTGCCCCCGGTCCCCGCGAAACGCGGGCCGGCGGAACGATTGAACGGCTTCCGCGGCGCGGAGCCTGCCCGCCGCCCTCAGCGACGCCCGCCGCCGGACTTCGGCCGGCCCGACGACCTTCCCGGACGGCGACGCGGCGCCGGCACGATGCCGAGACGCGGGTCGCGCCGGCGCGCGAGCCCGACGAGCGCCGCCGCCACGCGCTCGAAGCCGTCGGCCGCCTCCGCAAGGTAGAGCCACTTCCCCAGCACCGGGTGCGGGACGAGCTCCGGGAAATCGGCCCGCAGCGCGTCGTGGTGCGCGCGCTCGGTCGGCACGAGCACGCCCCGCCACGGCTCGTCGCCCGCGCAGAAGCCGAGCACCATCCGCCCGTCGAGGGAGACGACCTTGGCCCCGAACATCGTCCGCAGGACGAACCCGGCCTCGGCCTCGAGCGGCTCCCAGAGCCAGGCGTGGCGGTGCACGACGCGGGCCGACGGTGGGAGGCGCTTCACGACGCGGGCGGGAGCAGCCATGCCTCGGCCGAGGCTCGGTCCCGGAAGATCCGCACCTCGACGCCGGCGGCCGTGTTCAGGGTCTGGAACATCCGCGCCACCCCGAAGAGCATCGGCGTCGGCGCCACGATGGCGTTGCGGGTCGGATTCCGCGGAGGCGAGGCCACCCGCTTCCGCGCCAGCTGGTCGATCGCGAGGAAGTCGGCCGCGACCGAGGTCACCGCGGACAGGTCCGCGATGCGGTCCGGCGCCCGCGGCAGGCCCGCCTCGAGAGCGAGCACCTGCTTCGCAAGGTCCTGCAGGTCGACAGCGGAGACTTCGCCGCTGAACGTCTGCCGGATCAACCCGCCCACGAACTGGACCTCGACGGGCATGGCTGCGCGCGCTCAGCGGGGCACCGCGGCCGCCAGTTCCGCGAGGAGCGCCGCCGTCTCGGCCGGCTGGCGCCAGTGCGGGTTGTGGTCGGCCTCCATCACCGCCACGGGCCAGCCGCGCGCGCGGGCCCGCGCGGCCATCGGCGCGAAGTCGTCCGTCTCGGGCGCGCGCCCCGGCTCCACGGTCAGCAGGTACGCGCCGGGAATCGCGGCCCGCGCCGGGTCGCGGAGCGCGAGGCGGTCGGTGAAGGTGCGCAGCGGGTGCGGCACGTCGATCGGGTGCGGCTTGCCCGGCGGCACCCAGTTCGGGACGACCAGGCCGTCGCGGACCAGCGGCGCGAACGCCTCGGCCCCGCCGCGCAGCGACGCGAGGCTCTCGCCGTCCTCGGGGAGCACGGCGTCGAGGTAGACGAGGCGGGCGACGCGGCCCGGCAGCCGGTCCGCCACGCCGGTGATGACCATGCCACCGTAGCTGTGGCCGACGAGCACGACGCGCTCCAGCCGCTCGAAGCGCAGCACGTTGGCCACGTCCTCGATGTGGGTCTCCAGGCCGATGTCGGGCGAGACGAGGTGCGCGCGCTCGCCGAGGCCGGTGAGCGTCACCCGCCGGACGTCGAACCCTCGCTCGCGGAGGAACGGCTCGATCCGGGCGAACTGCCAGGCGCCGCCCCACGCCCCGTGGACGAGCACCAGCACGGGCCGCGGCGGCGCGGACGGCTCCCCGGACGAGACGGAACCACCGCCGAGCAGCGCCAGTACGAGGAAGAAGCGGAGCACGACGACCACGCTAGGCGCTCCCGCCCGGCCGTCAACGCGCGCCCCGCGGAGCGACCCGACCCCATTCCCGCCGGAACGGAGCGCCGCCCCTTGGGGATGCGCCGCCCTCGGCGCGTCGCAGGCGATGACCGCCGCGCCCACCGCCCGGGACGCGGGCGTCCCGGCTCCCTCCCCCAGGCGAACACGCTACCGCTTGGCCGCCTGCTCCACCACCCGCCGGGCCAGGCGCTCGCCGCTCTTGCAGCAGTCGGGCAGCGAGATGCCGTCGCGCGCCTGCCCGCCGATGAAGAGGCCGGGCGTGGCCTGCTCGACGCGCTCCATCGCGTCGAGGAAGCGCTCGTAGCCGATCTGGTACTGGGGAATCGCCTTGGGCCAGAACGAGTGGCGGACGAAGACCGGGTCGCCCGAGACGCCGACGAGCTCCTCGAGGTCGCGCCGCACGCGCGCGAGGAGCTGGCTGGCCCCGAGGCGGGCGTGCTCGGGCTGGCGCATGCCGCCGGCGAAGACCGTGAGCGCGACGTGGCCCTCCGGGGCGCGTCCGGGGAAGAGCGTCGAGGAGAACAGGATCCCGAGCACGTCGCGCCGCTCCACCGCCGGGGTCAGGCCGCCGAAGCCGTCGAGCGGATGCGCCACCTGCTCGCGCCGGAAGCCGAGGAAGAGCGACGCCACCGGCGGGTGCACCACGGCGTCGAGCGGCGCCAGCGGGCGCTCCGCCAGCGTGCCGAACGTCAGCTGGGCGAGCGCGGGCGCGGGGACCGCGAGGACGACGAAGTCGAACTCGCCGCCGCAGCGCTCCGGACCGCGCGAGCAGACGAGGCGGAGCGGCCGGCCGGGGATGACCGTCTCGACGGTGGTGGCGAGCTCGAGCGTGCCCGCCGGCAGGGCGGCCGCGAGGGAGTCGGTCAGCTGCTGCAGGCCGAGGCGGAACGACACGATCGGCGGCGGGCCGGCGCGCTTCTCGCCCGGGGCGCGCCTCGCCTTGGCCGCCGCCATCATCCCGCGCGGCAGGGAGCCCTTGGCGCGCTCCGCTTCCCACAGCGAGGGGAAGGCGTGGCGCACGGAGAGCTTCTCCGGGTCGCCCGCGTAGATGCCGGCGATGAGCGGGTTGACCGCGTAATCGACGAGCTCCTGCGTGTAGTGCGAGCGGACGAGCTCCGCGAGGCAGATGTCGCCCGTCCGCACGCGCGGGCGGGAGAACAGCTCGGTGAAGATCGCCAGCTTCGTCCGCAGGCCGAAGATCGGCGACGCGAGGAACGAGCCCGGACCCATCGGCACCGGCACGAGGCGGCCGCCGCGGACGATGAAGCGCTTCTTCGCCGCCGGATTCGCCGTCCGCAGCTCGCCCTCGAGCCCGAGGTCGGCCACGAGCGCCTTCAGCTCCGGCGCACCGTACTGCACGGAGTTCGGGCCGGCCTCGGCCAGCCAGCCGTCCTCGCGGATCGTGCGGATGGCGCCGCCCGGCTGCGCGGCGCGCTCGAAGACCTTCACCCGGAAGCCCGCGCGGTGCAGCCGGTACGCGGCGGTGAGGCCGGCGATGCCGGCGCCGATGATCGCGACCGATTTCTGGTTCGGGGAGTTCATGGCAAGGGGGTCACCGCCACGCCGTGACGGTCCCGACCAGGGCCTCCATGCACTCCACCTTCGCGGAGGGCAGGATGCCGTGGCCGAGGTTGAAGATGTGGCCGCGCGCGCCGCGCATGGTCTCGAGCAGGCGCGCGGCCTCGCGCCGCACGATCTCGGGGGTCGTGCCCATCAGCACCGGGTCGAGGTTGCCCTGCAGGGCCACGTTGGCGGGCACCAGCCGGCGGACGACGCCGAGGTCGACGGTCCAGTCCACCCCGAGCACCTTCGCGCCGGTGAACGCCATGTCGGTCAGCTGCAGCGGGCAGCCCTTGGCGTAGAGGATGACGGGGAAGTCCGCCGGCATGGCCTCGACGATCCGCCGCATCCAGCGGAGCGAGGCGGCCTCGTAGTCCTGGCCCGCGACGATGCCGCCCCACGAGTCGAAGATCTGGATCGCGTCCGCGCCCGCGCGGATCTGCATCCGGAAGAACTCGATCACCGCGGCCGTGAGCTTCTCCATCAGGGCGTCGAAGAACTCCCGGTCGGTGTAGAAGAGCTCCTTGATCCGCGTGAAGTCCTCCGAACTGCCGCCCTCGACCATGTAGGTGGCCAGCGTCCAGGGCGAACCGCCGAACCCGAGCAGGGCCTTCTCGCCGCGGAGCTCGCGCTTCACCAGCGCGAGCGAACGCGCCATGTAGTCGAGCCGCTCGGCCACGCCGGTCGGGTCGAGCCGGTCGAGCTGCGCCCGGTTCTCCAGGCGGTACTCCATCGCGATGCCGCCCTCGTCGCGGAAACGGTAGCCCTGGCCGAGGGCCTCGGGGACGACGAGGATGTCCGAGAAGATGATGGCCGCGTCCAGGGCGAAGCGCCGCAGCGGCTGGAGCGTGACCTCGGCGGCGAGCTCGGGCGTGCGCACCATCTCGAGGA
>CAYWTK010000093.1:0-13664 GCA_964460895.1 uncultured Opitutaceae bacterium
GCGCCGACAGGTTGGCCGCTCGTGGGCCGCCTGTCGGCTTCATGTCATCTACAGCCCGAAAGCTCGGGGCGCTTGGTATAGGGCTTCCGCCGGTCTCGCGCCCTACCGCTTCGCGCCCGCGCGGCGCGGACGCGCGGCGAGGCGGTGGCGCAGCAGCGCGTACAGCATCTCGAGACGCGGGACCGCCGCGCCGACCGACTTGGCGCGGCGCACGGGCTCGCCCCAGATCTCCTCGAGCTCCAGCTCGCGGCCCTCGAGGTAGTCGTTGAGGCTCGACGGCCGGTACGGGCCCATCTTCGCCGTGCGCTCGAACTGCAGGTCCACGAAGGAGCGTGGGATCTCGTGCCCGAACTTCGCCGCCGCGTCCACCACCTCCTCCATCAGCCGCCGCGCCAGCGTGCGCAGGCCCTCGTCGGCGAGAATGACGTCGGTCGTGACGCCGCCCGCGACGATGGCGAGGCCGTTGAAAGGGACGTTCCACACGAGCTTGCGCCAGCGCATCTCCTCGAGGTTGTCCTGCGCCTCGCACTTCACGCCGGCCTTCTGGAAGAGCGCCGCCACCGCGTGCGTCCGCTCGCCCGCGGGCTTGCCGAACTTGCCGATCGTCATCACGCCGGGGAACCGGCACTCGACCGCCGCGGGACCAGTCCGCTCGCAGGCGATGTAGCAGAGCGCGCCCATCACGCGGTCGGGCCCGGCCACGTCCGCCACGGGCTCCTCCACGCCGAGGCCGTTCTGGAGCGTCAGCACGAGGGTCGAGCCGGAGAGGAGCGGCGGCAGCAGCCGGGGGAGCGCGTCGTTGGCCGTGGCCTTCGTCGCCACGACCACGAGGTCGCACGGGCCGATCTCCTCCGGGGCGCCGTGCACCTGCACCTTGCGGAGGTGCAGCTTCTCCGTCGGCGTGCGCACCCGCACGCCCCGCGCCATCAGCGCGGCCCGCCCGCTGCGGGCGAGGAAATGGACGTCGGCCCCGGCCCGCGCCAGGCGCGCGCCGTAGTAGAGGCCGAGCGCGCCGGCGCCGACGACGGCGATGCGGGGCTTCGCGGGGAAGGGGGAGCTCACGGCGGCAAGGACACGCGCGGCGCGGGAAAACTCAACCCGATTGCGGCCGCGTCACCTCCGCACGAGCAGCTTCTCCCGGGCCACGAGGTAGAGCAGCACGCAGAGCGCCGCGAACGGCAGCAGCGAGAGCGCGTCCGCCCAGGGGCCGGCATAGAAGGGGTTGTGGGCCGCGGACCAGGCCGTGACCGCGGCGTCGAAGTCCGAGAGGACGCCGGCGAAGAACGCGATGGCGATGCCCGCGATGGCCCCGCCCGCGATGTAGCCGGACGCGAGCAGCACGCCGGGGCTCTTGTCGCTCTCCGCCGCGTACTGCTCCTCCGTCAGCCCGGCGTAGGCCGGCTTGCTCCGCGTCCGTCGGTCCACGAGCCAGCGGATGAACCCGCCGACGAAGATCGGGGTCGAGGCCGAGAGGGGGATGTACACGCCGACGGCGAACGCCAGCGCCGGCACGAAGCTCAGCTCGAGCACCAGCGCGATCATCATCCCCAGCAGCACCAGCGCCCAGGGGAGCTGCTGGTCGAGGATGCCCTTGATGATGTACGAGACGAGCCGCGCCTGCGGGGCCGCGAACTTCTGCACGGTCGTGCCGTCCGGCCGCTGGCTGTAGGCGCCGTTGATGCCGGGGTCCACGAACCACACCGCCGCCCCGGCGTCGTCCACCAGGTACTTGCCCGCCGGACCGCCCGCCGCGTCCGTCTTCTGCCACACGCGGTAGCTCCGCGCGTCGTCCCGCGCCTGCGGCCCCTTCAGGCCCTCGGTCCGCGCCGCCGCCAGCGCCGCGGGCTCCGCCCGCAGGCCGGCCGGCGCGACCTGCGCGACGGGCACGTAGACGGTCGCCGCGTCGTTCAGCCGCAGCAGGATCGGGCCGAGGATCAGCGCCGACGCGAACGCGCCGATCAGGATCGAGTACTGCTGCAGCCGCGGGGTGCCGCCGACGAGGAAGCCGGTCTTGAGGTCCTGCGAGGTCGTGCCGCCGTTCGAGGCGGCGATGCAGACGATCGCGCCGATCGAGAGCGCGGTCACGTAGTACGCGGGGCTGTTCCAGCCGATGAGCAGGAAGATGAGGCAGACGAAGAGCAGCGTCGCCACGGTCATGCCCGAGATCGGGTTCGAGGAGGAGCCGATCTGGCCGGTCAGGCGCGAGGACACGGTCACGAAGAGGAAGCCGAAGACCACGATCAGCGCCGCGCCGAGCAGGTTCATCTGCAGGGGCCGGGCGAGGACGATCAGGGTCATCAGGACGACGATGCCGATGCCGATGGCCTTGAGCGACAGGTCGCGGTCGGTCCGCGGCACCGCCGCGCCGGCCGCGCCGTTGGCCCGGGCCGACCGCACGTCGCCGATGCCCGCCTGCAGGCTCCGCCAGATGGTCGGCAGCGCGTGGAAGAGGCTGATGAGGCCGCCGGCCGTCACCGCGCCCGCGCCGATGTAGAGGATGTAGGCCCGGCGGATGGCGTACGGGTCCATCTCCGCGATCGGCACCGTGCCCGGCGCGATCGGCGTCGGCACGCCCTCGCCGAAGAAGCGGATGAGCGGGATGAGCACGAGGAACGAGAGCACGCCGCCCGCGCACATGATGGCCGCGATGCGCGGGCCGATGACGTAGCCGACGCCGACCAGCTCGGGCGAGATCTCGCCGCCGACCGAGCCGCCCTTGAGCGGCGCGCCGAAGACCTTCTCGGGGATGTCCTTCCACCCCTTGAGCGCCGCCATCGCGATCTTGTAGCCGAGCCCGACCGCGAAGCCGGTGAACACCACCTTCGCGCCGGGCGAGCGCCCGAGGCCCGCCGCCTCCGCCGCCGCCATCTCCGCCTTCGCCGACGGCGAGGCCGCCGCGCGCGAGGCCTCGTCCACGCCCGCCTTCAGCACCGCCGCGCAGGCCGTGCCCTCGGGGTACTTGAGCACGCCGTGCTCCTTCACGATCAGCGCCCGCCGCAGCGGCACCATCATGAGGATGCCGAGGAGGCCGCCGAGCAGCGCCACGAGCATGACCCGCGTCACCTCGAGGTCGAAGCCGAGGATCATGATCGCCGGCATCGTCGCGCCCACGCCGAACGCGATCGACTCGCCGGCCGAGCCCGCCGTCTGCGCGATGTTGTGCTCGAGGATGGTCGCGTCGCGCACGCCCAGCTTCGAGAGCCCGCGCCAGAGGGTGAGCGAGATCACCGCCACGGGGATCGACGCGCTCACGGTCAGGCCGACCTTCAGCACGAGGTAGAGCGACGAGGCGCCGAAGACCAGGCCGAGGATCGTGCCGGTGAGCACGGCGCGCAGGGTGAACTCCGGCAGCTGCGCGGAGGCGGGGATGAAGGGCTCGAACCGGGGGGACGGGGTCTCGGACATGGGAGGGAACGAAGTCCGCGCAGGCTGCCCGCCCTCCCCCGCCCCGGCAATCGCGGACTTGGCCGCCTCAGCCGGCCGCGCCCGACCCGCGCGCGCGCTCGACCTGCAGGCGCAGCGCCCGCAGCGCCATGAAGATGTCGCGCAGGAACTCGACGAGCGACGCGACCAGCAGGAGGATGCTGGCCGCGAACAAGAGCAGCACCACCTCGCGCATCCGCCACTCCAGCAGCGCGGCGAGGAAGAGCGCGACGATCAGCAGGCACGACAGGAGCATGCTGAGCCCGGCGGCGGTGACCGAGCGGCGGATGAGCAGCGAGCGGGTCCACATGATGTCGAGCTGCACCTCGAGGTGCCGCCGCGCGTCGCCGGTCGCGGCCGGCACGGCCTCCGCCAGGTGCCGCGTGCGGTCCACGATGCGCCCCATGCGGTTCGTCAGCACGATGAGCAGCGCGCCCATGCCCGAGACGAGGATGACCGGGGTGATCGCCAGCTGGATGATGGGCAGGAGCGACGCGAGCGAGTCCATGGCCCCAGCCTGCGGCCCGCGCCCCGGCCGCGCAACCCGGTTGTCGCTACGCGGCCGTGAGCGCCAGCGCCACCGCCGCCGGCAGCGCCTGGATCCAGAGGATCCGCCGGCTCACCGTGGCCGCGCCGAAGACGCCGGCCGCCACCACGCAGGCGAGGAAGAACCGCACCACCGCCGGGTCGCCGCCGCCGCGCACCAGCCCGAACACGAGCCCCGCCGCGAGGAAGCCGTTGTAGAGCCCCTGGTTCGCCGCCAGCACCCGCGTGGCCTCCGCCCGCTCCGGGGTCAGGCGGAACACCTTCCGCCCGAGCGGCCGCGTCCAGAGGAACATCTCCAGCACGAGGAAGCCGACGTGCTGGAGCGCGACGAACGCTGCCGCGACCACGGCCGCGAGGCTCATGACGCGGGCCTCCCGAGTCGACGCCGGACCTCGAAGACCAGCGCGCCGGCGACGAGGATGCCGACGCCGCCCGCCGACGCCACGGGGTCGCCCAGCACGCCGCTGGCGAGACCGCAGACGACGTACACCAGCATGCCGACCACCGGCAGCGGGTAGAGCGGCATCGCGAACGCCCCCGGCGCGGGCGCGGCGCGGCGACGCAGGAGCACGGCCGCGACCGCGACGAGTCCGTAGAAGGGGAGGAAGCCGAGGATCATGTAGCGCGTCAGCCGCTCGAAGCCGCTGCCCGAGGCGATGTAGAGGAGCGTCATCGTGCCGTACAGCGCGATCGCCACCACCGGCGTGCGCCAGCGCGGGTGCACCCACGCGACCCGGCGGAAGAAATGGCCCTCCTCCGCGAGGGCGAACGCGATCTTCGGGTTGCAGAGCAGCGAGCTCAGCACGGTGCTGGCCGCGCTCGCCGCGACGAAGACCGTCACGACCTTGGCCGCCTCCGACCCGAGCACGCGCCCGAGCGCCGTCGCGGCCAGCGCCGGCGACGCGGCCACCTCGGCCAAGGTGAGGACGTGGAAGAACCCGAGGTTCACCAGCAGGTACACCGCGAGGATCAGTCCCATGCCGAGCAGCGTCGCCCGCGGCAGCGTGCGGCGGGGGTCCTTCACCTCGCCGGCCACGAGCGCGAGCCCGTCCCAGCCGTCGTAGGCGAACATCGTCGCCACCACCGCCAGCCCGAAGCCCACCAGCAGCGCGTGGTCCGTCGGGGGCGGAGCCGCGGCCGCGGGCGCGGCATCGCCCGAGAGGCAGAGCGCCACGACCGTGACGAGCGCGCCGATCTTGAACACCCCGGCGCCGCCGGCGAGCCAGCCGACGACGCGGCTGCTGCGCATGTTGAGCAGCATGATGCCGCCGACCCACGCCAGCCCGAGCGCGGTCTGCGCCCCGGTCCCGAACCCGAGGATCGCCCCAAGGTTGCGCGTGCTCACCAGCGTGATGGCCGCGGCCGAGACGGGATTGAGGAAGATCGAGGTCCAGCCGAAGAGGAACGCCGCCCGCGGCCCGAACGCCTCGTGCAGGAAGACCGTCGTACCGCCCGACCGCGGCGTCCGCACCGCCAGCTCCGCCATCACCAGCGACCCGCACAGCGCCGCCACCGCGCCCACCACCCACGCGAGGAGCGAGAGCGGGATCGACCCGGTCTGCGCCGCCACCACGCCCGGCGACTGCAGGATGCCGACGCCGATGGTGAACGTGACGAGCACCAGCGCCGCGTTGCCCGTGCCCAGGTGACGCGGCAAACGCGAGGGATCGGACGGACCCGCGCCGGAAACGGTCGAGACGGCGGTCGCCGCGGCGGGGTCGGGGTGGGCCACGCCGCGACGATGCCGCCCCACCCCGCCCACTCAAGCCGCAACCCGCCCGCCCCCAGCCGTCCTCCCACGCCGCCCCCCAACCCGCGTCACCCAATCGGTGACACCCGCCGCGGCCGCGCTTCCGCCTCGCCAACCAGACTCCCCTTGTAGGGCGGGGTCTCCGACCCCGCCGCGAACGTCACCCAACTCGCGCACGCGGGATCGAGCGCGCTCCGATGCACGGCCGTAGACGTACATCACGACCGCCAACGCGGGACGGCGGGGTCGGTCCCGCGGCCGCGGGACGCCCGACAAAAGCCGCGCCCCGCACTGTGTCACCCAATCGGTGACACCGCCGCGCCGGCTCCGCCCGGCCGGCGGGCGACGAGGAGGTGCGCGGTCATGTCCTGCACGAGCTTGCCGTGCTGGTTGAAGGTGCGGCAGCGGAGCGTGATCCGCCCGTGGGCGGGCCGGCCGGGGATCTCCTCCTTCGCGACCAGCCGCTGCACGACGCGCAGGGTGTCGCCCGGCCGCACGGGCCGCGGGAAACGGAGCTCCTCGATGACGTGTCCGACCACGCCGCCGGCGACCTGCATCTCGCCCTGCACCATCAGCCGCATGCTCACCGCCGCCGTGTGCCAGCCGCTGGCGACGTGCTCGCCGAAGAACAGCGCCGGCGCCGCCGCCGGGTCGGTGTGGAACGGCTGCGGGTCGTACTGCCGCGCGAACGCGACGATCTCGTCCGCGGTCATCGTGTGTTCCCCGGTCCCGTACGTCGCGCCGACCGGCAGGTCTTCCCAATGGAGCATGCCCCACCCTGCCCGACCCGACGCGCTTGTCCAATCCCGGCGCCTCCCGGGCTTGCGGGGCCGCGCCCGGCGGACAACCGTAGCCCCGCCTTGCCCCCGCCCTCCGCCACCTCCCTCACCGGCGTCCTCGAGCGCATCATCTTCTTCAACGAGGAGAACCACTACACCATCGCGGAGCTGCGCCCGGAGGGCGCCAAGGGCGCGGACGACCGGGTGACGGTGGTCGGGCCGCTGCCGGGCGTGCAGTGCGGCGAGACGCTCGAACTGACGGGCGAATGGACCAAGCACGCGCAGCACGGCGCGCAGTTCAAGGTGCTGAATTTCCGCAGCGAGCTGCCCTCCTCCGTCTACGGCATCCGCAAGTACCTCGGCAGCGGCCTCGTGCCGGGCATCGGCAAGGTCTACGCGAACAAGATCGTCGACGCGTTCGGCACCGACACGTTCCGCGTGCTGAGCGAGGAGTCCGGCAAGCTCCGCAAGGTCCCCGGCATCGGCCAGGTCCGCGCCGCCGCCATCAAGGAGGCCTGGGACGGCCAGCGCACGCTGCGCGAGGTCCACATCCACCTGCAGACGTACGGCGTCACGACGTCGCAGTGCGTGAAGATCGTGAACAAGTTCGGCGTCGCCGCGCCGCGCGTGCTCCGCGAGGAGCCCTACCGCATCGCGCGCGAGATCGACGGCATCGGCTTCAAGACGGCCGACCGCCTCGCCATCAACCTCGGCTTCGCCAACGACTCCGCCCCGCGCCTCGACGCCGGCCTGATCTACGCGCTCGAGACGCTACAGGAGGACGGCCACACCGCCTACCCGCGCGGGGAGCTCGTCGCCTACGCCGCCAACCTGCTCGAGACCTCCACCGAGCGCCTCTCCGCCCGCATCGACGCCCTCGTGGCCGAGCAGGCGCTCGTGGCGCATGGCGCCTCCGGCGCCCAGCCTTCAGCGCTCAGCGCTCAGCCCTCAGCCCCCTCCCACATCCAGCTGCCGGTCTACGCGCGCGCCGAGCGAAAGGTCGCCGACGTCGTCCACCGCCTCCTTCGCCAGCCGAGCGGGCTGCCCCCGATCAAGGTGGACGCCGCCGTCGCCTGGGCGCAGGAGAAGGCCGGCTTCGAGTTCCACGCGCTGCAGGCCGCCGCGCTGAAGCACGCGCTCACCCACAAGTTCTCGATCCTCACGGGCGGGCCGGGCACGGGCAAAGCTCAGCCGCTGCATGCACGGGTGTTGACGCCTGCAGGGTTCCGTCCAATCGGCGAAATCCGCGCCGGGGACATGGTGGTCAGCGCGGAAGGGCAGACCGTTCGCGTCCGCAGCGTTCATCCCCAGGGCATCAAACCGATATTTCGGGTCAACTTCGCTGACGGTCGCTCGACCGAATGTTGTGGCGATCATCTTTGGAAGATCTGGACCCGCACCTCGGTCTGGAGTCCGGCCAAAAAGAAGAAAGTGCGCACACGCGGCTGGCGCGTTGTCCCACTGCGCTACATCCAAGGCCGGCTTGCCCGCGAGCGGACGGAAAGTGAGCGGATGGGCGTGCCACTGCTCACACCTTGGGAGTGCGGTGCGGAGCTGGATCTCCCCATGCCACCCTACGTGCTCGGTGCATTGATCGGCGACGGCGGGCTCAAGACCGCGGTGCTGCTGACGACCACCGATGCCGAAGTGAGGGAGCGCATCGCCGCGCTCGTGGCCCCCTTGGGAATCCATGTCGACGCCGCGAAGCTGCGGGGTAAGCCCACCATCACCTATCGACTGACGGGACGCGGGAAAGGGCATCCGAATCCATTGCGCGATGCGCTTGTCCGCTGGGGCCTAGCCGTGAATTCCCACGAGAAGTTCATCCCGCCGGAACTGTTCGACGCGTCACTGGAGCAGCGCCTCGAATTGCTTCGCGGTTTGCTCGATACGGATGGAACCGTCGATCGGCTGGGCGTCATTTCCTTCACCACGACGTCAGGGCAGCTCGCCAAGGACTTCCAACGGCTTGCTTGGTCGGTTGGCGCCATTGCCACGATAGGGGCGCCAAGGCGCCCGACCTATTCGCATCGGGGAGAATCGCGGCGCGGGAAAGAGGCCTACACCATCTTCATCCAGCATCCGCAACCGACCACGCTCTTTCATCTTTCCCGCAAAAAGGCCCGCACGTCCCGCTTGCGCCCGCGCAAACGCATCGCGCACCGCCTGCGACTCGTGTCGATTCAGCCGCTCGCTCCGCAGGAATGCGTCTGCATCAGCATCGACTCGCCCAGCGGGCTTTACGTGACCGACGACTACATCGTCACGCACAACACCTCCATCCTCCGCGCGCTGGTCGCGATCCTGAAGGCGAAGAACGTCCGCGTGACCCTCGCCGCGCCCACCGGCCGCGCGGCGCAGCGTCTGGCGGGGACGACGGGCGGCTTCGCCTCGACCATCCACCGGCTGCTGAAGTTCGAGAACGGCGCGTTCACCGTCAACGAGGCGCACCCGCTCGCGACGGACTTCCTCATCGTCGACGAGGCCTCGATGCTCGACACCCGCCTCGCCGCCGCGCTGCTCCAGGCCGTCCCCAACCGCGCCCACCTCCTCCTCGTCGGCGACGTGGACCAGCTTCCCAGCGTCGGCGCGGGCAACGTGCTGAAGGACCTGATCGCGGTCAGCGCTGAGCTGGAAGCGGTCGGCGGTCAGCGGTCAGCGATCAGCCCGGAACGCGGCGGAGCCGGCGCGAGCCGGGAGTCGGGCGTGAGGAATCCCGGCCCTCCGCCCTCCGCTCACTCGATCGCGGTCGGCGCGGACCGTGGCGCCCCCCTTGGAGCCGCGCCGCCCCCGGCGCGGATCGGCCGCGGCGAGGGCGCCGCGGCTCCATCGCCCCTACCCGTCACGCGCCTTTCCTTCGTCTACCGCCAGGGCAAGGAGAGCGCGATCGTCACGACCGCCCACGCCATCAACGAGGGGCACCACCAGCCGCCGCCCGTGCACGCCGAGGTGGCGAAGGCGCAGGCGTGGAGCGACCTCAACTTCATCGCGGCCGCCGACGCCGAGGACTGCCTCGCCAAGGTCGTCGAGCTCTGCACGCGGTTCATCCCGGAGCACTTCAAGTGGTTCGACCCCATCGCCGACGTGCAGGTGCTCGCGCCGATGCACAAGGGCGTGGCCGGCGTCGCCAACCTCAACCTCCGCCTCCAGGCCGCCCTCAACCCGCACCAGAAGGGCCTGCGCGCCGTGAGCGGCGAGTACCGCCCCGGCGACAAGCTCATCCAGCTCCGCAACAACTACGACAAGGGCCTCTTCAACGGCGACATCGGCACGGTGGTGGACGTGGACCTGACGAAGGGCACGCTCGTCGCCGACTTCGACGGCGAGAAGCACGCCTTCGAGCGCGGCGAGATGAACGAGGTCGCGCTCGCCTACTGCTGCTCGATCCACAAGAGCCAGGGCAGCGAGTACCCGGTCGTGATCGTCGTCCTCCTCAAGGCCCACTTCATGATGCTCCAGCGGAACCTCGTCTACACCGCCATCACCCGCGGCAAGAAGAAGGTCTTCCTCGTCGGCGAGCCCGCCGCCTTCTCCATGGCCGTGCGCAACGCCGAGTCGAAGCTGCGCTGCACCCACCTGCGGGAGAAGATTCTCTCACCCGGTTAGGCCGCCCGGTCCGCCGGAGCCGCGGAGAAGGTCGAGGCACCCGCCTCAGCGGGAAGGCCTCACGCCTCTCTGGCCTGCCTACGCCAATCCATGGGGACGCGGCGCCCTCGCCGCGTTCCGCGGGCCGGACGCGCCGGGGCGACGCATCCCCAACAAAGAGGAACTCCGACCGGGCTCCGCGAGCGCGGCCACAGGGCAACCGAATCCACTCGATCCGGGACTTGCCGATTGCGACCCGACCCGATTCCCGCCCTGATGGCCGGTGCGATGGATTTCGAGGTCGTCATACGCCGGTTGTCGGCGGAGCTGGAATCCGCCGGAGTCCGCTACGCGCTCATCGGCGGATTCGCGATGGCGCTGCGCGGCGTCCAGCGCGCCACGGTGGACCTCGACTTCATCCTGATGCTCGAGGACCTCGAGAAGACCCACCTCATCCTGCAGGGCCTCGGCTACGAACGGGTCTTCCACTCGGAAAATGTGTCGCACTACCTCTCGCCCGACCGCGACTGGGGCCGCATCGACATCCTCCACGCGTTTCGAGGCCCGACCTTGGGCATGCTCAAGCGTGCCGAGAAGCTGCCGGTCTTGGGCGACGTCCGCCTTCCCGTCGTCCAGGTCGAGGACATCATCGGACTCAAGGTGCAGGCCGCCGTCAACGCACCCGAACGCGCCACGCGCGACTGGGCGGACATCCGGATGATCCTCGAGGCCGCGGCCGCCCAGCGGCGGGCGATCGACTGGCAGCTGGTCGCCGACTACCTCGGGATTTTCAATTTGCGGGGCAAACTGCCCGAACTAAGAACCTGGCATGGCGAAGATCGGTAGCGTGGAACGCGACCAGCTGCGGGCGCCGCAGCGCAGGGGCGCAATCCCAGCGCCGCCCCCGCCGGTGCTGCCCGCGCGGGAGTACGTGGCGTTCGCGACCTTCGCCGCGCGCTTTCTCCCGACTCCCAAGTCGAAGCCCGCCTTCGAAGGGCGGCACTGGAAGCTCTGACTCCGAAGCGCCATCCCGCGCAACGGAGTCCGTAGGACGGCGCCCCCTGGGGCCGCGCCGCCCCCGGCGCGGTCCGACTCCCCCCAGCATCCCTCCCCCCATGACTCCCCGCCCCCGCCTCCTCGCCGCGGCGCTCGCCGCGGCGCTCGCCGCCGCCTCGTCCGCCTTCGCCGCGTCCGACCCGTCCGAGTTCCGGCTCGACCTCATCCGCGGCGACGAGGCGACGCACGACGAGGTCTTCGCCGACCTCGCGACGGTGGACGTGATCTACGTCGGCGAGATCCACACCATCGACCGCCACCACACGGTGCAGCTCGGCGTGCTGCAGGAGCTCGCCGCCCGCGGCATCCCCGCCTCCCTCTGCCTCGAGCAGCTGCCGAGCCGCGACCAGCCCGTGCTCGACCGCTACAACGCCGGCGCGCTCACGTTCGACCAACTCGCCGCCGAGCTCGATTGGGCGAAGAAGTGGCGGAACTTCGCCGACTACCGCGCGCTGGTGGAGTTCGCGCGGCAGCACCAGTTCCCCGTCATCGCCCTCAACGCGCCGTCCGACCTGATCCGCGCCGTCAGCCGCGGCGGCGGCCTGGCCAAGCTCCCGCCCGAGCAGCGCGCGCAGCTGCCGGCCGAGATCGACCTCGACGACCCGCCGTACGAGAAGCTGCTGAACCTCCAGCTCGCGGTGCATCTGGCGATGGACCCGAACCGCCTCCGGCCGGTCTTCGAGGCGCAGGTCGCGCGCGACGAGGCGATGGCCGAGGCCATCGCGAAGGCGCGGGCGCTGACCGGCCCGGACGGACGCCCGCGCGTCGCCGTCGTCGCCATCGGCAGCGGCCACGTCCGCTACGGCCTCGGCACCCCCGAGCGCGTCGCGCGGCGCCTGCCCGGGATCAAGGACCGCATCCTCCTCGCGACCGAGAGCGGCCAGCTGAAGCTCAGCGCCGCGGAGAAGGCCGCCGCGCGCGACATCACCATCACCCACGCCGACCTCCGCGCCCTCGGACGCCCGCCCGGCGACTACCTCCGCGTCCTGCCGCTCGCCGCCGCGAAGCCGTAGGCATCCCGTCTCGGAACGGGGGCGCCCTTGGAACGGTAGCGCCGCTTGGAACCGGGACGCCCCTGGAGCCGGGGCGCCCCCGCCCCGGATTCGCGGCCGACGCGGCGAGGGCGCCGCATCCCCAGGGCGCCGCATCCCCAGGGCACCGCATTCCCAGGGCGCCGCATTCCCAGAGCGATTGACGCCCCCCGTGGGGACGCGCCGCCCCCGGCGCGTTCGTCCGCGCGCGGCGCGCGGCGAGAGACCCGCGCACCCGCCACCGCTCACCGCGCGGCGCGGAGCGTGATGGTGTCACCGCGGCGCTCGACGCGGATGGCGGCGGTGGATTCCAGCAGGCGGACGAAGCCCTCGACGTTGTCCGAGCGGACCGACGCCACGATCGGCATCGCGGCGAGCGCGTCGTCGGCCAGCACGAGCCGTACGGCGTTGCGCGCGTTGAACTCCGCCACGACCTCGCCGAGCGGCGTGGAGTCGAAGTCGAGCAGCCGCGGCTGCCAGGCGAGCGCGCGCGCGATGGCCTCGGCGGGGAGGGCCGCCACTTGGGGCGGCGGCGCGCCGGGACCGATGGCCACGACGGCCTGCTGTCCCGCCTCAAGCAAGGGCAGCTCGGCCACGGCGGGACCGGCGGCGGGCGACGGGGGCGTCACCTGCACGCGGCCCTCGGTCACGAGGACCGCGACCTGCGCGGCGTCGAGGCGGACGTTGAAGGCCGTGCCGACGGCGCGGACGTCGACGCCGTTCGCGTGCACGACGAAGGGCTGGGCCGCGTTCTTCGCGACGGTGAAGAAGGCCTCGCCGCGCACGAGCGCGACGCGGCGCTCGCCGGCGGTGAACGCGACGGCGATCTCGGAATCGCCGCGCAGCTCGACGGTCGAGCCGTCCTCCAGCACGCGCGTGCCCGCGTTCGCCGCGAGTCCGGCCGGCGCGACGGGCTCGGGCAGCGTCCAGACGAAGAGGCCGACGGCGACGCTCGCGGCCAGCGCCAGCGGCGCGGCCCAGGCCAGCCAGCGGACGCGCCGGCGCGGCTTGGCGAGCAGGTCGGGATTGGGCTCGGCGCTGTGCTCGGGGCGCCACTGCGCGAGGAGGTTGAACTCCTTCCAGGTGCGCTGGTGGCGGGCGAACCACTCGCCGTGCCGCGGGTCGGCCGCGAGCCAGGAGAAGAACTCGTCCTGCTCGGCCGCGGTCAGCCCGCGGTCGCGGCGCACGAGCCACTCCGCGGCCTGCGCGTCGATCCGGGCGTCGGCCTCGTCGCGCGGGTTCACGCTCCCCTCCCCTCGCGGCGGTACTTCGCCATGAACTGGGTGCATTTCTGCACGCCGATGCTGAGCTGCGCCGACACGGTGTGCTCGGAGATCCCGAGCTTCCGGCCGATGTCGGCCTGGGACATGCCGTACACCTTCCGCAGGGTGAAGACCTGGCGGCAGCGGTCGGGCAGCGATTGGATGGCTTCGGTCAAGAGTTCGAGTTCCTGGTTGCGGGCGACGGTCTCGGTGACGTCGTCCGCGTCATACA
>CAYWTK010000094.1:0-13573 GCA_964460895.1 uncultured Opitutaceae bacterium
CCAAACGGTGCGCCTTTTGGCGATCACCGCTTCAACTGACTGAGTCCGGCTGAGAAGACGTTCGCGGCGGGGTCGGGAGACCCCGCCCTACAAGTCGACCGGTATTCTCCGCCAGCAGGGCCGGGCGACCCGCACGTGGCGGGCTCAGCCCTTGGTCTGCTCGATCACGGTCACCTTGCCGTTCTCGAAGGTCACGCGGATGCGCTCCTCGGTCTCGGCGCGGTAGGAGTCGGCGTAGACGGGCTGGTAGAAGTAGCGCCAGCCCTTGATGACCGGGTCCCAGTACACGCGGCGCGCGTAGCCCGCGAAGCGGGTGCCGTCGTAGCGCTCGAAGTACGTGTTGTAGATCCAGACCGTCGTGTCGCCCTTGGCCGAGCGCTGCTCGCGCTTCTGGTCGGGGGAGCCGAGGGCGAGGTAGACCATGTCCTCGTCGTAGCCGAGGTCGATGATGCCCTGCTTGATCTTGGCCTGCACGTCGGCCGGCAGCTTGGCGAAGAGCTCGGGGTTCTCCTTGATGCGGGAGTCGACGGTCTGGCAGCCGGCGAGGACGAGCGCGAGGCCGGCGAGGGCGAGCGGGAAAAGGCGGCGGAGCTTCATGGCGGTAAGGGAGACGTCGGGAAGGCTAACCAGGTTCCCCCGGAAATCCAGGGGCGCTCCCGTCCGGCAGGCGCAGCCCGCGCAGCCGGAGGGCGTTGAAGACGACCGAGAGGGAGCTGAACGCCATGGCGGCGCCGGCGAACATCGGGTCGAGCCGCCAGCCCAGCAGCGGGTAGAGGGCGCCGGCCGCCAGCGGCAGGCCGGCCGCGTTGTAGGCGAACGCCCAGAAGAGGTTCTGGCGGATGTTGCCGAGGACGGCGCGGCTCAGGTGGACGGCGCGCACGAGGGCGCGGAGGTCGCCCTTCACGAGGACGAGGCCGGCGCTGTGCATGGCGACGTCGGTGCCGGTGCCCATCGCGATGCCCACGTGGGCGGCGGCGAGCGCGGGGGCGTCGTTCAGCCCGTCGCCGGCGAACACGACCTTGCGGCCGCCCGCCCGCTGGGCCTGCACGAGCTCCTGCTTCCGCGCGGGCGTCGTCTCGGCGTGGAAAGCGTCCAGGTCGAGCGCCAGCGCCACCGCCTCGGCCGAGGCGGCGCGGTCGCCGGTGACCATGTGGACTTCGAGGCCCAGCCGGCGCAGCGCGGCCACGGCGGCGCGGGCGGTGGGCTTGATGCGGTCGGCGAGGGCGATGAGCCCCACGAGTTCGCCGTCCACCCGGACTTCGACCAGCGTGGCCGTCGGGTGGCCGACCAAGGTCGCGCCGGCGGCGGCGCGGGCCACGGTCACGGTGCGGCCGGCGACGCGGGCCGAGACGCCGGCGCCGACTTCGGCGCGGAAATCCCTGGCGGGTGCGGGCTCGAGCTTCCGGCTGCGGGCCGCGGCGACGATCGCACGGGCGAGCGGGTGCTCGCTGGACGACTCGGCGGCGGCGGCGAGGGCGAGGACTTGGTCTGCGCCGCGTCCACCCGCGGGCTCCACGGCCACGACTTCGGGCCGGCCCTCCGTCAAGGTGCCGGTCTTGTCGATCAGGAGCGCGTCCGCCGAGGCCAGGGCCTCGAGGGCCGCGGCGTCCTTCACCAGCACGCCGGCCTGCGCACCGCGGCCGATGCCGGTGACGAGCGAGAGGGGCGTCGCGAGACCGAGGGCGCAGGGGCAGGCGATGATGAGCACCGCGACCGCGCTCACGAGCCCGTCGAGCCAGGCGCCTTCGGGACCGAGGAGCGTCCAGCCGAGGAAGGCCGTCGCCGCGATGGCGAGGACGGCGGGAAAGAACCACCCGATGACGCGGTCGGCGAGGCGGGCGATCGGCGGCTCGCTCTCGAGCGCCTGCTCGACCAGGCGCACGATCTGCGCGAGCAGGGTGTCGGCGCCCACCCGCTCGGCGCGGTAGACGAACGAGCCGGTCGTGTTGAGCGTGCCGGCGCTCAGGGCGTCGCCGGAAGCCTTCGCCACGGGCAACGGTTCGCCGGTCAGCATGGATTCGTCCACCTCGGCGGAGCCGGCGGTGAGGACGCCGTCCACGGGCAGGCGCTCGCCCGGGCGGACGCGGAGAAGGTCGCCGGGGTGGACCCCGCCCACCGGGACGTCGTGCTCGGTGCCGTCGGCGTTCACCCGGTGCGCGGTCGCCGGGGCGAGCCGCATGAGCGCCCGGATGGCGGCGTCGGTGCGCGCCGTGGCGCGTTGCTCGAGGATCTGGCCCAGCAGCACCGCGGCGGTGGTGAACGCCGTGGCCTCGAAGTAGAGGGCGGCCCCGTGGGCCGTGAAGAGGGAGTCGGGCAGGTGGTCCCACAGCAGCACCGAGGCCGCGCTGGAGAAATAGGCGGCACCCGTGCCCGTCACCGTCAGCAGGAACATGTTCGGGTCGCGCTCGCGGACGGCGTGCCACCAGCGGCGCAGGAAAGGGGCGCCGCTCCAGAAGAAGACCGGCGTCGTGAGCGCGAGCTGGAGCCACGCGGAGACGCGGGGCTCGATGAAGCCGTGGAACGCGTGGGACACCATCGGGCCCATCGCGAGGACGAGGACCGGCAGCGAGAGCGCGAGCGCCACGTAGAAGCGTGGACGCAGGTAGCGCTCGTGCGGCAGCCCCATGTGCACCGGCTCATCCGGCGGGGGCAATTGGTCGCCCCGTTCGGCGGGAGAGAGGGAGGAAGGCGAGGCGTGGGCGTTCATCGGCACAATTCGACGAGGGCGGGGGAGAGGGTGCGGAAAGTCGGCGGCGAAGACGAGCGCCGGCGTGCGGGGGTGGCGGCGGAGGCGACGGAGCCCACGCGGCGCCGGGGGCGCGGACGCAGGGTCGCGAGGGCGATCGCGACCCAGGCGTTCAGGACATGGCACACGCAGTTCGGCGCGGACGGGCACGCGCAACGGAGGCAGCCGCAGGGGGCGGCGGTGGAGTCGGACCGGGAGGAGCGGGAGGGCATCGGAGGTGGTGGTTCATCCGGCAGACGGTACTCGCCCCCGAATCTTACACGTCCCCCGCCTTTTTCGGCCGCCCCCACTCGGCCACCCGTGCTCGGAGGGCCCGGGTTACCCGCGCTCTCCGCAGTCGCAGTCGAGGCAGGCCCCTTCGGTGCAGTCGCCGCAGAAGGCCTCGAGTCGGGCCCGCAGGTCGCGACGGGCGCGGTGCAGCGTGACACTTGCGTGGTTGGCCGTGAGGCCGAGCGCCGCGGCCGCGGAATGGACAGATTCGCCCTGGAAATCCACGCGGCGCAAGAGCTCCGCCCGAGGGTGCGGCAGCGTGGCGACCACGCCGTCGAGGCAACCGCAGGCCCCGGTCGCGAACGCGGCGGCCTCGGCCCGGTCCTCCTCGAGTGCGGTGACGAGCCCGCCGAGGGCTTCCGTGCGCCGGCGCTCGGACCCGCGCGCCCGGTAGTGGTCGATCACCGCCCGGCGCAGCAGCCGGTAGAACCAGGCGGTCGCCTTCTCCTGGTCGCGGAGCTCGTGGCCGGAGCGCAGGGCCTTGAGGAGGCCGGCCTGCAGGATGTCCTCGGCCTCCGCTTCGCCCCCGACCCGGGCCGCGAGGAACGCCTTGAATTCCGCCCGGCGCGCCTGCAGCGCGACGGCGAGTTCGGCGGGCGAGCGGGGCGCGGCGTCGGGCATCGGTCGGCGGGAGTCGTAGTCCGCGGAAAGGGCGACGCGAGCGCTTTGTGCCGGAGCGTCCGGGCGTCACTTCGCCGCCGGGCGCGACTTGGCGACCGTGATGGTGGCGACGCCGGCGATGGCGATCGTGGCGGCGAGCAGGATGCGGCCGTCCACGTGCTCGTCGAGGAGCAGCCAGCCGAGGAACACGGCGACGACGGGATTCACGTAGGTGTAGGTGTAGACCTTGGCCGGCGTGCTGTGGCGCATGAGCCAGGCGAACGCGGTGAAGCCCACGAGCGAGCCGACGAGCGTCAGGTAGAGCCAAGCCCAGGCCGAGGCCGGAGTGACGGTTCCGAGGTCGAACCGGGCGGGCTCGCCGGCCACGAGGCTGCCCAAGAAGAGCCAGCCGCTGCCGGTCACCATCTGCAGCGCCGAGGCGGTGAACGGCTCGGCCGGCTCCGCGGCGTAGCGGCCGATGAGGGAGCCGATGCTCCACAGCCAGGTGGCGGCGATGAGGGCGCCCACGTTCAGCGGGGTCAGGCCGCCGGTGCCGCGGGCGAGGTCGGGGCCGACCAGCAGCGCGAGCCCGGCGGAGCCCAGGGCGAGTCCGGTCCATACCGGCACGGTCGGCCGCGCCCCGCGCTTGCCCTGCGGGTCCGCGGCGCGGATGCCCCACTCGAGGAGCACGACGGCGAGCGGTCCGGCGGACACGAGCAGCGTGGCGATGCCGGAGGGCACGGTCTGCTCGGCCCAGCAGACGAGCCCGTTGCCGCCGAGCATGAGGAAGAGCCCGACGATCGCGTTGTCGCGCCACTGCCGCGCCGTCGGCCGGATTCGCCGCGTGAAATGGAGAAACGCGTACAGCAGCGCGCCCGCGACGGCGAAGCGAGTGGCCGCCATGAGGAACGGCGGGATGCTCTGCACCGCCACGCGGATCGCGAGGTAGGTCGAGCCCCAGACCAGGTAGACCGCGGCGAAGGCCGCGACGAACGCGAGGCGGGACGGGTGGCACGAGGGCGACACGGGAGGCGGGTCAGGAGGCGCCGCCGTTGTCGGCCCGCCAGTCGTACTCCATGTACCGCGCCGTGCGGGCGGCCACCTCGGAGCCGTGCAGGCGCGCGACCAGGTGGAGCGAGAGGTCGATGCCGGCGGAGATGCCCGCCGAGGTCGCGATGCGGCCCTCGTCGAGCCAGCGCCGGTCCGGCAGCACGATCGCGTCGGGCGCCAGTTCGCGCAGCAGGTCGAAGCGCAGGTGGTGCGTCGTCGCGCGCCGGCCGGCGAGCAGTCCGGCCTTGGCGAGCAGGAGCGAGCCGGTGCAGACCGAGGCGGTGATCTCGGCCGTGGCGGCCTTCTCCGCGATCCAGGCGACCACCTCGGGCCGACCCAGCAGCGGGCGCGTGCCGAGGCCGCCGGGGACCACGAGGAGGTCGGGTGCCGGGCAATCGGCGAAGGTGTGGTCGGGCAGCACCCCGAGCCCGTTGCGGGCGCGGACGGGACCGGGCTCGGCCGCGACCGTGACCGTGCGGAAGAGCCGGCGGTCGTTGAGCTCGTTCGTCACGGCGAAGACCTCGTAGGGGCCGGCGAAGTCGAGGACCTCGACGTCGGGAAAGAGGAAGATGGCGACGGTGCGCATGGGGGAAACGGGCGTCAGAGCTGCTGGCGGACGAGTCCGCCCAAGGTCGCGAGCGCGGCGTCCATCGCCTCGCTCCACGGCTGGCTGCAGCTCATGCGCAGGCAGTGGCGGTAGCGGTCCTTCACCGCGGAGAAGATCGGTCCCGGGGCCGTGTTGATGCGGTGGCGCAGCGCCTCGCGGCGCAGGCGCAGCGTGTCCACGCCGGCGGGGAACTCGACCCAGATGAAGTTGCCGCCGCGGGGCCGGCTGTAGCGCGTGCCGGCGGGGAAGTGGCGCTGCATGCCCTGGAGGAAGGCGTGCAGGTGCTCGCGGTACGCCCGCCGCAGGCCGCGCAGGTGGTGGTCGTAGCCGCCCTCGCGGAGGAACTCGGCCAGCGTCTTCTGCAGGATGCGCGGGGTGCCCATCGTGTTGACGAACTTCAGGCGGCGCACCGTCTCGAGGTGGCGGCCGGGGGCGGTCCAGCCGACGTGGAAGCCGGGGGCGAGCGTCTTGCCGAACGAGGAGCAGAGCATCACCCGGCCGTCGCGGTCCCAGGCCTTGATGGGCTTGGGCCGCACGTCGTCGAAGTGCGTGTCGCCGTAGAGGTCGTCCTCGATCACCGGCAGGTCGTGCGCCGCCGCGAGCTCCAGCAGGCGGCGCTTCTTCTCGTCGGGCATGAGCGCGCCGAGCGGGTTGTGGAAGTTGGGCATCACCATCACGACCCGGACCTCGTTGCGCTTGAGGGCCGCCTCGAGGGCGTCGAGGCACATGCCCTCCCGCGGGCAGGTCGGGATCTCGAGGGCGCGGAGGTTGAGCGATTGGATGATCTCGAGGAACCCGAAGTAGGCGGGGGTCTCGATCGCGACCGTGTCGCCGGGGCGGGTGACGGCGCGCAGGCAGAGGTTGAGGGCCTCGGTCGCGCCGGAGGTGACGACGATGCCCTCGTGGCCGAGCGGCACGCCCGCCTGGAGGTGGCGGCGGGCGATCTCGCGGGTGAGCGGCTCGTAGCCCCAGTTGAGGCCGGGCTGGCCGATCAACTCGGGGTCGCGGCGCGCGACCGACCCGAGGACGCGGGCGAGGCGCTTCACGGGGAAGAGCGAGGGGTGGGGGCAGCCGGAGCCGAAGGGGACGAAGTCGCCGTTGAGCGCCACCTCGAGCACGTCGGCCGTGAGGTCGTTGATTCCGACGAACGACGGCCGGCTCACCGGCCGCGCCATGCGCGGCTCCGGGGCGGCGGCGAGGGGCCGGGCGCGGACGTAGAAGCCGGACTGCGGCCGCGCCTCGAGGTAGCCGCGGTTCTCGAGGACCGTGTAGGCCTGCACGACGGTGGCGACGGAGACGTCGCGCTGCCGCGCCATCACCCGCACGGAGGGCACGCGGTGTCCGGGCCGCAGCGTGCCCCGGTCCACCAGCGCCTGCACCGAGTCGGCCAGCTCCACGTAGAGCGGCCGGGCGGCGCGGGGCGGTGCGGTGAGGGGACGGATCATGGCGGGGCGGGACGGTAGCGGAAGCGCGCGGCCGGCGGTAGCCGCAGCGGGGGACGATTGCTACCGGCACAGTTTCCGCCCGCAAGAACTGTATCCGGCACAATTTGTCGCCGGAGTCCCCCGGGGCGCGGGCGCGAGAAAGGCGGCCCCCTTGGGAGAGGGCCGCCTTGGGGGCGAAAAGGACTGACAGGTCGGCCGGCTTTAGAAGGAGCCTTGGACCGAGAAGCCGAGGAACGTGCCGCCGTCGCCGTCGAGGCGGTAGTTCTTGTCGAAGTAGTCGATCTTGCGGTCGGTCACGGCGCCCAAGTCGAGGCGCAGCTTGGCCCGCTCCGTGAGCGCGTACTCGAGGGCGAGCCCGGCGCGGATCTCGCGGAAGTCCACGAAGGTGTTGGCGAGGCGCGGGATCCCCGTCGCGGGCACGCCTAGGTTGTCGGTCAGGCGGAAGCTGCCGCCGGAGAACCAGGCGCCGCCGGTCACCTCGAGGCGGTCGGTGGCGCGCCAGATGAGGCCGCTGCGGGGGAAGCCGACGTTGAAGGTCCACTCCGGGGCGAAGGTCCAGCGCACGCCGGCGATCGGCAGCACCGGGTTGTCGGAGAAGCCGTTCACGTTGAGGCCGAAGGTCCACGTGAGCGTCTGGTCCGGGGAGTAGTTGGCGACGAGCAGCAGCGGCGCGTTGAGGGCGTCGGTGTCGATTCCGCTGTCGAGGTCGCCGTACAGGCCCGGACGGAGGAACGCGGCGGCGCTCCAGCGCTCGTCGATGCGGCGCTGCAGGCCGAGGTTGAGCGAGAGCTCGGTCAGGTCCTGCGGGATCGGCAGCGGGCCGGTGAACTTGAAGTCGTGCGTGTTGAACGCGAGGCCGGCGACCAGGACCGTGCCGGGGCGCCAGGGGCGGCGGGTCGACGCGCTGAAGCCGTACTGCTCCACCGAGAGCTGGCCGAGCACGGCGGGGCCGCGGGCGATGTCCTCCTTGGACGACCACGAGTAGTTGAAGTCGAACGAGGACATCAGGGCCGGCCGCATCGTGGCCGAGGGCTGGGCGAGCGCCGGGACGGCGAGCAGGGCAAGCAGGGGAAGGAGGCGTTTCATGGAGGCGAAGACCGGTGACCGCCTCGGGCCCGTCCGCAAGCGGTTAATGGGGGCCTCGAAAATGCCCCGCGTCGTTCCAGCCGCGGCCTCCTGCCCGTTGTGGCTTGGGATGAGACCGTGGTGGGTTGCAGGGCCGCACCTCGATCCCTTCGCTCGGGAATTGCGCGCGCTACGCCTCGGCACGTGGACCCCACCACCGTCACGGGCATCCGCCGCGCCCGACCGTCCTCTTGGCCACGGATTTGTCGGATGGAGACGGATGGAATCCGTCCGATCCGGAAAAATCCGTCCTATCCGTGGGAAAAGGAAACGGCCGGTGCCGGATGAATCCGAGGATGGCACCCAGCCGTCGCCCGAACCGTCCCAAGAGGATTACTGCGCGCCGTAATTGGTATCAGACGAGGATTTCGCCGCGCAGGTAGAGCACCGCCTGGCCGGCGAGGCGGACGCGGTCGCCGAGCACGGTGCAGTCGAGTTCGCCCCCGCGGACGGAGACCTGCACGGCGCGCAGCCGGGTGCGGCCGAGCCGTCCCGCCCAGTAGGGCGCGATCGTGCAGTGGGCCGAGCCGGTGACCGGGTCCTCGGGCACGCCGGCTCCGGGCGCGAAGAAGCGCGAGGCGCAATCGGCCGAGTCGCCCGGCGCCGTGGCGATCACCCGCACATCCCCCAGGCGGGCGAGGGCGGCGAGGTCCGGACGCAGGGCGCGCACCTCCGCCTCGCTCGCGTAGACCGCGAGGTAACGCGGCTTCCCCAGCACCTGGAGCAATTCCCGCGGGGTCTGGTTCAGGGTCGCGAGCACGGCATCGGGCGATGCGGCGCACGGACCAGCGGGCAGGGACGGGAAGTCGAGTTCGAGCCGTCCGTCGGCGCGGCGCGTCACCGTGAGCGGCCCGCTGCGGGAGTCGAAGGTGAGCGTCGGCCCCGCCTCGCCCAATTCCGTGAACAGCACGTGGGCGGTCGCCAGCGTCGCGTGCCCGCAGAGGTCCACCTCCAGGGCGGGCGTGAACCAGCGCAGGTGGAAGCGGTTCGGTCCCGTCCGCACGAAGAACGCGGTCTCCGCGAGGCCGTTCTCGAAGGCGATCCGCTGCATCCGGGCGTCGTCGGGCCAGGCCGCGAGCGGCACCACGGCGGCGGGATTGCCGGTGAAGGGGCGGGAGGTGAAGGCGTCGACCCAGTAGAGCTTCATGGGGGTTCGGAGGAGGGACGAAGGCAGCGTCGGTCGAAAATCGGGCAAGAGGCGAGGCGAAGCGCGGCTGTGCCGGTCGGTGCCGGAGGGAGGTGGCCCGCGGCGTTCGCGGCGCTCCGGTGCGCTGCGGGTCAGCGCCCGCTCACGCGTAGCGGCGCAGCGCCTCGCCGCTCAGGCGGTGGACGGTCCACTCGTCCATCGGCTTCGAGCCGAGGCCGAGGTAGAAGTCGATGGCCGGCTTGTTCCAGTCGAGGACGGTCCACTCCATCCGGCCGCAGCCCTGCTTATTCGCGAGCCGCGCCAGGTGCAGGAGGAGCGCCTTGCCGATGCCGCGGCCGCGGTAGGTGGGACGCACGAAGAGGTCCTCGAGGTAGAGCCCGCGGCGCGTGAGGAACGTCGAAAAATTGTAGAAGTACAGGGCGAAGCCCGCCGGCTCCCCGTCCCAGAAGGCGAGTTCGCAGTAGGCGGACGGAGCCCCGTCCTGCGGAAAGAGGGCCTGGGTGAGGAGCGCCTCGTTGCCCTCGACCTCGTGCGCAAGTTTCTCGTAGTCGGCGATCTCCCGGATGAACTGGAAGACGAGCGGGACGTCGGCGGGCGTGGCGGAGCGGATGGCGAGGGACATGACGCCGGACAGCAAGAGGGGCGTCCGGCGCGAGGGCGAGCCCGCAGCGGAGGGGGAGGGGCTCGGTTTGCCGGGAGCAAGTCGTCGCGGTCGGGGTCGAAAAGGCGAACGAACAGAACCCAAGCCATGACCACGAACACCACATCCACGCCCACGTCCTCCCGCACCCTCACGACCGCTAATCGCGCCCGCCTGCGGGCGATCTTCACCGCGGCCACGCTCGGGGTCGCGGTCTCGCTCACGTCCACCGGCTGCGTCGCCGTCGTGGCGGCCGGCGCGGCCGGCGCCGGCGTCGCGTGGGTGCGGGGAGCCCTCGAGACCACGCTCGAGGCCGACCTCGACAAGGCCTACCGGGCCACCCAAGCCGCCGTGCGCGAGCTGGAGTTCGCGGTCGTGAGCGAGCGCAAGAGCGGCGTGGACGCCTCCGTCCTCGCCCGCACCGCCCGCGACAAGCGCGTCGAGGTGGTCCTCGAGCGCGCCGGCGACAAGAACACGCGGGTGTCCATCCGCGTGGGGGTCTTCGGCGACGAGTCGCTCGCCCTCGCGGTGCTCGACCGCATCAAGGCCGAGCTTTGAGCGGGCGCGCCCGCCCAAGTGTCGCCTCGTTCGCTTGGCTTGGGCCACCACAGCCCCGCCAAATTGGACCGGAGCCACTGCGACTTTTCGAGTGGCTTGACGCACGATCGACTGTAATCATTGTTATTTCAAAGCTAATAACAAAGATGGCAAAAACACTACAAGTCCGAGTTGACGAAAACCTGCGCGCTGAAGCCGAAGTCGTCCTGCGAGAGATCGGCTTGGACATGCCGTCGGCGGTCCGGCTTTTCCTGACCAAAGTGGTGCAGACCCAGAGCATCCCCTTCGAACTCATCGCTTCTCGGCGCATCGAGGAGATTGAGGTGAGTGATACCGTCCAAGCCAAGATGGACAAGATTGGCGCCCTCTGGCGCGAGAAGAAGAAGCCGCTGAAGACCTGATTCCGTGGCGCTCTACATCTCAGAGCGGATCCGCCAGCGGGAGTTCGGCAACGTCATATCGGCCGCCGAGAGGGAGGCGCTTCTCGAGGGCACGCGACTTTGCCTTGCGCAGACGATCTCCGCTCGCGGGCTGCCCAAGGGCACCCGGCTCATCAAGTACTATGCCACGACGGATCAAGGGCCGCGGCGCATCGTCTACCTCCTGATCGTCGACGAAGGCGACTTGTTCGTTCTCTTCTACCGCGATAAGAAGGACAAGGTGGGCGAAAATGTAAGCCCTCGGAATCCTGCGTTCGTCGCGGCGCTGGAGAGGCATCTCGAGCTCCTGCGCGAGGACATCGCGGCTGACCGTGTGGAGGCGATCATCGCGGATCCGCCGCCACAGCCCGGTGCGCCGGGGTTGCGGCGTTAGGAAAGGAGCAGGGCAAAGGTGCGCCATGGGTGCGGGGCGAACCCACTCGCGCCAGCAGCTGATCGCCCGTGCGTCCCGGGAGAAAGTTTGCGGAGTTGCAATGCCCTGGAGGGGCCGCGATAAGCGCTCCCCTCCGTTCCATGCTCAAGAAGCTCCTCTCGAAGATCACGCAGAAGTTGAAAGGTGGCGCCAAGCCCGCCGAAGCCCGTCCGGCCACCAGCGCCCGCCCCGCCCGGGGAGGACACCCGCGGGGCGAGGGGAAGACCCACGGCGGCGGCCACGGCACCCATGCAGGGCACGGCGGCCACGGGGGTCATGGCAGCCAGGGCAGCCACGGCGGGCGCAGCAGCCATGGCGGGCGCGACGGTGGTCGCGACGGCGGCCGCGGAGGTCGGGGAGGACGCGGCGGCCGCGGTGGCCGCTCCGGCGGACGGAGTTACGAGCATTCCGACGAGCCGCGCGCCGCTTCTGCGCCCGTTCCTGCTCCTGCCGCTCCCAGGGCGCCTCGCGCCGAGGAGCCGAACCGGCCGCTGCCCGAGGTGCCGGCGATGGACACCGCCTTTACCGCGCTTGGTCTCAATGACCGTCTCGCCTACGCGGTGCAGCAGATGGGCTACGAGCAGCCGACGCCCATCCAGGCCCAGGCGATTCCCCAGGTGCTCGCGGGCAAGGACGTGATCGGCTCGGCCCAGACCGGCACCGGCAAGACCGCGGCCTTCGCGCTGCCCATCCTGCAGAAGCTCGGCCGGCGCGGGGCGCTGCGCTGCCTCATCCTCGAGCCGACCCGCGAACTCGCGGTCCAGGTCGACGAGGCCTTCCGCAACTTCTCCAAGTACACCGACCTGCGCGCCACCGTCGTCTATGGCGGCGTCGGCTACGGCAAGCAGCGCGAGGACCTCGCGCGCGGCGTCGACGTGCTCGCCGCCACGCCGGGGCGCCTGCTGGACTACATGGAGCAGGGCGAGGTGCGGCTGGACAACGTCGACGTCCTCGTCCTCGACGAGGTGGACCGCATGCTCGACATGGGCTTCTTGCCCGACGTGAAGCGGATCGTCGCGAAGGTGCCGAAGAACCGGCAGACGCTCTTCTTCACCGCGACCCTTCCGCCCGAGATCGAGCAGCTCGCCGCCTGGGCGCTGCGCGACCCGTTCAAGATCTCCGTCTCCCGCGAGCGCTCGACCGCGGAGACGATCACCCACGCGTTCTACCCGGTGGTGCAGTCGCAGAAGTTCGACCTCCTGCTGCGCCTGCTCGACGACACGCAGTACCACAGCGTCATCATCTTCTCGCGCACGAAGAGCGGCGCCGACTACGTCGCGAGCCGCCTCAAGCACGCCGGCCACACCGTGGCCGTGATGCACGCCGACCGCAGCCAGCAGGAGCGCATGGACGCCCTCAAGGGCTTCAAGTCGGGCCAGTACGAGGTGCTGGTCGCGACCGACCTCGTCGCCCGCGGCCTCGACATCGCGGACGTCTCGCACGTCATCAATTTCGACGTCCCGGAGAACCCCGAGGACTACGTCCACCGCATCGGCCGCACCGGCCGGGCGCAGAAGACGGGCGACGCGTTCACCCTCGTGACCGAGGAGACCTGGCGCGACGCCCGCAGCATCGAGCGCTTCATCAGCCAGAGCATCCCCTGGAAGAAGGTGGACGGCTTCCCCTACGTCTACTCGGGCATCTTCGACGGCGGCGGCATGCCGCAGGCGGCCCCCGAGAAGCCGAAGAGCCGGCTCACCCGCGGCGCCCGCCGCTGACGAGCGGGTAGCCGGCGACCTCCGGGCGCCGGTGTTTCAGCGAAAGCGCGCCTCAGGCGTAGCGGAAACCGTGAGGTTTTCGCGGATCGGCGCCGCGCGCCGGAACGGCAGGTTACTGGTTTGTTGGTTGTTGTCCTCCGCCGTCCGTCCTACGTCGTCCGGCCCCTAGGGATGCGGCGCCCTCGCCGCGTCGGCCCCGATCCCCGGGGCGGGGGCGCCCCGGCTCCAGTGGGACCGGAATTCGGCGTTCGACGTTGAGAGTTTAGCGATGGGCGCCGCGCAGCCGCCCATCCTAGAATGGCCGCGAAGAGGCACAAAAGGCGCAAGAGGGCGCCGGGGCGGAGCGGATTGTTGGGTTCCTGGTTGTTGGCCGATTGCTGTGGCTGAACCCGTGAGGGTTTGGAGGTTCGGGAGAACTGTAGGGCGGGCGTCTCCCGACCCCGCCGCGCCAGTGGCGCAAGCCTCGAACCGATTCTCACAGGAGGTCGCGGAGAGCGCAGAGGGTGGGGTGGTTTACTGGGTTATTGGGTTACTGGCTGATCTCTGTGGCTGAGCCCGTGAGGGCTTGGAGGTGCGGCGCGGCGCGCCGCGAGTTTCTGGGTTCTTGCCCGATCGCCGTAGCGGAACCCGTGAGGGTTTCGCGGAGCGGCGCTCCGCGCCGCTCGGGCAGGGTCCTGGGTCGTTGGTTGATGTCCTCCGCCGTCCGTCCTCCGCCCTCCGTCCTCCGGCCCCTGGGGATGCGGCGCCCTCGCCGCGTCGTGCCTCGATCCCCGGGGCGAGGGCGCCCCGGCTCCAGTGGGCCGGACTTCAGCGTT
>CAYWTK010000095.1:0-13471 GCA_964460895.1 uncultured Opitutaceae bacterium
TCAGAACTTCGAACCGAGGTAGTGGGGCAGCATCTTCCGCCACCAGGGCCAGTCGTGGTTCACGTCGTGACCCCAGAGGTCGATCTGGTGGGGGATGCCCTTGCGGTGCAGGATGTGGCCGATGTCGACGGACGAGGACGGCTTCTCGAAGGCTCCCTGGCCGCTGACGAAGTAGATGTGGCGCTTCGCGCGGAGCTGGGCGAGCTGCTGCTCGTCCTCGAGGTTCGGCAGGTAGTCGATGGGCGAGTTGAAGTACACGTCCTCGTCCCAGTAGCCGTCGGTGTAGTCCTTCAGGTCGTAGCTGCCGCTCATGGCGATGACGCCGTCGATCAGGTCGGGCCGCCGGAAGAGCGTGTTGGCGGCGTGGAGGGCGCCGAAGGACGCGCCGGTCGTGATGATGGGCACGCGGCCCTGGCAGTGGTTGTGGATGAAGGGCACGACCTCCTCCGCCACGTAGCCGTTGAACTGCTGGTGGCGGATGGACTTGTGGCGCGGGTGCATCCACGAGTTCAGCCAGCTCTCGTTGTTGATGGAATTGATCGAGAAGACCTTCACCTTGCCGGCGTCGATGAACGGCGCGATCGCGTCGATCACCTGGAAGCGCTCGTACTCGAGGTAATCGGCCGCCGCCGTCGGGAACATCAGCAGGGCGAAGCCATAGTGGCCGTAGACGGCCACCTCCATGGTCTTGTCGAGGCGGGGACTGTGCCAGTGGTGGATTTCGCGGTTCATGGGGGAAGGTGAGGGGAGGGTAGCCCGGGCTCTCCGAGCACGAGGGAGGGGGAGTGAGGAGTGGGCGGTGAGCAGTGAGCGTTCAGCGTTCAGCGTTCAGCGTTCAGCGTTCACTCGGCTCCCGGCTACCGGATTGGGCGGGAATGCCAATCGCGAACTGGCGGCTGACACGCGCCGCCAGCCCCTCGCGGAGCGGGAGGATCGATGCCTGCGCCCGGTGTCGGGCGCGGCGATCCGGCCGGGGGATGCGCCCGCGCGGGAGGTGCGCGGGCGGGGGGCGTTCAGGCGCCCTTCTCCGTCTGCGGGACGATGATGACGCCGCAGGTCGCGCGCTTGATGATGCCGCTGGCGGTGCTGCCCACGAAGAAGTCGTAGAGCTTCCCGTGGCCATGCGACCCGATGACGATGTAGTCGGCCTTCACCCGGCTCGCCTCCTCGCGGATCATCGCGACGGGCGGGCCGTGCGCGACGCGGGCCTCGCAGGGGATGCCGGCGCGCCGGAACAGCTCGACGTAGCCGTCGAGCTTGGTCTTGGCGGCGCGTTCGCCGACGGCCATGGCCTCCTGCAGCACTTCCACCGGCAGGGCGAACTCGCTGGTCACCACCGGGGGCTGGACGACGTGGATGAGGGCGACCCGACCCGAAAAGGCCCGGGCGAAGGTCACGGCGGTGTCGATCACCTCGTCGGTCACCGCGGAGAAATCCACCGGCACGAGCAGTGTCTTCATGCCAGCATTATGCACCCGGATCGCGCCGCCGGCTGCGCGGATTTTGCGTTCCGTGGGGTCGCTTCCGGAGGACCCGCCGGGCGTCTTCGGGTTTGCCAGTCCCGTCCGAACCGGGCATTCGCCCTGTAACCGTGCCCAACATGCCCTCCGCCCATTCCTGGAAGTTCTTCCGCACCGGTGGCCTCGACCAGGTCGCCCTCGAGACCGCCGCCGACCTCGCGAACCTCGAGCAGCTCGACCCGAAGCTCTGGGTCGCGCTGAGCTGTCCGGTGAAGGGCCTCGAGCTCGACGAGCGCACGCTCGCGCTGATCGACGCGGACAGCGACGGGCGCATCCGGGTGCCGGAGCTGCTCGCCGCCGTGAAGTGGGCGGGCGCGCGACTGAAGGACCCGGCCGTGCTGCTGCAGGGCGCCGACGGCCTCGCGCTCGACGCCATCGCCGCGGACCGGCCCGAGGGGAGCGCGTTGCTCGCCGCGGCCCGGCAGGTGCTGGCGCGCCTCGGACGCAAGGACGCCACCGCGGTGACGGTCGCCGAGAGCGCCGACACCACGCGCATCTTCGCCGCGAGCCCGCTCAACGGCGACGGGGTCGTCACGCCGGACGCCACCCCCGACGCCGCGCTCGCGCAGCTGATCAAGGACATCCTCGCCACCGTCGGCGGCAAGGCCGACCGGGCGGGCTCGCCGGGGGTGACGGCGGCGCACGTGGACCGCTTCTTCGCCGAGCTCGCGGCCTTCGTGGCCTGGAGCGAGCAGGGCGCCACGCCGGCGGTGCAGGCGCTCGGCGGCGCCACGGCCGGCGCGCACGCCGCGACCGAGGCGGTGCGGACGAAGGTGGACGACTTCTTCGGCCGCTGCCGGCTCGCGGCCTTCGACGCCCGCGCGCTCGGCGCGCTCAACCGGTCCGAGTCCGAGTACCTCGCCGTCGCGGCCAAGGACCTGCGCCTCACGGCCGACGAGGTCGCCGGCTTCCCGCTCGCGGCCATCGCGGCCGGCCGGGCGCTGCCGCTGGCGGAGGGCGTCAACCCCGCCTGGGCCGCGAAGCTCGCGGCGTTCCGCGACGCCGCCGTCGTCCCGGTCTTCGGCGCCGGCAAGACGGCGCTGACCGAGGCGGAGTGGACGACGCTGACCGGCCGGCTCGCGGCCTTCGGCGCGTGGACCGCCGGCAAGGCGGGCGCGGCGGTCGAGTCCCTCGGCCTCGCCCGGGCGCGGGAGATCCTCGCCTCGGACGGCAAGGCCCGCCTCGCCGACCTCCTCGCCGAGGACGCCAAGCTCGCCCCCGAGCTGCAGGCGCTCGGCGAACTCGAGCGGCTCGTGCGCCTGCACCGCGACCTCCGCGCGCTGCTGCACAATTTCGTCAACTTCGCCGACTTCTACTCGCGCGACAAGTGGGCCGTCTTCCAGGCGGGCACGCTCTTCCTCGACAGCCGCAGCACGGAGCTCTGCATCCGGGTGGACGGCCCGAACCCGCTCGCGGCGATGAGCAAGACCTACATCGCCTACTGCGCGTGCACCCGCCCCGGCGGCAAGGCGATGACCATCGCCGCGTGCTTCACGCAGGGCGACTCGGACTTCCTGTTCGTGGGCCGCCACGGCGTGTTCTACGACCGGGCCGGGAACGACTGGGACGCGGTCATCACCAGCATCGTCGACAACCCGATCAGCATCGGGCAGGCGTTCTGGGCCCCGTACAAGAAGTTCATCCGCATGGTCGAGGAGCAGGTGGCCAAGCGCGCCGCCGCGGCCGAGGCCGCCTCCTCGGGCAAGCTCGCGGCGGCCGCGGAGAAGACGGCCAACGCCGACAAGGGCGCGGCCGAGCCGCCGAAGAAGATCGACGTCGGCACGGTCGCCGCCCTCGGCGTCGCGGTCGGCGCGATCGGCGGCGCCCTGGGCGCCATCGCCACCGGCCTGGCCAAGCTCGCCATCTGGCAGCTCCCGCTGGTCGTCGTCGGCCTCATGCTCATCATCTCGCTCCCCTCGATGGCTATCGCCTGGCTCAAGCTGCGGCAGCGCACGCTGGGCCCCATCCTCGAGGGCAACGGCTGGGCCGTGAACGGACGCGTGATGATCAACATCCCGTTCGGCTCCGCGCTCACCGAGATGGCGAAGAAGCCCGCCGGCTCGCGCCTGTCGCTCGAGGACCCCTACGAGGACAAGCAGGCCGCCGCGCGGAAGCGCCGGATCGTCTTCTGGGTCGCGGTGCTCGCGGCCGCCGCCCTCGCGGTCTGGATCCGCTGGAACGCCGTGCAGCACGCCGACGCCGACGGCCGCGCCCGCTACCTCTGGCAGGACCGCTCCGCCCCCGCCGCCCCCGCTCCGGCGCCCGTCGCCGAGCCCGCCAAGTAGGCCGCCGCTGGACTGTAGGGCGGGGTCTCCCGCCCCCGCCGACGTTCGCGCGCGTTCTCGGAAGCGAGGCCGGAAACGACGTTCGCGGCGGGGTCGTCCCGCGGCCGAGGGACCGCCCTACAACTTTCGTGCGCGGTACGGCTGCGTTGCCAGAAACGACGCTCGCGGCGGGGTCCGGAGACCCCGCCCTACAGCTTCCGTACGCGGCACGGGCTACGTTGCCTCAAGCGACGCTCGCGGCACGGCTCACTTCAGCACGGGCAGGAGGCTGGCGTGGTCGTCGGTCCAGAGCACGAGCTCGGCGGTGTCGTCGGAGAGCGCGTCGGCCACGTCGCGGATGGCGGGGACCTCCAGCTTGGCCGCGTCGCGGCTGAGGAGCATCCACGTCGTCCGGTAGAGCCACCAGTCCTCCTCCTTGGGGTCGTGGGAGATGGTGGCGTACGTCAGGCCGAAGTGCTTCGCGAGCGCCTCGACGACCGGACGGAGGTCGAGGTAGCGGTTGGAGATGTGGACGGCGATGAGGCCGTCCGGCTTCACGTGGCGGAGGTAGAGTTCGAAGGCCTCGACGGTGAGGAGATGGACCGGGATCGCGTCGCTGCTGAAGGCGTCGAGCGCCAGCACGTCGAACTCCTGCGGCGCGCGGTGGCGCAGCTCGTCCTCCATCGTCAGCCGCGCGTCGCCCAGCACGATCTTCACGTCGGCCACGGTCTGCGCGAGGTAGGAGAACCGCTCGCGGGCGAGGGTGAGGACGGTCGGGTTGATCTCGTAGAAGCGCAGCCGGTCGCCGGGCATGCCGTAGGCGGCGAGGGTGCCGACGCCGAGGCCGACGAGGCCGATGTGGCGGCCGCCGGTGGTCGGTTCGGCCAGGTCGAGCGCGAGGCCGATGCCGCTGGCCGGGCCGTAGTAGGTCGTCGTCCACGTGTCGTACGGCGCCTCCCGGAACTGCAGGCCGTGGGTGGTGATGCCGTGGCTCAGCACGTGGTTGTGCGAGATCGAGCCGGGTTCGCCGTAGGAGCGCACCTTGAGCGTGCCGTAGAAGTTGCGCGAGGCCTCGACGAGGTTGTCCCGGCCGCCGGTCATCTGCAGGAACAGCACGGCGCCGAGCAGGCCGGTCAGGCCGAGCGGGAAGATTGCGAGGCGCGGGTGCCAGGCGTCGGCGCCGCGGACCCAGGCCCCGCGCAGGCTCCACGCCGCGAGCGCCGCGGCGGCCGCGGCCCAGGTCCAGTGCTCGACGTAGAACGAGCGGACGGCGGTGAGGTAGAGCTTGGCGCCCGCGAGGATCCCGGGCTCCGCCAGCGGACCCGCGTGGAGGCCCGGCAGGACCAGCGCGGCGACGAGGGCGCCGGCCCCGACGCCGACCGCGACCTCGCGGCTCCGCTGCAGCAGGCCGAGGGTGGCGAAGAGGTACGCCAGGACCCAGAGCCCGAGGTGCAGCTCGAACATGTCGTTGAACACGAGCGGCGCGACGACCGCGACGAACAGCCCGCCGAGCGCGCCGCCGGCGGAGAGGTGGAGGTAGAACGCGGTGAGGTGGCGCGGCGCCGGGCGCAGGCGGTAGGCCTCGCCGTGGCAGACCATGCCCGCGACGAAGAGCGTCGCGCAGTAGCCGGCCACCTGGAACGGCATGGCGTCGTGCGAGCCGGTCGAGAGCAGGTAGCCGGTCACCGCGCACGCGAGGACGAAGAGCGCCGCGAAGACGTCGCGCCGGTACCAGCGCGGGTGGTCGAACGCCACGATGAAGGTCACGAGGTAGAGCGCGAGGGGCAGGACCCAGAGGAAGGGCACGACCGCGACGTCGGTGCTGAGCTTGCTCGTCGTCGCGACGAGCAGCACCGACGCGACGAAGGGCAGCGCCACCCAGAAGAACTTGGTGCCGAGCGTCGGCTTCTCCGCGTCGTCGGTCGCGCCCTCGGTCGCCGGCGCCGGCGCGGCGTCCGTCGGGTCGAGCCGGCGGATGCGCCAGGCGAGCGCGCCGCAGAGGAGCGCGAAGGCCACGAGCCCGGCCGACCAGCCCCACGCCTGCGCCGTCCGCGAGGCGAGCGGCTCGAGCGCGAACGGGAAGGCCAGCAGCGCGAGGAGCGACCCGGCGTTGGACAGCGCGTAGAGGCGGTAGGGCGAACGGCCCGGGTGCTCCAGGTGGAACCAGCGCTGGATCAGCGGACCGGTGGCCGAGAGGAGCAGGTAGGGAAGACCCAGCGTGGCCGTGAGCAGCAGGAGGATGCGCCGCGTCGGCTCGTCCCCGGGCCCGGGCCGCCACTCCGCGTCGGGCGCGATCGGCAGCCAGAGGAGCGACAGCGCGAGCAGCGCGAGGTGCACCGTGGCCTGCTGGCGCGGACGCAGGCGCGTCGACGTGAAATGCGCGTAGCCGTAGCCGGCCAGCAGCAGCGTCTGGAAGAAGAGCAGGCAGGTCGTCCACACGCCCGGACTCCCGCCGAACCAGGGCAGGATGAACTTCCCGACCAGCGGCTGGACGAGGAAGAGCAGGAAGGCGCCGAGGAAGATGGTGACGGCGTAGAGCATGGGGCGGGCGGGGAGGAAAGGGAGCGGGGAGCGGTGAGCAGGGAGTGGCGGGCAGTGGGCGGGGGGCGGGTGTCGGTCGGGGGAGGGGAGTCCCGCGATTCATCTCCGGCGATTCATCGCCTCCCGCTCACCGTTCCCGGCTCCTGGTTTCCTGTTTACGGATCACGGCTCACCGCTCGCTGCACACCGCTTCCTCCTTCTTCATTTCGTGACGTAGAACGGATTCGGCAGCTTGAAGGTCCGCTCGGCGTGGCCGCCGTCGAGGTCGCTGTGCTGGTCGCCGATGTTGGCGATGATGGTCCAGCCGTCGGCGGCGAGGGCGCGCCGGGTCTCCGTCTTGAACGCCTGCGTCGTGCCGGGGTAGGCGTTGGGCTTGAGGTGCAGGCCGGCGTAGTCGTCCATGCCGGCGAGGCGGAGGTTCTCGACGGTGCCGGGGCCGTCGGTGGTCTTGCGGCCCGTGAGGAAGAACACGGCCACCCCCGCGGCGCGGGCGGCGCGATAGACCTCGCGCATCGGCTCGATCGGCGGGGCGTCCGCGGCGGCCACCCAGCGGTCCCAGGTCGGCGGGTGGTAGCCGAAGTCCCACTCGCGCATGTGGTCGAGGTTCGAGAGCACGGTCTCGTCGATGTCCAGGACGATGGCCAGCCGGCCGCCGCCCGCGCGGGCCCGCGTCTCGATCCACGCCCGGGCCTCGTCCGCCACGCGCGCGACGCCCGCGGCGTAGCGGCCGTCCGCGGCGTAGGCCCGCAGCTCCTCCTTGAGCACGGAGAGGTTCGGCGGCTCGGCCGGCGGCGGCGGCGGGGCGACGGGCGTGCGGCAGGCCGCGAGCGCGAGCAGGAGGACGGCGGCGACGGTCGGACGCAGGAGGCGGGGGGACATCCGGGGAAATTGCGGGCCGGACGGGGAAAATTCAACCGGTTTGCACGGTCCGCCCAGGCTGGGACAGCCCGTGTCCGACCCCCGGTGCTACCTTGGACGCATCCACCCTCCTCCTCCCATGATCATGCTCCCGCTCCGCACCCCGCTCGTCGCCTGCCGCTCCGCCCTCGCCCTCGCCGGGCTCCGCACCCGCGAGGACTACGACGAACTCGTCCACACCGGCCCGGACCAGGAGGTCCGCGTCGCCCTCCGCGCGGTCCGCGACGGCCAGCAGGTCCGCTGCCTCGTCTCCGTGGACGAGTCGCGCCTGCCGGCCAGCGGCATCGAGGTCTTCCACGAGCTCGCGGTCGGGGGCCACCCGGTCGTGTCCTACGGCGCCGGCCGCGGCAGCGTCTCCTTCGGCTTCGAGTGGCTGCACCCGACGGGGGCGGACTGGAGGATCTCGGCCCAGCGGGTGGAGGTCCTGCTCCAGCGCGTCGCCGTCAGCCTCGGCCCCAAGCCGGCCGCCCGCCGCTCCCGCGGCGGCCGCCGGTCGGAGCTCCTCGCCGAGCTCGTGCCCGCGCGCCTGCGGCCGGTCGCGGCCTGAGGGCCCGGCGCCGCGCGGCGCCCGCGGACGGGACCGCGTGCGGCCCGGACGTCGGCGGCCGTCCGGGGACGCGCGCTTCCGGTGGCCGTCGGAGGGCGGAAAACGAACGACCCGCGGCCGGGAGGCCGCGGGTCGGGCACACACGCACGGACGAAAGTCGGGGCCTTACGGCAGGATGACGGTGTCGATCACGTGGATCACGCCGTTGGAGCCGACAAGGTCGGCGGCGATGACCTTGGCGCCGTTGACGGTGACGCCGCCGTCGGTCGCGAGCGTGACGGTCTTGCCGTTGACCGTCGGGGCCGCGCCGGCCTTCACGTCCTTGGCCAGCACCTGGGCGGGCACGACGTGGTAGGTGAGGATGGCGACGAGCTTGTCCTTGTTCTCCGGCTTGAGCAGCGACTCGACCGTGCCGGCGGGCAGCTTGGCGAACGCGGCGTTGGTCGGGGCGAAGACGGTGAACGGGCCCTTGCCGCTGAGGGTCTCGACGAGGCCGGCCGCCTTCACCGCGGCCACCAGCGTGGTGTGGTCCGGGGAGCCGATGGCGAGGTCGACGACGGTCTTGGCGGAGGCGGAGACGGCGACGCCCGCGGCGAGGGCGAGCGTGGCGAGGAGGGAACGGATCTTCATGGTCTGGGAGGATCGGACGTGGATGGTTGGTCGCCCGGAGCTGGGCCGCTCGGCCCGCCGGGCACGGGAACAACGCGCGGACGCCCCGCGCGGAGTCGCGGCCGCGGCGACTGTTAGGGCCGCGCGTGGCGCCATGAGGCCGGATGATAACCCGCCCCGGCGTGCATCCGCCGCAAGCCGTCGCCCGTGGGGTGGGAGAAGAGTGGTCTTTTTCGAACGTTTCCGTCATCCCTGCATCCCACGTTGCCAATGCCGTCCCCCCGCGCGCGCCGCCGTCCCTTCCGCCTCCCAGCCCTGCTGGTGGCGCTGGTCGCGCTGTCGGTGCTGAATCCCTTCTGCTGCAAGTTCCTCCCGTTCTTCGCGGCGGACGTGCTGCAGACCGAGGAGAACGTCGAGGGCGAGGACGAGCTTTGTCCGGGCAAGCCCAAGGCGGTGCGCGACGAGCTCGCCGTGCTCCCCGACATCGGGACCGAGGCCCCGTCGGGCGAATCGCCCTGGGGCGGCTCCGGTGCGGTCGTCGCCGCCTCGGCGCCCCGGCCGCCGTCGCCCACCTACGCCGCTCCGCCGCGGCACAAGCTGTTCGGGATCTATCGGGTCTGACGAGGCGCGGCCGGCCGCCGCGTCCGTCGTCGTCCGCTCCGGTCGCGTCGCTGCGCGTCCGGGCCTCTCCCCAACCCGATCCGATTCCCCGATGTCCCTTTCCTCCGTCCGCACCCTTCCCGCCGCCGCTTCCGCGGACCGGCCCCTGACCCCTCCCTACGCCCGCTTCCAGCTCGCGCGCTGGTCGCTCGACCTGATGGATGCCGCCGCGCGCCGCACGTCGTTCGGCGAACTCTTCGGCGCCAAGGCCGCCGCGACGCGCTACCCGTTCCGCGCGCTCCGCTACTGGTGGGCCGCGGCCGCGCTCGCCGACCACGCGCGCGCCTGCGCCGAACCCGTGCGCCTGCTCGACGCCGGCTGCCAGGGAGGCTTCCTCAAGCGCTTCGCCGATCCGGCGTTCCGGGCCCACTGGACCGCGTTCGACTGCCGCCTCGACGACCCGCGCCTGCCCGGCGCCGGCTACGACGCGGTCGTCGCCGGCGACCTCGAGCGGCCGCTGCCGTTCGCGGACGGCGCCTTCGACGCGGTCGTGAGCCTCCACGTGTTCGAGCACCTGCGCGCGCCCGAGGCGACGCTGCGGGAGTTCGCCCGCGTGGTGCGGCCCGGCGGCCTCGTGCTGCTCGGCTTCCCGACCATGCCCGGGTGGCTCGCGCCGCTGCGCGAGGCCCAGCACCGGCGCGGGATGGCGGCGGGGGAGCGCCCCGAGTGGGGCCACCAGCAGGTCTTCCACCCGCGGCGCGTGCGGCGCATGGCGGCCGCGGCCGGGCTGCGGGTCGCGCTCCTCAGCGGCTCGCACTTCTTCCGCCGCACCGGCGCGTGGGTCGAGAACTCCGCGACCTGGGTCCGCCTCAACCAGTGGTGGGGCGGGGCGTTCCCCTCGCTCGGCAGCGAGCTCTGCGTCGTGCTCCGGCGCGGGGACTGACCCCGCCGGTTACGGGCGCACGACCACCCGGTTCTCCACCTTGCGCACCCCTCGGATCGCCGCGGCGAGGCGAGCGGCGCGGGCGACGTCCTCGATCCGGACGACCGCGCCGTCGAGCGTGACCCGCCCCTCCGCGCTCGCCACGTCCTGGGGCGCGATCCGCGCGCCGGCGATCTCGGCCAGGGTCTCGTGGACCAGCGCGGCGACCGACGCGTCGTCGACCGTCACGGACCGGGCGGCGACGCCCGGGTCGATTTCGAGGAGGTCCCGGACCGCGAAGGGCGGAGCGACGGCCTGCGCGATGGCCACGAGCGCGTCGCGCTGCGCCGCGGTGCGCACGGTGCCGCCCAGCTCGATCGCGTCGTCGCGCGCCCGGACCACGAAGGGCGTGAGCTCGACGTCCCCGCGCGCCATCAGGTGGCTGCGCAGCCGGTCGGCCTTCCAGCGCGCCGTCTTGCGGCGGTCCCCGGAGTCCACGAACAGGCGGTTGTCCACCCGGGCGACGCCGACCAGGCGGGCCAGGGCGTCGCCGACGAGCCGCCGCTCCTCCTCGTGCGCCACCTGCCCGCGCAGCTCGACCGCGCCGCGGCCGACGAAGACCTGCACCATCGTCGGGTCCGAAACGACGTGCTGGAGCACGAACGAGCGCCGGATGAGGTCCTCGATCGCGCGGTCCTCGAGGACGCCGGCGGCGAGTTCCGGAGCCGCGAGGGCGAACATGGCGAGGAGGACCTGGACAGGGCGGGGCAGGGAGGGCATGGGCCAGGACCATCTAGCCGCGGATCGCCCGGACGGCGATGACCATCTCGGCGTCGGCGGTCGGGAATGCGCCTCACCAACGGCTTCCGGGGAATTACGCGCCGAGGCCAGTTCGGGCTTGCGGCCGGAGTCGGGCGGGATTTTGTCCGCGGTGTCGGTGTCAGTTCAGATGCACGGTTGAGATCGTGATTTGAGTCAGGCAGCGAGTCAGTGCGTCCACGGCGAGGCCGTTTCCGCCGTCCGACGCGTTCAGGACAGGGACAGGAAGTCAGACTCCGGGCCCGGGGCCGTCCTCATGCGGCGTCCACCGGGCGCAACCCAACGTCAGGCCATCCCCCTGCGGCCTTCACCGGCCGCCTCCCCGCCATGGACATCCACCAACTCCTTCGTAGTCGCGACGCGATCCTGCGGCAGGCGCGTCTCGTCAGCCTCGCCTACGCCCACCAGCGGCTCGGCGAATTCTCCGCACGCCTCGCGCGCGCCGGCATCGCCGGCGAGCTGCGGATCGAGCCGGCCGCGCCCGCCGACGGGCGGCCCGAGGCCGTGATGCACGCCGACTGCGCGCCGGCCGTCGTCGAGGAGCACTTCCTCGAGAGCGACATCTCCGAACTCGCGGACCTCCTCGCGTTCGTGCGCGGCGACGCGGCGGACGGGGCGCACGTGCTCGAGGTCGGGGAGATCGACGCGGCGCTGCGTCCCTCGGTGGCCCGCGCGCTGGCCCGCGAGGGCGTGACCGGGCTGGAGCCGCTGCCGGACCAGGACCTCCGCCCCCGCCGGTCCTGACCCGCCCGCTCCGTCAGTAGCGGACCTCCTAACTCCCGGCCGGACCGTGCCCCGGGTGGCGCCGGCGTGCGGTCCGCCTAGCTTGGGAGCATGAAAGCCCCCCGTCTTCCCCTCCGCGGCTCCGCGTCGCCTCCGGTCGCGCGTCACCGGCCCCGCGTCGTGAGCGCGGGCAAGATGCTGCTGCGCCGCCCCGGTCCGGTGACCGCCCGCTCGCGCCCGCTCCCGCCGGCCGGTCCCGGCTGAGGTCGCCCGCGATTGCGGCTGACGTCGCCCGCCGGGTCCCTTGGCATCGTCGCATGGACCCCGCCGCGATCCTCGACGACATCTCCGCCCTCGCCCGCGCGGCCGGCGCCCTGCTGCGCCGGCACCACGCCGCCCCGGTCGAGGTCGCGGCCCGCAAGTCCACGCGCTCCGACGTCGTGACCGCCGCCGACACCGCGGTCGAGGCCTTCCTCGCCGCCGAGCTGCTGCGGCGCTTCCCCGACCACCACCTCGTCGGCGAGGAGGGCGGCGGACGCGGCGCGCCCGCCGCTACGGCCGAGTTCCACTGGCAGGTGGATCCCCTCGACGGCACGGTGAACTTCGCCGCCGGCCTGCCGCACTTCTGCACGAGCATCGCCCTCACCACGCGCGACCGGCAGCCGCTGCTCGGCGTCGTGTACGACCCCGTGCGCGACGAGCTCTTCGCCGCGACGCGCGGCGGCGGCGCACGGCTCGACGGCCGGCCGTTGCGGGTCAGCGCGACGGCGGAGCTGGCCGACGCCGTGGTGGCGACGGGGTTCCCCTACGACAAGCACCTCAAGGCCGACAACAACCTCCGCGAGTGGGGCGCCTTCCTCCGGCACATCCGCGGGGAGCGGCGCTTCGGCTCCGCCGCGCTCGACCTCGCCTACGTCGCCTGCGGCCGCCTCGACGGCTACTGGGAGCAGGACCTGAATCCGTGGGACGCCCTCGCCGGGATGCTGCTCGTGCGCGAGGCGGGCGGTGCGGTCACCGACTACGACGGCGGCCCCGACCCGCAGGCGCTCGACCGCGGCCGCTACGTCGCGAGCAACGGCCGCATCCACGCGGCCATGCTGGGCGTGCTCCGCGAGGCGCGAGGCGGCTGAGGGGCGCGCCACGCTGCCCCGTCCGTTGCGGACGGGGAGTCCCGCCCGCGCCACGGCCATGCGGGTGGCCTCAAGGCTCTCCGAGCACAGGTCGCGCGCGGCGCGGGTTCGTCGAGGGAGAAAAAGATAGGGAGAAAAAGGAAAGAGAAGGATGAGGGAGCGGAGTGCGGATGCGGAGCGGCTCGACCTCCTGTGTCTCTTGCGCCTCTTCGCGGCCAATCGCTCGTGAAGGGGTTGGCCGCGAAAGGACACGACAGGCGCAGGGCGACCGGCGCCCGGAGGTCGCCGGCTACCGTCGGGTTGGGGGTCGCGCGCCGGGCGCCCCGTTCGTGCCCGGCAACACACCGGTGCGCGGGCTTGAACGCGCGGCGAACCCGGGCACGCTCGTCGCGACGGTTCGGCTTCCGGCCGGGCCGCAGAGACCCTCCGAACCCCGTTCCCCATGGACAAGAAAGCGAAGATGAAGGCCATCGTCGAGAAGGTCGGTCGCGATCGCGCGGTCGACCTCGTCGTCAGCGCCTACAACACCGAGCTCGTGACCACGTGGCTCTCCCACCTCGAGTCCGTCCAGCGCGGCAGCAAGGTCGCCGCCCCGCGGCGCGACCACCTCGGCGACGCGCTCACGCGCGTGGGCGAGGTCGTCGAACTGACTTCCTGAGCCGGGCGGCGCGGTGCGGGACCGCCGGGTTCGTCCCGCGGTCGTCGCGCCCAACCGATTCCGACCGATGGAGCTCGTGCGCCCCCGCCCGTTGCCCGAGCGCGACCTGAGGAGCCGATCCTGGAAAGACTCTCGGGGCGGACCGACGCCGTCATTCGAGCGCGATTTCAGGGGCGGAGCCTGAAACGACGTTCGCGGCGGGGGCAGGAGCCCCCGCCCT
>CAYWTK010000096.1:0-3237 GCA_964460895.1 uncultured Opitutaceae bacterium
GCTTCCACGGGGCCGCCTGGTCGCCGAGGAAGTAGGGCACGAACTGGTTCATGCCCGCGTTCGTGAACAGCAGGTTCGGCGCCGTCGGCATGAGCGACGACGACGGCACGATCGCGTGCTGCTGCGACTGGAAGAAGTCGAGGAACGACTGGCGGATCTCGGCGGAGGTCATGCGGGGGAGGAGGAGAATGGCGGAATCCAGAGGGGGGATTTAGGAGTCAGGAGCCAGGAGTCAGGAGTCGGGATCCAGAAGTAAGGTGTCAGGAGTTGGGAGTGAAGAGGGAGGATGCGGTTGCCTGAATGCTGAGAGCTGACTGCTGAATGCTGAATGCTGCGAATTTTCGAGCCGGTCAGTTAACAAGCGGGCCCGGAGCGGGGGAAGGCATTTTTTCGCGGGCCGCCGCGCGGTGACGCCGGCGGGCACTTTACGTTTGCGGACGCCGGTGCCCGGGGGATTCTGGCCGCGTGAAGATCCATGTCCTGCCCTCGGGTCCGCTCGAGACGAACGGCTACCTCCTCGTCGAGCCCGCGCGGGGCGAGGCGGTGCTGGTGGACGCCCCGCAGGGCGTGACGGACCTGGTGCGGCCGATCCTGGCCCGCGCCGGCTGCCGGCTGGCGGGGCTCTGGCTGACGCACGGCCATTTCGACCACATGCAGGACGCCGCCCGCCTGAAGCGGGAGTTCGCGCCGGAGGTCGTGGCGCACCGCGACGACCAGGGTCTGATCGAGACGCCGGAGATCATGGAGGGCTTCATGGGCGCGAAGCTCGGGCTCGAGGGCGTGAAGGTGGACCGCTGGGTCGCCGACGGCGACCGGATCGAGGCGCTGGGCCGGACCTTCGAGGTGCGCCACGTGCCGGGGCATTGCGCGGGCAACGTCCTGTTCCATCTCCCGCCCGCGTCGGACGAGGGCGCCGGCGTCGCCTTCGTGGGCGACGCGCTCTTCGCCGGCGGGGTCGGACGGTGGGATCTGCCCGGCGGCAGCTTCGACGTGCTCGCGCGGTCGATCCGCACGCGCATCTACACGCTGCCCGACGACACGGTGGTGCTGCCCGGCCACGGCCCGCGCACCACGGTGGGCGACGAGAAGGCGGGCAATCCCTACGTCGCCGCGTGAAGGAGCTCGACCACCTCTGGTTCATGCGGCGGGCGATCGAGGTCGCGCGCCGCGGCTGGGGCGACACGCACCCCAATCCGCTCGTCGGCGCCGTGATCGTCGAGCGCGGCGAGGTCGTCGCCGAGGGCCACCACGCGAAGGCCGGCGAGGCCCACGCCGAGGTCGCCGCCCTCCGCGCCCTCGGCCGCAAGCCGCGCGCCGGCGCCGTGCTCTACGTCACCCTCGAGCCCTGCTGCACGCACGGGCGCACGCCGCCGTGCACGGACGCGATCGTCGACGCCGGGATCACGCGCGTCGTCGTCGGCGCGACCGACCCGAACCCGTCCCACGCGGGCAAGGGCTTCGACGTCCTGCGCGCCGGCGGGGTCGAGGTGACCAGCGGCGTGCTCGCCGCGGAGTGCGAGGACCTCAACCTGATCTTCAACCACTGGATCACTACGGGCCGGCCGCTCCTGGCGGCGAAGGCGGGCGTGACGCTCGACGGCAAGGTCGCGACGCGCCTCGGCGAGTCGCGCTGGATCACCGGCGAGGCGGCCCGGGCCGACGGGCACCGATGGCGGCGCTACTTCCCGGCCATCGCGGTGGGCGCGGGCACGCTGCGGGCCGACAACCCCCGGCTCACGGCGCGCCTGGGCGGCACGGAGTGGTGTCCGGTGCGCTTCGTCTTCGACGGCCTCCTGCGCAGCGTCCTCGATAAGTCGATGCCCAACCTCTACACGGACGAGTTCCGCGAGCGGACGATCGTGGTCACGACCACGCACGGCGGCATGGGCTACGTGCGCAAGCTCGCGGCGATGGGCGTCCGGGCGTGGGTCCTCTCGAGCACCGCGCCGAAGGTCGCGTTCGCGGACTTCCGGCGGCGCTGCGCGGAGGAGGGCATCACCGGCGTCTTCTTCGAGGGCGGTGCCCAGCTGCTGAGCGAACTGCTGCAGGCGCGGGAGCTCGACTACCTCTTCAGCTACCAGGCCCCGGTGCTGCTGGCGGACGAGAAGGGCAAGTCGGTCTTCCGCGGCCTCCGCACGGAGCACCTCGCGCAGGCCGTGCGGCTCGAGCGGGTGCGGCACGAGACGCACGGCGACGACGTGCTCACGCGTGGCTTCGTGCGCTACCCGGAGAAGCTGGCGGTCGACGAGGCCGTGCTCAGCCGGCGCGGCGCGGTCGAGTGACGCCCCGCGCCGCCGCGTCCGAACCAGGGCCTTTCGGGCGGGGGGCTCCCGCCCTCGCCAAGGCTTCGGCCGGCGGGCCCGACCCCGCCGTAGTCCGCGCGTTTTCAGGAGCGCATGCTGGAACGACGTGCGCGGCGGGGTCGGGAGACCCCGCCCTACAGCGGTGAGGTCGGTGCAAGAGAATCCGGTTGCGGGCGGCGGTCGGGTGGCGAGGGTGGGGACGTGATCATCCATCTCGCCTCGGGAAACCGGCACAAGGTGCAGGAGATGCAGCGGCTGGCGGACGCGACGCCCGAGACCGCGGCGCTCGGCGTGCGCATCGAGGCCCCGGAGCAGATGCCCGCGGTGGTCGAGGACGCCGGCAGCTTCATCGGCAACGCCCGCAAGAAGGCCAAGGCCCTCCAGGCGCTGCTGCCGCGCGGGGCCTGGGTGCTGGCCGACGACAGCGGCGTGTGCGTGGACGCGCTCGGCGGCGGGCCGGGCGTCGAGTCGGCCTATTTCGCCGGGCCCCAGGGCGACCCCGTCGCGAATCTGCGCAAGCTCGCCGACATGATGCGCGGCGTGCCGGCGGACCAGCGGCGGGCCCGGTTCGTCTGCGTGCTGCTCCTGCGCGGCGGTCCCGCCCGCTTCGAGGCCGCGTTCGAGGGCCGTTGCGAGGGGATGCTCGCCCCCGAGCCGCGCGGTGGAAAGGGCTTCGGCTACGATCCGCTCTTCGTGCCGGACGGCCACACCTGCACCTACGCGGAATTGGATGAGGCGGCGAAGAACGCGATCAGCCATCGGGGACGGGCCTGGGCCGCGTTGGCCCGTTGGCTGAGTCGGGAGGCGGTGGGCTCGCGCGCCTGAGCCGCGCCTGGAGCCGGGGCGGCCCCGCCCCGAAAGACGGTCCAACGCGGCGGGGGCGCCGCATCTCCAGGAGTAACGGACGCGACGCGGCGAGGGCGCCGCATCCCCA
>CAYWTK010000096.1:3337-13433 GCA_964460895.1 uncultured Opitutaceae bacterium
ACGGACGCGACGCGGCGAGGGCGCCGCATCCCCACGGGAAGGGAGGGGGCCAAGTGCCGTTGGGGTGCGATGAGGCCGAGCGGTGCTTCGGGGCGATTCGCGTGAAGAGGGAGCCGATCGTCGGAGGCGCGGTGGCCGGAGGCGATGGAGCCGGGGCGCCCACGCCCCGGTTGGCGGCCGGACGCGGCGAGGGCGCCATATCCCCACTGGACGGGGCGCGGGAGCGAGCGGTGGGGCTTCAGGATGCCGGTCGCGCCGGCTCGATGCGGGTGACGAGGCTCTCGAATCCGCGCACCGCCGAGGCGACGGTCCGCGCGGGACCCTCGATCGAGAACACGACGATGCGGTTGCCGTGCTGGGCGCAGACCTGCACGACCCGCCGGGGCGGCTCGTCCGGCGTGGCCGGCGCGAGTTCGAAATCGAGCACGCGGGTGCGGCCCCCCAGCACGCGGACCATGTCCCGGTTGCGGTCGGAATCGTCGTCGACGGCGACGCGCAGGCGCGCCCCGTGCTCGCGTCGGAGGGCGGCGAGGTAGGAGCGCCACGGGGCGTCGTCGAGTCCCGTCAGCACGGTCGCCGGCGCCTCCGCGAGGCCGAGCCGGACGCCGGCGAGCCAGCGGTTCGTCCACTCGTAAGAGTAGCGTTCCGCGACGGGCGCGCGGGTCCAGTTGGACAACCGTTCCTCGTCGAGCAGCAGTCCCCCGCCGGCCGTCGGCACGAGCACGGCGCGGGTCCCGGCGTCCTCGTTGGGGCTCCCGACGAGGCGGGTGGGCGGGGCGGGAGCCGGGGCCGGCCAGGCCGGCGTGACCCGGGCGGAGGCCGCGGCCTTGGGGGCCGGGGATTCGACGCCGGCGGGGGCCGGCGGCGCGGCGCGGGCGCCGAGGAGGGCGGCGGGCGCGGCCGCGGGGAGCGCGAGGGCGAGGACGGCGGCGAGGACGTTACATTTCCCGGAATCCATAGGTGGTGTTGCTGAGGAGGGAATTGAAGTCGGCCTCGGAGATGTCGCGGTAGTCGAGGCGGCGGAAGGAGCGGAGCATCGGCGTGCCCGGCGGCTGGCGGCCGTCGGCGAACATGCGGTTGAAGCCCCACTCGCGCGTCGGCGCGCCGTAGCTGGCGTCGATCCAGCGGCCGGTGGCGACCTCGCTGTTGAAGAGCGCGACCATCGAGCCGCGGTAGCGGAGCGTGCGGTTGCCGGAGGCGCTCCACGACTCGTGGAGGCGCGGGAAGTTCTCCACGCCGCCGGAGTAGTTGTCGTTCAGGTTGCCCACGCCGCTCGTCGCCACGTTGCCCGTGAGGAACGCGGCGGAGATCTCGGTGTTGGAGGCCACGCGCGAGGAGACGCTCGAGTTGAACGAGTTCACGTCGCCGGTCGGCACGCCGCCCGACACCCAGGCGTTGGAGAGGATGTTGATGGCGTCGGCGACGATGGCGGCCGGCAGCTCGCCGTCCTTCGGTTCGCCGATGGTGGCGGCGGACTCGGTGCCGACCGCGACGCCGTTGCGCGTGCCGGCGTTCAGGCCCGGGGAGTTGTAGTTGCCGACGATGTAGACCGGGGCGTTGGTCGCGACCGTGACGCCCTCGGGCAGGACGGCGTTGGCCGGGTTGGACGCGCGGCGGTTCGGCAGCTGCGAGCCGTTGATCAGGCGCACGGACGTGGCGGTGCCGGTGCCGCTGCCCAAGGTTCCCACGTCGCTCGACGCGGTGAAGCCGTTGAGCGGGGCCTCGACCTCGACGTACACCTGGCCGTTCCAGCCGCCCGTCGAGGCGTCGAGGTTCCAGTCGGTGCCGTTGATCTGGAACTTGTCGGAGGCCGGGGCGCCGCCGGGCGGATTGACCGCGGTGCGCATGCGGCTCATGTCCACGTCCACCATGTTGACGACCTTGCCCTCGCGGAAATCGCGCATGCGCCGGTTGTTTCGCACCATGCCGGTGGGCAGGCTGATGATCTTGTCGGGATTCGCGGTCCGCCAGGCGGCGCGGTCGGACGCGGCCTTGTAGGCGGCGGCGTCCTCGGGGGAACGGAAGGCGATCGGCGCGGGCGCGGTGCCGGAGGCGGCGCCGTCCGTGCCGGGCCGGCCCTGCACGATGTAGAGTCCGGCCTTGCGGGAGAACTTCTGGGTCTCGCGCGACTGCACGGCTGCCGGGCTGGCCGACGAGACCGTGGCGTCGGGCGGTTCGATGAGGTCGTGAGCCTCCGACGGGCTGGCGGCCGTGATGGCGGGCAGGTTCTGCTGGATGACGCCCATGGAGGAGTCCTGGACGTTGCCGCGCCAGACCTGCGAGGCCACCTGGGCGAAGGAGTTGCTGGCGGAACGGCTGGAGAGGTCCGAGTCCACGTAGGTCCCGAGGGCGGAGCCGTTGGCGCCGACGATGCTCGTGCTGTTGAGGGCGATGCTGTCGACCACGCCGTCAGCGTTGAGGTCGAGGCCGGTGGCGAACTGGACGTTGCGGCCGGTGGGGCGGCCGGAGCCGGCGTTGGGCTGCGGTCCGGCGATGATGCGGCCGGCGGCCGTGACCGGGTTGAGGAAGCGGAGCGAGCTGCTCGCGCTGTAGTAGGAGTTGACGTTGGAGTGGACGGGACCGGCGATCGTCATGTCCGCGCCGGGGTGGAACTCCATCGTGATGTTGTAGAAGATGGCGTAGTTGAAGAGGAACACGTCGCGGATCTCGATGGACTCCGTCGCGAACGCCGGGGCCTGGACGCGGCCGCCGGCGGAGGCCGCGGTGGCGCGGGAGAGCAGGCGGATGGTCTGCGAGCGGATGTTCTGGCCGCGCAGCGGGTCGAAGTCGTTCCCCGGGTCGCCCGGGTCGACGTACTTGCGGCCGGGCTCCGAGTAGCTGCTGGCCCACAGGCGCAGGCTCGTCGGGGCCACGAAGTTGGACGCGTTGGTCGCGAAGAGGACCGCCTTGCGCGAGGTCTGGGTCGCGAGCGGCGCGGTGGTGAGCTCGCCGGTGGAGAACGAGACGTTGCGCTGCAGGCGGGCCATGAGCTCGGAGGCGCCGTAGCTCATCATCGCCTCGGCCGCGTTCTTGGCCGCGAAGCGCATCTGCGTGCGCTGGTTCAGGGAGAACTCGACGATGGCGTAGCGGAGCAGGACGGCGGCGGTCAGGCCGATGAACGTCGAGATGAGCAGGACGGTGAGCAGGGCGGCGCCCCGCGGGGAACGGAGGGGGGAGGAGTCCATGGCGATCAGCCGCGCGGCGTGACGGTGAAGTTGTAGGTGTTGGTGACGCGCTTGGCGCGGCTGCCGTGGAGGATCTTCGTCCGCACGACCACGCTGCGGTTCTGGAAGTTGACGAAGCACGCGCCGCTGGGCCCGAGCCCGCGCAGGTCGTTCAGGACGACGCGGGCGGCGGTGGACTGCGCCCACGTGGAGTTGGCGGGAGGGAGGAGCGCCTCGAGCGTGGTGGTGCCCGACGCCCCGGTGGTCGAGAGGGTCGCCGGCAGGGTCGCGCCCCAGCCGGTGGTCCACGAGGTCGAGGACGGCAGCGGCTTGTACCGGTCGGTGTCGATCGAGTAGAGGGCCGTCTCCCCCGGGATGTTGCGGTTCGCCGCGGTCCAGTAGATGACGAGCCGCGTCACCTGGCCCTGCGTGAGGTCCGGGCTGTTGCCCGCCACGCCGTCGAAGAAGCGGGAGTCGAAGTACTGGTCGCGGTAGTAGACGAAGACGAGCATGTCGCCCGCCTGGCCGGCCAGCATGCGGTCGGCCCACGTCACGGCGCCGTTGCCGTTCGCGTCGCGCGAGACCGCCGTGCCGTTGGGACGATTCTGGCCGAAGAAGCTCTGGTAGACGACGAAGTTGTTCGCCTCGCGGGCGTTCTCGACCAGCTCGTTGGTCGCGCGGCGGACGTCCTGGTTGACCAGGAGCTTCTGCTCGCCGACGTACTGGTACCGCAGGTTGGCGATGAAGAACGGCAGGATGCCGGCGGAGACGAAGCCGAACAGCGTCAGCGTCACGAGCATCTCCGTGAGGGTGAAGCCCCGCGGGGCGGGGGAGGGGTGGCGGGAGCGCATGGGCGTGGTCAGTAGGTCGGGATGGCGGAGCGGACGGTGCGCAGGGTGCCGCCGAACGTGCGGCGCGAGCCGAAGTTGTAGGTCGTCCGGTACTCGAGGCTGATCTCGACGCCGAGGGCCGTGCCCGAAGTCGCGACGTCGAGGCTCGTCAGCACGGGCCGGAACTCGAACTGGAGGGGTTGGATCGGGTTCCCCGACGCGTCCTCGTCGAGGAAGATCCGTTCGCTCGACCAGTCGCCGTTGCCCAGCACTCCGCCCGAGGCGTCGGCGGGCGCGGCGCCGGCGGCGTTGAGCAGGGGCAGTTCGACCGTGCCCGAGGAATCCCGGGCCGCGGCGTCGAGCGTGGTGTAGTCGAGGCTGCGGAGCTGCTCGACGTAGCCCTGGGCCAGCACGAGCGAGGTGTTCTGGTAGACCGTCTGCTCCGCCATGGAGCGGATCTGGAGCGTCACGGCCATGATGCCCGTCGCGACGAAGGCGAGGATGCCGAGGGCGACCATGACCTCCGCGAGGCTCATGCCCCGCTCCGCCGCGACCTTGGGTGCGAAAAGCCCTAGATTACCGGAGTTCATGGGCCCTATTAAGACCCATTTAATTAGGGCTGACTAGATTCAAAAGATAGAGTCTTTAGACCCTATCTCCCCGGAAACCGGGCGCACCGCGCGCTACTGCGGCCCGCGGTTGGCTTCGGTGTAAAGGGCGGCGGCCTGGGCGCGGCGGGAAATGCCGAGCTTGTCGAAGATCGTGGCGAGGTAGTTCTTCACCGTCTTCTCGGTCAGGCCCAACTCGTCGCCGATCTCCTTGTTGGTGCGTCCGGCGGTCAGCAGGGCGACCACCCGCTGCTCCTGGAACGAGAGGACCTTGATGCGGTCGGCGGCGGACGCCTCGGGTCCGCGCCGGACCATGCGCACGACCTGGTCGGCGAGCACGGGGTCGAGCACCGAGCGCCCCGCCGCGACCTGCAGGAGCGCGGTGGCGAGCGTGGCCCCGTCGTTGTCCTTCAGCAGGTAGCCGGCGGCGCCCGCCGCGATCGCCTCCTGCACGTGGCGCTCGTCGGTCGCGGAGGTGAGAATGAGGACTTTGGTGGAGGGCACCCGAACCCCCAGCTGCCGGCAGGCGACGAATCCCGGCTGGTCGGGCAGGCGGAGGTCGAGCAGCACCACGTCGGGCCGCAGCTTCTCCGCCAGGGCGACGCCCTCGGCCGCCGTGCCGGCCTCGCCGACGATGGCGAGGTCGGAGCGGTCCTCGAGCGCCGCCTTGAGGCCGAGCCGGATGAGCGGGCTGTCGTCGACCAGCAGCACACGGACCGGACGGGCGGGGGAGGCGGGGGAGGTCATGCGGAAGCGGGGCCGATGGGGAGGACGAGCACCACGCGCGTGCCGCGGCCGGGCGCGGACTCGACCACCGCCTCGCCGCCGAGCGCGGCGGCGCGGGCGCGGATGTTCGCGAGTCCGCGGCCGCCGGTCGCGGGCGCATCCGTCGCGAAGCCGCCGCCGTCGTCGGCCACCGAAAGCGCCAGGCGGTCGTCGGCGCGGGCCGCGCGCACGGTGACGCGCCGCGCGCGGCCGTGGCGGATGGCGTTGCTCACGGCCTCGCGCACGATGTTCACCACCTCGGCCGCGTGCGCCGAGGGGATCTGCGCCAGCGCCTCGGCGTCCAGCCGCGGCACGACCTCGACGCCGGCCGTCCGCGCGAGCCCGTCCAGCGTCTCCGCGAGCGTCCGGCCGAGCGACGTGCCCTGCACCGCGCCGGGGTCCAGCTCGCGCAGGAACGCCCGCACCTCCTGGTTGAGCCGGCGGAGCTCGGTCAGGCACGCGTCGAGGCGCTCCGCGGCGGTGGACGGCGCCCCCACGTGCTTGCGCACGCTCTCGAGGGTGAGGGTGACGGCGTAGAGCGTCTGGCTGACGTTGTCGTGCAGCTCGCGCCCGAGCCGCACGCGCTCGCCGAGGGAGCGCTCGAGCAGGGAGCGGCTGACCTCGAGGTCCTCCTCCGCCCGGCGCCGCGCGCCGTGCTCGCGCTCGAGCTCCGCGCCGCGCTCCACCGTGAGCCGGGCGAAGCGCTCGAGTCCCGCCGCCTCCGCGCGCGCCGCCCGCCACGGGGCGCGCGTCTCCCGCTCGGGCGCGGTCCGGGGCCGCAGGCCGGCGAGCATCAGGGGCACGGAGCCGAGGAGGAGCGCGAGCATCAGCAGCGTGGCGAAGACGCTGTGCACGCGGCGCTGCTGCGCCTCGGTGGCCCGGGGCGTGACGACTGCATCCACGCTCCAGCCCGGGTGGCCCGCCAGCGGCAGGCTGAAGTCCGCGTCCCGCGCCGGCGGCCCGTCGCGGCGCAGCCGGACCTCGGCGCCCGCGACGGCCCCGAGCGTCCGCCGGTGCGCGTCGTCCCACGCCGCGGGTTCCCGCGGCGCCAGCGCCAGCGCGGCCTCCAGCGCGCGCCGGGAGTCGGCCACGGCCGCGGCCCGGGCCTCGGCCCCCCGGCGTCCCAGCCAGCCCTGCAGCCCGAGGAAGGCGGCGAGGAAGACCGCGAGCAGGGCGGCGGCGAGGAGCAGGGCGCGGACGAAGGGACTCATGGACGACCCTCCCTCGCTACCCCCGCCGGGCACCCGAGTCCCGTCAAAACCTTCGACAAACCCCCGGTGAGACGTACTTTCACGGGTCCTTTCATGAAGTCGTTCTACCTGACCACGGCCATCGACTACGTCAACGGCTCCCCGCACCTCGGCCACGCCTACGAGAAGGTGCTGGCCGACGTCATCGCGCGGACCCGCCGGCTGCAGGGCGACGACGTGTTCTTCCTCACCGGCACCGACGAGCACGGCCAGAAGATCCAGCAGAGCGCGCGCGCCAAGGGCGTGCCCACCCAGCAGTTCGTGGACGAGACGGCCGCGGAGTTCACCGCGCTCGCGGCCCTGCTCGACCTCTCGAACGACGACTTCATCCGCACCACCGAGCCCCGCCACAAGCAGGTCGTGCGCGACGCGCTGCAGCGGCTGAAGGACAAGGGCGACATCTACCTCGCCGAGTACCGCGGCTTCTACTCGCCGCGTCAGGAGCAGTTCCTGCAGGAGAAGGACCGCCTGCCGGGCGGCTCGTGGCCGGAGATCTTCGGCGAGGTGGTCGAGATCACCGAGTCGAACTACTTCTTCAAGCTCCGCTCCTACCAGGAATGGCTGGTGGAGCACATCCGCACGCACGAGGACTTCGTCTTCCCCGCCCACCGGCGGAAGTCGCTGCTCGAGTTCCTCGCCGAGCCGCTCAACGACCTCTGCATCTCGCGCCCGAAGGACCGGCTCGAGTGGGGCATCCCGCTGCCGTTCGACGAGAACTACGTCACCTACGTCTGGTTCGACGCGCTGCTCAACTACGTCTCCGCCGTCGAGGGCCGCGGCCGCTGGCCGGCCGACTGGCACGTGATCGGCAAGGACATCCTCATCCCCGCCCACGGCATCTACTGGCCCATCATGCTCCACGCCCTCGGCCAGCCCGTCCCGAAGGGCCTGCTCGTCCACGGCTGGTGGTCGGTCAACGGCGCCAAGATGTCGAAGAGCACGGGCAACTTCGTGGACCCCGTCGCGTTCTGCCGCGAGTGGAGCGTGGACGCCCTGCGCTACTTCCTCGTGCGCGAGATGACGGTCGGCCTCGACGCCGACTTCTCCCGCGAGCAGTTCCTCGTCCGCTACAACAGCGAGCTGGCGAACAACCTCGGCAACCTCGTCAACCGCACGCTCAACATGACCGCCCGCTTCGCCGGCGGCGTGGTGCCCGCGGCCGGTCCGGCGGAGGACGCCGAGCGCGAGCTGCAGGCCCTGTGGGCGCGCACGCGCGACGAGGTGATGGCGCTCGGCGCGGAGTTCCAGTTCCACCTCGGCCTCGAGCGGACGATGCAGTTCGTCACCGCGACCAACGCCTACATCGAGCGCCGCGCGCCGTGGAAGCTGGCCAAGGATCCGGCCGCCGCCGGCCAGCTGCACACGACCCTCGCCACCATCGCGGAGGCCCTGCGCCTCGCGACCGCGCTGCTCGCCCCCGTCATGCCCGCGACGGTCGGCAAGGTCCGCGCCGGCCTCGGCCTCGCGCCGCTCGCGCGCTGGGAGGGCGAGCTGGAGTGGGGGACCCGCCTCGCCGGCGCGCGCCTCGGCGCGGTGGACATCCTCTTCCCCAAGCCGCCCGCGGAGAAGAAGGGCTGAGCCGGCGCGCCGCCGCCATGCGCGTCCTTCCGCAGAGCCCCGCCGAGCAGGCCACGCCCGAGGCGCTCCGGGAGTTCCTCGCGCAGTGCGCCGCGCACGCCCGCGCCGCCGGGCGTCCGCAGCTGGTGAGCATCAGCCTCGCGGTCGAGAGCCTCGACCCCCTGGCGGTGCTCGAGTCCATCTTCGAGCCGACCGAGCCGCACTTCTACGCCGAGCGCCCGGGCTCGGGCTTCGCCGTCGCCGGCGCCGAGCGCGTCGTGGAGTTCACCGCGGAGGGTCCCGACCGCTTCGCCGCGGCGCGGCGCTTCGTCGCGGAGACGCTCGCGCACACCATCGCGGTCGGCCCGCTCGACGAGCCCTTCGCCGGCCCGCACTTCCTCGTCGCCGCGGGCTTCGCCGACGCCTCGGCCCCCGGCGCGCCGTTCCCCGCCCTCCGGCTCTTCGTGCCGCGCTGGCAGGTGTCGCGCTCGGGCGACGGCTCGGTCGCGGTCGCCAACCTCGTGGTCGCGCCCGACGCCCCCGTCGACCTGCTCGCGGCCAAGGTCTGGCGGGCCCACGGGAAGTTCCGCTCCTTCGACTACTCCGCCGCGCAGGGCGCGGACCGGCCGTCGGCCCCGCGCGCGGTGGCGGAGGTCGGGGGCGACTGGTACCGCCCCGCCGTCGCCGCCGCCCTCGGCGAGATCGCCCGCGGCGACTACCGCAAGATCGTGCTCGCGCGCGCGCGGCACCTGACGACGGCCGAGCCGTTCCACCCGCTCGGCGTGCTCAACCACCTGCGCCAGCGGTTCCCGGGCTGCTACGCCTTCTCGGTGGCCAACGGCCGCGGCCAGAGCTTCATCGGCGCCTCGCCGGAGCGGCTCGTGCGCGTGGCGGGCGGACGGATGCACACGGAGGCCCTCGCGGGCTCGGCGCCGCGCGGACGCTCGGCCAGCGAGGACGCCGCCCTCGCGCGGGCGCTGCTGCAGAGCGACAAGGACCTGCGCGAGCACCGGCTCGTCCTCGAGTCCATCGCCCGCCGGGTCGCCGACCTCGGCCTGACCCTCGAGCACGCGCCGCAGCCGCGCCTCCTCGCGCTCGCCAACGTCCAGCACCTCCACACGCCCGTGAGCGCCACGCTGCCGCCCGGCGTCCACCTGCTCGACCTCGTCGGCCGCCTCCACCCCACGCCCGCCGTCGGCGGCACGCCCCGCGAGCCGGCCGTGGCGGCCATCGCGCGGCTCGAGCCCTTCGCGCGCGGGCTCTACGCGGGGACCTGCGGCTGGATCGACCACCGCGGCGGCGGCGAGTTCTTCGTCGGGCTGCGCTCGGCCCTCGTGGACGGCCGCTCCGCCACCGCCTACGCGGGCGCGGGCATCGTCGCGGGCTCGGACCCCGAGCAGGAGTTCGCCGAGACCGAGCTGAAGTTCCAGGCGCTCGTCGAGGCCCTCACCGCGCGCTGAGGAGGGAGCCGGGTTTTCCCGCTGACAATCCCGCCGCCGACCTGAATGCTCCGCCGCACCGTCGCCCGATGACGCCGCCCGCCCTCGACTTCCGCAACACGAACGCCCTCTGGGGCAGCGTCCTCGTCGAGACCCTCGTGCGCGCCGGCGTCCGGCACGTGGTGGCGTCGCCCGGCTCGCGCTCGACCCCGCTCACGCTGCAGGCCGCCCGGCATCCGGCGCTGACGGCGCTGCCCGTGCTCGACGAGCGCTCGGCCGCGTTCCTCGCCGTCGGCCTCGCCCGCCGCACCGGCCGGGTCGTCGCGCTGGTCTGCACCAGCGGCACCGCCGCGGCCAACTACCTGCCGGCGGTGGTCGAGGCGCGGATGAGCGGCGTGCCGCTGCTGGTCCTGACCGCCGACCGTCCCCCCGAGATGCGCGCCTGCCGCTCGGGGCAGACGATCGACCAGCTCAAGCTCTACG
>CAYWTK010000097.1:0-13395 GCA_964460895.1 uncultured Opitutaceae bacterium
TGCGGACCCGAGCGGACCTCCAGTCGCCGGAAGTCGGCCAGCGGCGCCCAGCAGCAAACAACGGCCTGACCCCTTTTTACGGAGCAGCGAACAGCGGCCTGACCCCCTTGGGGAGGATTCGAGGACGTAGTTTCGGGTGCAGGGCCTCCTCTAGGATTCTCCGGATTGGGCGCGGCGGAGGTGCGCCAGGTATTCCGTGACGCATTTCGGACAGAGGCCGTGGGTGAAACTCACCTCGGTCCGCTTCTCGAGGTAGGTTTCGACGGAGACCCAGTCGTCCTGGTCGTCGCGGATCTTTTTGCAGTTCGCACAGATCGGCAGCATGCCCTCGAGCGTCCGGACCTGGCGCTGGGCCGCCTCCAGCTCCCGGTTGCGGAGCGCCAGCTGGCGGGCGGCATACCGCAGCTCGACCAGCGTCATGACCTGCCGCGCCAGCAGGCTCAGCGCGTGTCCCTGGTTGTCGCTGATCGTGCGCGGCTGGTAGTCGAGCACGCAGAGCGTGCCGAGGGGGAGGCCCTCGCTCGATTCGAGGAGGGCGCCGGCGTAGAAGCGCAGGTGCGGGTCGCCGGCGACGAGCGGGTTGTGCCGGAAGCGGTCGTCGCGGGTCGTGTCGGGCACGACGAACAGCCCCTTCTGCAGGATCGCGTGGCGGCAGATGGAGACGTCGAGCCTCGTCTCCCGGAGGCCGAGCCCCACCTCGGACTTGAACCATTGGCGGTCGCGGTCGACGAGGTTGATGACGGCGATCGGGGCGCCGAGGAGCTGCGCGGCCAGGCGCGTGAAGTCGTCGAACTGGTCCTCGCGCGGGGTGTCCAGGATCTCGTACCGGTGCAGCGCGGCGAGCCGGGCCGCTTCGTCGATCGGAGGAGGAGGGAGGTTCTCGGGCGGGGTCATGGTCGCGGAAAGGTCGGCGTTCGTCACGCGGCGCCGCCGGCTTCGGCGGCCCGCAGCACCTCGTGGATCTTGGTCAGCAGCGTGTCCGCGGTGTAGGGCTTGGGCAGGAAGTGCTTGATCCCGAGGTGGGCGGCCTTGGCCACGTAGCCGTTCGAGTTGAGGCCGCTGGCCGCGATGACGGGCACGTGCGGATCGATGCGCCGCAGCGCGAGGATGAAGGTCGCGCCGTCCATCACGGGCATCGACATGTCGGTCAGGACGAGCCTGATGCGGTCGCGGGCCTGGGCGTACTGCCCGATCGCCTGCGCGCCGTCCTCGGCGGTGACGACGGCGTAGCCGAACGCCTCGAGCGTCTGGCGCGTGATGTCGAGGATCGAGGCCTCGTCGTCCACGACGAGCACGAGCTCGCCCTTGCCCCGCGGCAGCCGGTCGGCGCCGGGCGCCGGCGCGTCGGACGACTCCGCCGCGTCGAGCGCGGGCAGGTAGACCTTGAAGGTCGAGCCCCGGCCCGGCTCGCTGTACACGTTCACGAAGCCGCCGTGGCTGCGGACGATGCCGAGCACCGTGGGCAGCCCGAGGCCGCTGCCCTGGCCGACCTCCTTGGTGGTGAAGAACGGGTCGAAGATGCGGTCGAGCACGTCCTTGGTCATGCCGACCCCGGTGTCCGTCACGCCCAGCACGACGAAGCGTCCGGGCGAGATTCCGCGGTTCATGACCGCGTACTGCTGATCGATGAGGATGTTGTCGGCGCTGAGCGTGAGCCGGCCGCCGGAGGGCATGGCGTCGCGCGCGTTGACCGTCAGGTTGAGCAGCACCTGGTTCAGCTGGGTCGGGTCGCCGATCACGGGCCACATGTCGGACGCGACACGGGTCTCGAACTGCACGTTCTTCGGGAAGGTGTTGCCGATGATGGACTCGAGTTCGCGGACGAGTTGGCGGACCTGGATGGTGGACCGCGTGCCCTCGACGCCGCGCGCGAACGAGAGCACCTGCCTGACCAGGTCCGCGCCCCGCCGCGCCGAACGCTCGATGCTGTCGAGGATGGACTGGGCCTTGGGATCGGCCTGGTGGAGCCGCAGGAGCGCGACCCCCATCGTGATCGGCGAGAGCAGGTTGTTGAGGTCGTGCGCGATTCCCCCCGCCAACGTGCCGATGCCCTCCATGCGCTGCGCGCGCAGGAACTGCTGCTCGAGCTTCCTCCGCTCCGTGACGTCCGTCATGCCGCCGATCATGCGCACCGCCTTGCCGGCGGGGTCGCGCACGATGTGGCCGCGGTCGAGGACGAGCGCGTGGGAGCCGTCCTTGCGGCGGAAGCGGTACTCCCCGCTCCAGCTGGCGGCGCCGGTGGCGATCGCGCGCTCGATCTCCGCGACCACCCCGCCGCGGTCCTCCGGGTGCACGCGGCTGGTCCAGAACTCGCGGGTCGGCTCGATCTCCGCGCGGGTGAATCCGAAGAGCGACTCGAAGGTCTCGTTCCACCAGTGGCTCTGGCGGACCAGGTCCCAGTCCCAGATCGCGTCCGTGGTCGCCTTGGCCAGCAGCCGGAAGCGCTCCTCGCTCTCCAGCAGGGCCTGCTGCTGCCGGCGCTGCGCCGTGACGTCGTGGAAATGGACGGCGAGCCCCTCGTCCGAGGGATAGGCGCGCACCTCGAGCCACGCGTTGTAGGGCTCGGGATAATACTCGACGAAAGAGACCGGCACGCGCTGCTCCATCGCCTTGCGGTAGTAGGCCTCGAACTTCGACCCGACCGTGGCGGGGAACTCGGACCAGAGCCGCTTGCCGACCAGCGGACCGGCCGGGGCGCGCAGGATGGCTTCGGCCGCCGGGTTGACGTAGGTGAACCGCCACGCGCGATCCAGGGTGAAGAAGCCCTCCGCGATGCTCTCGAGGGTGGTCCTGAGCCGCTCCGCGAGCCGGCGGGTCCGTTCCTCCTCCTCGCGGCGACGCGAGATGTCGGTGAAGACGCCCACGATCCGCGCGGCGCCGCCGTCGGGCCCCGCGAACACCGCCCCGCTGTCCCGCATCCACAGGTAATGTCCGTCCCGGTGGCGGAAGCGGTACTCGAGGGTGTAGTTCCGGCGCTCCGCCGCCGCCCGGTCCACCTCGGCCAGCACCGCGGCGAGGTCGTCGGGATGCACGCGCGAGGTCCAACTCGCGGTGTCGGCGCCCATCTCCTCCGGCGAATAGCCCAGGACCTCGCGGACGCGGCCCTCCCAGATCAGCTGGTCCTCGCCCGGCCGCCAGTCGTACACGATCTCGCCCAGCGCGGAGACGAGCGCGGCGTCGCGGAGGCGGAGCGCGTCGCGCTCGGCCTCGTGCTCCTTCTGGCGCGTGATGTCCTGCACCGCGCCCTGCAGCGCCCGGACCGCGCCGTGCTCGTCCTTCACGACGTCGCCGATGGCGCGCACCCAGAGGCGCCGGCCCTTCGCTGTGACCAGCGTGGCCTCGAACTCGAACGGGACGCCCTCCGAAAGACTCCGGCGCACCGCGGCCTCCACCCCGGCGCGATGCTCCGGCGCGAAATACCCGATGGCCTCCGCCAGCGTCGGCTGGTGTCCGGCCGGGCGGTCGTGCAGCAGGCAGGTCTCGTCGGACCACAGGAGCCGCTCGGGCTCCGGCTCGAGCAGCCAGCCGCCGAGCTGCGCGGCGCGGCTGGCGATGCGCACCAGCGCCTGGCTGAGCGCGAGCTGCTCGCTGGTCCGCTTGAGCTCGAGGTCCCGCAGGAGGACGTCGGCCTCGATCGACTGCGCGCCCGCGTCCAGCGCCGGCCGGGCGTCGTCCCATTCGCCGGCCGCCTGCTTCGTCCGCACGTAGTCGGTCACGTCCTCGAGCCGGTGGATGAGGAACGCCGCCGCGCCGTCGGGTCCGGGCACCGGCGTGTTCACCGGGCTCCAGTAGCGCTCCTCCCAGCGCACGACGCCGTCCGCGACCCGGCGCACGGGCAGGCGCTGCACCGGCATCACATCCGTGCGCCGCCGCGCCTTCACCCGCTCCAGCGACGCGCGCAGGCTGAGGAGGGCGTCCGCCGCATCGGCGGGCAGCTCCGCCAGGACCTCGAACAGCGGGCGCCCCTGGATGTCCGCCCGGCGGCTCAGCGTCGCCCGCAGGTACGCCTCGCTCGCCGCGAGGATGCGGTAATCGTCCGGGTGGAGGACGAGGTACGAGCCCGGCGCGTACTCGAACAGCGACTGGTAGTGGCGGCGCGCGGCCTCCGCGTCCCGCCGCGCCTGCCGCTCGCGCTCGAACGCCCCGGCCTTCTCCTCCTCGGCGGCGAGTCGCGCGGTGACGTCGTGCGCGATCACCAGCTCCGCGCGCCGGCCCTCGAAGTCGAGCGCATGGCTGTGGATCTCGACCCGGATGACGCGGCCGTCCTTGAGGCGATGGCGCCACACCCCCGAATGCGAGAGCCCGTCCGTCACCTGCCGCACGTTCGCGAGCAGGGCGGGGACGTCCTCGGACGGCCGGATGTCCTTGATCGTCAGGGCGAGGAACTCCTCGCGCGTGTGGCCGTACTTCTCGACCGCCGCGGCGTTGACCGCGAGGAACCGCAGCGTCTCGAGGTCGTAGACCCAGCAGGGCATCGGGTTGCTCTCGAACAGCAGCCGGTGCCGCTCCTCGCTGCGCCGGAGCGCCTCCTGCGCGAGCCGGCGCGCGGTGATGTTGAGGTGCGTGACGACCGCCCCCGGGCCGCGGTCCGCGGGCAGGGGCGTCGCGACCAGACGGAACCACCGCTGCTCGTCCGGTCCGTGGCAGGGGTACTCGAGGGTGAAGCTGGCCCGCTCGCCGCGCAGCACCGCGCGGATGCCCTCCGCCGCCGCCCGCGCCTCGTCCGAACCGGGACCGGAGGCGCGGCCGCACACCTCGAGGTAGTTGCGCCCGACGCCGTCGTCGCCGGGAAGGCCGCCGTTGGCCGCGGCGAACCGGCGCCAGGATTCGTTCACCGCCACCACGCGCCCGTCGCCGTCGAGCAGCGCCACGTGGGACGGCAGGGCGTCGAGCATCGCCACCTGCGTCTCGAGGGAGCGACGGCGCTCCGCCTCCGCCCGTCGCGCCGCGTCGCGCCGCTCGCGGTCCGCGAGGGCCTGACGGACGCTCGGGGCCAGCCGCGCGACGTCGTAGTCGAGGATGTAGTCGTCCGCGCCGCACTTCAGCGCCGCGATGGCCAGGTGTTCGCCGCGCGTGCGGGACAACACGACGATGGGCACGTCGTCCCCCCGCTCCCGCAGCAGCCGCACCGCGCGCAGGCCCTCGTCGAACGGGAGCGAGAACCCGAGAAGGACGGCGTCGGGCCGTTCCTCCTCCCGCGCGGCGAGGGCGCGGTCGACCGTCTCGACCCGGGTGAGGGTGCAAACCACCCCGGCCGTCTCCAGCAGCGGGGCGACGGTGGCGGAATCCTCGGGCAACGGCGCGACCAGGAGGAGGCGCCGCGGCGGCGTGGACGCGGAGCTGTCGTCGGTAGTCATCGGCGTGGCGGCTGACCTGACCTCGACGGCCGGGAACTTGACCAAGTCCGGCCCTCCGCGCAACCGCGCAGTCAAGCCGTCGCCGACTGGGGAAGCGGGCCGCCACTCGGTCGCTGTTGCCCGCTCCGCCGTCGTGTCGCCGCCGCGCGACCGGTCGGCGCGGGTTGACCGCCGGATGCCGTCAGCGCGCGTTCACCAACCGAGCCGCTGGGCCGCGAGCAGCACGACGTGGACGGTGACGTGGGCGACGATCGCCGATTCGAGGCCGCGCCGCCAATAGAGGAACCCGGCCACGATCCCGAAGAGCGAGTTGCCGGTCAGCACGTAGAGGACGAGCGGGACGCTGAGGCCGCCGGCCAGCAGCGCGGCGACGGGCAGGTGGCCGGCGCCGAAGAGCAGGGCGGAAAGCAGGATCGCCGCCACGATGCCGCCTGTCGCCGGCCGTCCCACGCCCTTCCGGAGGAGCCGCCAGGGCAGCCACGTCAGGAAGGTCATCACGCCCCAGCGCAGCAGGATTTCCTCGGTGATTCCGCCGTAGAGGAAGCGCATGAGGGGCGGGAGCAGCTCGTTGAAGCCGCGGGCCCGAGCGACGAACTCGGGTGTCAGGAACGGCTTCGCCGCCATCCAGCAGCCGACGATCGCCAGACCCGCGGCCAGGCCGGCCGCCAGTCCGGGCAGGACCTGCGGGCGCAGCGCCGCGAGGACGTCGCCCCGCCGCGCCCACGCCTCGGCCGCGGGGGCGTGGAGGCCGACCTTGGCCGCCAGGCACTGACCGGTGACGACGGCGAGGGTCAGGAGCACCAGGGGCTGGAACAGGCTCAGCGCGGTCAGCAGCGCCGGCGCCGGCAGGTCCCGCGGCGGGTCGGGCAGCGCGGCGACCAGGGCCGGAAGGTCGAGGAGCAGGATCGACAGCACCCCCGCCGCCCCGGCGACCCAGAGGACCCCGAACAGCCGTCGTTGCTCGTTCATGGCGACGCAGGAGCTGACGCCCGAACCCCCGCCCGCGGCAAGACTGTTCGCCGCGAGGACCGCCGCACCCGGCGGGCTGTTCCCGCGCAGGACCCGGCGAGCCGCAACCGACGGCCCGGCCCCGGCGGTTCTCCCGCGTCTGGCGGGCGCTTGACGGGAGAAAACATTAGGTATTAAGTTAAGAACTTAACAAAATATGGCTAAATGGAAAGCTTCCCTGGCGGTCGTTGCGGCGGGCGCCGCCGCCAACGCGCTCGTGTTCCTCGCCTCCGCGGCGCTCGGCCTGTTCTCCGAATCCGTCGTCGCCCGTGCGACCGGTGCGCCGCTCACGGTCGTGCCGGTGATCGGGGCCACGGTCCTGGGTGGCGTGGCAGGGATCGCCGGACGCGCGATGCTCGCCGGCTTGGTCCGCGACCGGCGGCGGGCCCGCTACGTGTTCCTCGCGCTCCTCGCGGTGGTCACGCTTGTGTCGTTTGGCTCGCCGGTGGCCGGGCTCGCGGGGGGAGGGCTGGCGGAGGTGCTGGTCCTCGACTTCATGCATGTCGTCGCCGCGGCGAGCGCCGGTTTCGCCGCCGAGTGGGCGGTGCGACCAAACTGGGGATTCGGGCGACGAGCCTATCGCGTCCGGCCGGTCGCTCCGGCGGTCGCTCTCGTGACCGGCGCAACTTCCGGAATCGGCGCGGAGGTCGCCCGCTTGCTGGCCGACCGCGGGTTTCGCGTGCTGGGAATAGGACGCAGCGGGCAGCGTGCCCGTGAGGTGGAGGCCGGAAGGCCGAACCTCACCATCATCACAGGCGACCTCAGTTTGATGCGAAACGTGAGGTCGATCGCGTCGCAGCTGAATGAGCTCGCCGGCGCCCCGGGCATTGGGCTGCTCGTCCACTGTGCCGGCACCCTCCAGCCGGCATCGCGCAGGACCGCCGAAGGTCTCGATGCCAATTTCGCCACGTCCTTTCTGAGCCGGTTTGCCCTTTCCGAATCCCTGCGGCTCGCGCCGACCTGCAGGCTCGTCAACGTCGCGGCGGCGGAATCCGGGGCGGTGCCGGCCTCGCTGCTGGGACCGCTCGCGCGACCGGACGATGTCGGCGCGGGAATGCGGTCCCATGGCCAAGCTCAACTGGCCAACGACCTCTGGACCGCGGCCCTCGCCAGGGGCGGAATCCCGGCGTTCGGCTACGGGCCGGGGGCGGTCGACACCCGGATCCGCCGCGAACTGCCACCGTGGGTGGTGGGCATCCTCAGGCCGATCTTTGCCGTCGACACCCGCTCTCCGGCCGATGCGGCGGAGGATATCGTGCGCCTGCTGCTCGACGACTCCCTGCCGGACAGCGGGTTTGCGAGCCGGGACGGGTTGTTCGAGCACCACCCCTTCGTGCGTGATTCTCGCCGGCAGGACGAGCTGGTCGGTCTGGCCCGCAGCCTGGTTGCAAACGCCCGGGAATTCGGCACCAAGGCGGACAGTCGATGATGTCCTCTCCCGAAGCCAACGCGGTCAACGCGATGATCAACTTCATCCACGAGACTCAGCGGGCCGCTGAGCGGGACCTGGCGGGCACCGGCATCACTCCGGCTCAGTTCTTCATCCTGAAGATGCTGCTGGTGCAGCGATCCGCCAATCAGGTGACCCTCGCGGCGGCGCTCGGCGTGACGGCGGGCAACATCAGCCAACTGCAGGCGAAGCTGGAGCGCGCCGGCTTGATCGAGCGCACCGGTCAAGGCCGTGCCAAAATCGCGACGCTGACGAGTCTCGGCAGGCATCTGGTTCTGCGGCTGGAACCGAAGTACGAGGCGTTTCTCCGTGAACGTTTCACCTGCCTTTCCGCCGCCGAACTCAAGACGCTCGGCAAGCTGCTTTCGAAGCTGCAGCAACCACAGCTCCAGTCCGACGGGTAAGTTGGTTGGCCGCGGCCTAGCACAGGGCCGATCCTATGCCCGTGACATGGTCCGACGTGCAGTGGAAAGCCGCCGAATCCCATGCGCGAAGGCCCGACCTCGCCGGGTGTGACGCTACTCCTTTGTGGCCGGGACCTCGTAAAAAGGGGTCAGGCCGTTGTTCGCTGCTCCGGTGTGGCGCGCGACGCACCGAGCCCGCGAGCGACTGCCTTGGGCACGGAGTGCGCGGACGCCGAGATCGTGGATTCGTCGCAGCTGCGTGGAGGCGACCCCATGGTGTCGATAGGCGGGAAGCTGCTCCTGAAACGAAGCCAGACGCGGAGCGCCAGTTCGGAACTTCCGCGGATTCAGGCGGCCACCAAGGTGCGGCTGCTAACGCACGTCGAGCGATCCCCCAGCAGCGAACAACGGCCTGACCCCATTTTACGATCCTCGGCCATCGGGAAGAAGAACTGGCTATTTATCGGCCACCCCGACGCCGGGCAGCGCTCGGCCATCATCTACTCGGTGGTCGTCTCCTGCCAGCGGCACGGCAAGGACCCGCTCGCGTACCTCCGCGACGTGCTCTCGCGCCTGCCGCGCATGACCAACCAGGACGACATCGCGGCTCTGACTCCCGCTCGTTGGTCTGCCTCGTAGTGGTGGCTACCCCGAGCATGGCTCGTAGGCAGTAGCCACTACCCCCTGCAATCCCACTGCCAGACTACTGGCTACTACAAGCCGTCAAAGAGGACGCCGGTCGGACGCTTACGACGCACCGAGCCCGCGAGCGACTGCCTTGGGCACGGAGTGCGCGGACGCCGAGATCGTGGATTCGTCGCAGCTGCGTGGAGGCGACCCCATGGTGTCGATAGGCGGGAAGCTGCTCCTGAAACGAAGCCAGACGCGGAGCGCCAGTTCGGAACTTCCGCAGATTCAGGCGGCCACCAAGGTGCGGCTGCTAACGCACGTCGAGCGATCCCCCCAGCAGCGAACAACGGCCTGACCCTTTTTACGACCGCCAAAGCACGACGATCGCCCTCTCAGCAGCGAACAACGGCCTGACCCCTTTTTACGACCCCCTGTCAGCAGCGAACAACGGCCTGACCCCTTTTTACGACCCGCTCAGGCCGCTCTCCCGATACGCCCGCACGTAGTCCACGCGCTGCGCCAGCGGCACCCGCCGCCGCCCATGCGCGTCGCGACTGCCCGTGTCCATGACCTCCGCAACGATCGTTCCCATCCCGCCACTCTACCGGCCGCAACACGCCGCGCCTAGGGGGACGCCGGCCGGACGCTTACGGTCTTCTTGGCACTTCGTAAAATGGGGGTCAGGCCGTTGTTCGCTGTTCTGGTGAGGCGCGCAGCGCACCGAGCCCGCGAGCGATTGCCTAAGGCACGGAGTGCGCAGACGCCGACAGTGGATTCGTAGCAGCTGCGTGGAGGCGCCCCATGGTGTCGATGGGCGGGGAGGCGCTCGTGCGACGACGCCAGAGGCGGCGCGTCAGCTCGGACCCTTCCTCGAATCAGGTGGCCAATGAAGTGTGGTTGCCAAAGCACGTCGATTGCTCTTTCGGCAGCGAACAACGGCCTGACCCCTTTTACGACCCCCAGGGATGGGTGTCTGCCTTACATTGGGTCTTCGGCATACCGGTCGCAGTACTCGAGCAATTCCCTCGCCTTTGCTTCAGCCCATGGGAACGACTTAATCGTAGGACTGCTTAGGAACTGCTCGAAATCGCGCCTTGCCGCCACGTAGTCACCTTTAATATTATAGTTTACGAGGGCGGAACAGAAAAGGAGATGAGACTTGGACGGCTCTCTTTGGATAACGAGATGAATAAACTCCTCAGTCTGGACAGGGACGGATTGGTCTCCCAATGGCTTGTGCGACGCCCTTCTATAAAGATCGTGAGCTTCACGGAGGTTGCCTTCGTATCCATCTAGGAACGCGAGACTAAAGAGATGCGTTGGGTCTGGATGATTTCTGCACCGTCCTAAGGTTGCCCGAGCTCCGGCAACGTCATTGTGAAGGAGAAAATGGATGATCGCCGATATAAGCAGAGCAGGATAATTGGTGGGCTCCCTTACAAGAATCTTCGCAACAAGCGGTTCAAGCGCCCGAAGCAGCTCAGGGTCATGGCTTCGGCTATGGGCCTTGCCGAGCGCTTGCATCATGCCGTTCTGAACGGCCAGAATCCGGAGTGGCACCTGCTTGCGGAGGAACTGCAAGAACGGGGCGTCTCCTAAAATCTTGCCGCTCTGGCTTTCGAGCTCGATTAGGAGCTCCTCCGCCAGTGGCAATGCTCCCGACATCGCGGCCGCAACTGCAATCGTGTACTTTGCCCCCATACCTATTTGCTCAGACGTCGCCTCGAATGCGATCGCATCACCGTCGACGGAAATGTGGGTTTCCCGCGGAATCAGTTGCGATATGTCGTTCGCGAATCTCTGACTGACCACATTCGGAATCGTTGCGTGGCGAATCATGGCATCGAATTTCAGTATGTGGACATCCGAGCCATTTAGTTTTCTTCTTTTCGCGGATGCGCGTAGCACGAAATGCGCGCCTAGCTTCTCGACCCACTTTATCTGGAGCGCGTTCGCTTTGGACTCGTCAGGTTCGTTGAGTTGGTCGACCAAGAACGGTGGCGCGGGTATTACTGAGAAGTACTCTGCACTTCTTCCTGATTTCAGTCGCTTTATCAATTCGCAGGTGAAGTCGGTTTGGATTCGCTTCGCCTCAGCGTCCTCCTCTGCTCGTATCACAAGGAGGATGCCGACCTTATCTTTTGGAATCTTCGGAACATTATTTTCTAGGAACCAGATCAGTAGAACGAGGAGGGCGCTTGCTACAGAAGAGCCGAATGCGATTAGCGGTGCCTCCTGATGAGCGCGCATCCAATAGAGTACGGTTAAGAAGATTAAAACCATGGTCGCGGTTGAGGCGGCCAACGCTCCAACGGGCTTGTGCCAGTGAGCAGCCAAGCGCTTTTTCGAGAACTCTTGTAGGAGATTGATGGCGGTGGTTGCCATGGATTCTACGAGGAGCGGGTGAGTCGCAAAAAATGGGCCGCGGTGAAGTAATCACCCGCGGCCCAGTGAATCGAAAGACGAACTCTTCGTTTACGCGGTGCTTCCCCTGGTTATTGGCAGGCCTCGCAGGTCTCGCCGTTCTTCATCGCTTCGATGGAGCAGGCCTTCTTTTCGGCCTCCGTGTAGGTCTTCTTGGGCTGGGCGGTGGCGGCCAGGGCGGCGGCAGCGACGCCGGCGTCGCGGGTCGCGGTCTCGGCCTTGGTCTCGCCGGCGGCGCCGCGGACTTCCTTCTTCACGTTGACGGTGGCCTTCTCGATGGTGGAGGCGCCGAGGGTGCGGAGGTAGTACGTGGTCTTGAGGCCGGACTTCCAGGCGGCGCGGTACATGTGGCTCAGCGTCTTCAGGTCGGGCGTCTTGAGCCAGAGGTTCACGCTCTGGGACTGGTCGATCCACTTCTGCCGGCGGGCGGCGGCCTCGATCACCCACTTGTAGTCGATGTCGAAGGCGGTGCGGTACTTCTCCTTCAGGTCCGCGGGGACGGACTCGATGTCGGCGAGGTCGCCGTCGAAGTACTTGAGGGCGTCGATCATCTCCTGGTTCCACAGGCCGCGGGCCTTGAGGTCCTCGACGAGGAAGGGGTTGATGACGACGAACTCGCCCGAGAGGTTCGATTTGACGTACAGGTTCTTGTAGTACGGCTCGATGCAGGGCGACGTGTTGGTGATGTTGGAGATCGTCGCGGTGGGGGCGATGGCGAGGCAGTTGGAGTTGCGCATGCCCTGCTTGGCGATCTTGGCCCGGAGGGGCTCCCAGTCCATGCGGCCGCCGCGCGGGACGTCGACGGGGACGCCGCGTTCCTGCTCGAGGAGGTCGAGGGTGTCCTGCGGCATGAGGCCGCGGTCCCACTTCGAGCCCTTGTAGCTGGAGTAGGTGCCGCGTTCGGCCGCGAGGTCGGAGGAGGCCTCGTAGGCGTAGAAGGCGATGGCCTCCATGAACTCGTCGTTGAACTCGACCGCCTCGGGGGAGGCGAAGGCGACGCCCTTCAGGTAGAGGGCGTTGGCCAGGCCCATGACGCCGAGGCCGACGGGGCGGTGGCGGAGGTTGGAGCGCTTGGCGGCCTCGGTCGGGTAGAAGTTGATGTCGATGACGTTGTCGAGGGCGCGGAGGGCGATGCGGATGGTGTCGCGGAGCTTCTCGTGGTCGAGGGAGCCGTCGGGCTTCAGGTGCGAGTCGAGGATGACGGAGCCGAGGTTGCAGACGGCGGTCTCGTCGTTGGAGGTGTTGAGCGTGATCTCCGTGCAGAGGTTGCTGCTGTGGATGACGCCGACGTGGTCCTGCGGGGAGCGGAGGTTGCAGGGGTCCTTGAAGGTGATCCACGGGTGGCCGGTCTCGAAGAGCATCGAGAGCATCTTCTTCCACAGCTCGATGGCCTCGACCTTGTGGCCCTGGATCTTGCCCTCCTCGGCGAGCTTCTCGTAGTGCGCGTAGCGCTCCTCGAACTTGCGGCCGTAGAGCTCGTGGAGGTCGGGGGTCTCGTTGGAGCGGAAGAGCGTCCAGTGGGAGCGGCCCTCCATGCGCTTCATGAACAGGTCGGGGATCCAGTTGGCCGTGTTCATGTCGTGCGTGCGCCGGCGGTCGTCGCCCGTGTTGCGGCGCAGCTCGAGGAACTCGAAGATGTCGTTGTGCCAGGTCTCGAGGTAGGCGCAGCCGGAGCCCTTGCGCTTGCCGCCCTGGTTGACGGCGACGAGCTGGTCGTTGTGGAGCTTGAGGAAGGGGATGACGCCCTGGGATTCGCCGTTGGTGCCGGCGATGTGGGCGCCGGTGCCGCGGACCGCGGTCCACGAGCCGCCGAGGCCGCCGGCCCACTTGGAGAGCTGGGCGTTCTCGGCGATGCCGCGGTACATGATGCCCTCGAGCGAGTCGTCGACGTAGTAGAGGTAGCAGGACGACAGCTGGGAGTGGAGGGTGCCCGAGTTGAAGAGGGTGGGCGTGGACGAGCAGAAGCGGCGGCTCTTGTAGAGCCCGTAGAGCTGGAGGGCCCAGCCCTCGCGGTCGGACTTCTCGTCGAGGAAGAGGCCCATGGCGACGCGCAGCCAGAAGAACTGGGGCGTCTCGAGGCGGCGCGAGCGCTTGCCGGTCTTGTCGATGATGAGGTAGCGGT
>CAYWTK010000098.1:0-13343 GCA_964460895.1 uncultured Opitutaceae bacterium
GCCAAGGACGACTCCGGCGACCTCTCCGGCTACGGCCAGCACATGGCCGACGCGGGCACCGACACCTTCGACCGCGACTTCGCGCTCTCGCTCGTCTCGAGCGAGCAGGAGGCGCTCGCGGAGATCGAGGCCGCCATCAAGCGCATCCACGACGGCACCTACGGCATCTGCGAGGTCACGCAGAAGCCGATCGCGCGCGAGCGCCTGCTGGCCGTGCCCTTCACCCGCTACTCCGCCGAGGCGCAGAAGCAGGTCGAGCGGCACTCCCACCGCGCCCAGCAGCGCGGCGGGCTCTTCGGCGACGCGGGCGAGGAGGAGGGCGGCGCGAAGCTGGCCGACGAGGACGCGGGCGGCGGCGAGGACTGAGTCTCCGCCCGAGCCCCCGCCCGCCTTTCCGTCGATGCCGGACCCCGCGCGCCCCGCACCCCCGGCGGGCCGTCCCCCGCTGGCGACCCGCCTGCTGGCCTACCGGCGGCTGTGGCTGCTCGCGACGGTCGTCTATGTCGCGGACCAAACCACCAAGGCGCTGGTCGCGGCGCGCATCCCCTTCCCCACCTACGGCCCGCCCGGGCACGTCGAGGTGATCCCGGACTTCTTCAATCTCGTCCACGTCGGCAACACCGGCGCCGCCTGGAGCATCCTCTCCGGCCGCGGCCCCTGGCTCGCCGGACTCGCGGTGCTCACGCTCGCGGCGATCTTCTTCTGGCGGCACTCGCTCGGCCTGCGCGACCGGACCGCGCAGCTCTGCTTCGGCGGACTGTGCGGCGGCGCGGTGGGCAACCTGACCGACCGCGTCTTCCGGGGACACGTGGTGGACTTCCTCGACTTCCACTTCGGCCGCTACGCCTACCCGTCGTTCAACGTCGCCGACATGGGCATCGTCTGCGGCGTCTTCGGCTACATCCTCTGGTCGCTGCGCCAGCCCCCGGAGCCCGGCGCGGACCGCTAGCGCGGGTTCCGTCGTTCTCAAGCCTGGCTCGCGGAGCCCGGTCGGGTCTCCCTCCCTGGGTACACTTTCCCGAGAGCACCCGCTTCCGTGGAGCCCCTCTTCCTGAGGGGACTCTGCCTTGGGGAAACTCCGCCCTGGGGATGCGCCGCCCTCGGCGCGCCGCGCCCGTCGACCGCCCCTGGGGCGGCGAGCGGACCTGAGGGAACGGTCGCGGCGGGGTCGGGAGAACCCGCCCTCCAACGGAGCCCCCGGCGCGGTCACTCGACGTTGGCCATCTGCTCGCGGATGCGCTCGAGCTCGTTCTTGCACTCGAGCACGCGCTGGCTGATCGCGAGGTCGTTGCCCTTGCTGCCGATTGTGTTCACCTCGCGTCCGATCTCCTGCAGGAGGAAGTCCGCCTTGCGCCCGACCTCGCCGTCGCCGCGGAGGAGGTCGCGCAGCTGGCCGAGGTGGCTCCGCAGGCGCGTGATCTCCTCGGTCACGTCCACCCGGTCGGCGAAGAGCGCGATCTCCTTCAGGACCCGCTCGTCGCCGGGATCCAGTTCCAGGCCCGAGGTGCGGAGGCGCTGCAGCAGCTGCTCGCGGTAGGCCGGGGCGACCTGGGGCGCGCGCTGCGCCACGGCCTCGACGTGCCCGTGGACCTTCTCGAGCCGACCGAGGAAATCGACCAGCAGCGCCTCGCCCTCGCGGGCCCGCATCGCGCCCAGCCCGCGCAGCGCCGCGGCCAGCGCCTGCTCGACGGCCGGACGCGCCTCCTCCACGACGGCGGAGGCGCCGGCCCCGCCGGCCGACCGCGCGATGTCCCACAGCAGCTCCGCCGTGGGCTGGAAAGTCACGCCCTGCGCCGCCGCCAGCTCGCGGAGCCGGGCCAGCGTCCGCCCGATCGCCGCGCCGTCCCACGCGGGCGCACCCGCTCCCTCCTCGATCTCCACCGCCACGTGGACCTTGCCGCGCAGGACCACGCGCCGCACCGCCTCGGCGATCGGCGCCTCCAGCGCGTCCCACCCGTCGGGGAGCGCCACCGTGAGGTCGAGCCCGCGGCGATTGACCGAGTTCACCTGCACGGCGACCGCCCGTCCCTCCCAGACGGCGGAGCCGCTCCCGAAGCCGGTCATGCTGTTCATGGCGGGAAGTCGAGCCTCCCGCGGCCCAAAGGCCAAAGCAAATCGCGGGCCCCGCGCGGGCCCGCCCGACGCCCCCCGGCCGCGATCACCGCGTCGCCGCGGCCAGCGCCGCGGCGACCTGCTGGACGTCCTTGTCGCCGCGACCGCTCAGGTTGACCACGAGGACCTGGTCGGGCCGCATCTCCCGCGCGCGCTTCACCGCATGGACGAGCGCGTGGGTGGATTCGAGCGCCGGGATGATCCCCTCGGTCCGGGAGCAGAGCTGGAAGGCCTCGAGCACCTCGTCGTCGGTCGCGTAGGCGTAGGCGATGCGGCCGGCGTCGCGGTAGTGCGCGTGCTCCGGGCCGATGGCGGCGTAGTCGAGGCCGGCGCTCACGGAATGGGTCAGCTCGATCTGGCCGTCGTCGTTCTGGAGGATGTAGGTCATCCCGCCCTGCAGCACGCCGAGGCGGCCGCCCTCGAAGCGCGCCGCGTGCTCGCCGCGGCGGATGCCCCGCCCGCCGGCCTCGACGCCCGTCAGCCGCACGGCGGGCTCGTCGAGGAACTCGAAGAACGCGCCGATCGCGTTCGAGCCGCCGCCGACGCAGGCGACGATCTCGTCCGGCAGCCGGCCCTCGCGGGCGAGGATCTGCTCCCGCAGCTCGGTGCCGATCACGCGGTGGAAATCGCGGACCATCATCGGATACGGGTGCGCGCCGAGGGCCGAGCCGAGGATGTAGTGCGTGCCGCGGACGTTGGTCACCCAGTCGCGCATGGCCTCGTTGACCGCGTCCTTGAGCGTCTTCTGGCCCTGCTCCACGCCCACCACCTTCGCCCCCATCAGGCGCATGCGGAAGACGTTCAGCGCCTGCCGCTCCATGTCCACCGCGCCCATGTAGACCGTGCAGTCGAGGCCGAACTTCGCGCAGACCGCCGCCGTCGCGACGCCGTGCTGGCCGGCGCCGGTCTCGGCGATGATCCGCCGCTTGCCCATGCGGCGCGCGAGGAGCGCCTGGCCGAGGGCATTGTTGATCTTGTGCGCGCCGGTGTGGAGCAGGTCCTCGCGCTTGAAGTAGATCTTGGCTCCCCCGCAGTGCCGGGTCAGGCGCTCCGCGAAGTAGAGCTCCGTTGGCCGCCCGGCGAACTCGCGCAGGTGGTGGCGCAGCTCGGCCTCGAACGCCGGGTCGCGCCGCGCCGCGGCGTACGCCTCGGTCAGCTCCGCCAGCGCGGTCATCAGCGTCTCCGGCACGTAGATGCCGCCGTAGCGGCCGAAGCGCCCGGCGGCGTCGGGCAGCTGCAGGCGGGAGGCGGCGGGCGTCGGGGCGGGAGCGGACATCGCCCGCACCGTCGCCCGCGGGCCCCGCCGAGGCAAACGCGTTTTGCGTCAGGGGGCGCGCGCGGCGGCCGCCTCGGCGGCGCGCAGGGCGAGCGCGAGGACGACCTCCCGCGGCAGGTCCACGGCGCTCGACAGGAAGAGGGGCGACGCGGGGTCCTGGAAGTCGCGGCTCCGGAAGTCCACGCGCTCCAGGTCCGGCAGCTCCGTCCGCTCGACCCGCCGCGCGCGCTCCCGCCAAGCGGCCGCCTCGGCCGGATTCCCGGACACCACCGCCGCCAGCCAGAGGGGCGCGGCGACGCGGGCCGCGGCCAAGGGCGGTTGGGCCGAGACGGCGGCGCCGAGGGCCGCGCTGTCCGCGGCGTCGGGCCAGCGCACGAGGCGCTCGGCGAGGAGCATCACCTGCCGCTCGCTGAGCGGCGCGGCGAGCAGCCGCCGCAGGGTCGCCCGGGCGAAGAAGGCGTCGCGACCGGCGCGCTCGATCGTGTACTGGGCCAGCCCGGTCTCGAAGGCCCCGAGGGCCGGGCCGTAGAAGTCGAGCAGCACCTGGGCGTCGCCGCCCCGGCCCAGCTCCGCGAGGCGCTCGACCTGCAGCAGCATGTACGTCGGATTGAGCGGCTCGTGGAAGGGCGTGCGGAGCCGGTCGACCGCCGTCCCGCGGTCCGCGGCGGCGAGTCGGACCTCGGCCTCCACCAGCAGGCGCGCCTGCGGCGCGAGACGGGCCAGTTCCTCCCGATGCTGCCCGGCGAAGCGGCCCGCGTCCGGGTGCCGCCGCAGCACGAGCACCAGCGTGCGCACCCAAAAGGCCGCGCGGTCGCGGTCCTCGCCGGCCATGCGCAACGCGAACGCCGCCAGCACCTCCAGGCGGCCGAGCGCCAGCAGCGTGTCGTGGTACGTGACCGCCGTCTGGAACCGTCGCTCGGGGTTGCTGGCGAGGAGCCCGGCGAAGTACTCGTCGCCGAAGAGGAATCCGCCGCGGAACAGCGCGATCTGGCCCAGCAGGAGCGACGCCCCGTAGTGGTCCGGGAACCGCGCCCGGGCGCTCACGAGGGCCAGGTGCGCCTCGCTCAGCCGGCCCTCGCGGAACGCGGCCATGGCCCGACCGTAGAAGGCGTCGGCCTGCACGCGCCGGATCTCCGGCCAGCGTGGGGGCCACGCGACCTGCACGAGACCGACGGGCGTGTCGGCGACGAACCGCAGGAACACGAGGACGGCGAGCACGCCCGCGACGTAGGCCGCGGCCAGCGCGCCCGCCGCCCACGCCGCGGCCCGGCCCCAGAAGGGACGGACCCCGCGGTGGTCCACGGCGCAGCACCACTCCCGCGCGGCCTCGTTGCGCACGAGCAGCGGGCAGACGACGCGGAACCGGGCCGGATTCCGCCAATGCGCCACCGCGTCGCAGCGCACCCTGCCGGGGATGTCGTCGTCGCTGGGGTTCTGACACGGGCAACGCCCGGTTCGGCCCCGGGCGACGTAGGCCGACTTGCGGAGGTTCCAATAGCCGAACGCGACGACGAGGCGCAGCGAGTCGGCCAGCCAGCGCGAGATCCGGCGGGGCGTCCCGCTCATTCCGCCCTGACCCCGTCGGACGTCACGGCCCGACGCGACGCGCGGCGGCGCCACGCGACGAAGCCGCCCGCGAGGAGGAGCGCGGCGACCTGCGCGTAGGTCGCGGGCTCGGGCACGACACCGAAGGCGTCCGACGGCCCCGTGATGGCCCCGAGCTCCGCCCACGTGAGCGTCGAGCTGGTGTTCCCCGTGGTGCCGAACAGGTCTTGGTTGAGCGCGTTGGCCTGGGTCGAGGTGAAGGCGATGTACGACATCCGCGTCGAATAGGTCATCGTGAACGCCGTGAAGGGCGTGTACGCCCGCACCGCCGCCTGCAGGTTCGCGAAGCTGACGGCGAACGAGAGCAGCAGGTCCGGCGTGGCATTGAGATTAGAGTCCGTCGCCTGCATGCCGTCGTACGTGGTGTTCGGCGTGAGCGTGATCGGCGTCTGGGTCGGGAACGTCCACGTGGTCGTGCTCGGGCCCGTGTTCGCCCCGGTGCCGGGATCGCCCCAGGTGATCGTGCGGGTGCGGTTGTTCACGTTGCCGGAGCTCTCCGACATCATCATGATCAGGTCCAGCGCGCCGTCGCCGTTCACGTCCATGCCGATGCCCCAGTTGCCGCCGTTGCCCCAGCGGTCCGGACCGTCGTACTTGTCGAAGCGCGCGCGGAACAGCAGGTGGTCCACGCCGCCGATGGTGCCCGCCTTCTGGTAGAAGCCCGGCGTCGTCGCGTCGCTCGCGAAATCGTCCGCACCCTGACCGGTCTGCTGGTCGGTCGTGATGTCGCTCATCCGCGTCAGGTCCGCCTTGGTCCACGGATTCCACCCCGTGGTGTCCGTCACGCTCACCGCGGTTTGGGCCCACGCGGCGCCCGCGCCCAGCAGGAGGCAGCCCAGCGCGCGGCAGGCGAGACGAGAGAGGCGGCGGGAAAACGACAGGGCGAGCACGCCCCTAGAGGAACCCCAATTTGTGTTTGGGGTGAACCACGCAAGTAGCCATGGCCATTCGCCTAAACATAGGGCCTTACGGCCCTTCCCGGCGGATAGCGAGCAGGGTGCAGTCGTCGCGCAGCTCGCCGGTGCCGAACCGACCGACCTCGGCCATGAGCTGGTCGTTCAGGCCCCGCACCGGCAGGTGGGCGTGCGCGCGGACGACGTCGGCCAGCCTCGCCGTGCCGAACTCGCGTCCCTCCGCGTTGGGGGTCTCGGTGACGCCGTCGGTGTAGAGCAGCAGCACGCTGCCCGGGCCGAACGGGCGCGTCGTGTCCGCGACGAGCGCGGCGAAGGTGTCGGGATCGACCAGCCCCAGGGGCATGCCCTCCGAGCCGACGAACTCGCAGCTCGCCGCCGTTCCCGGCGTGCCCGGCCGCGCGAGCAGCGGCAGCTCGTGCCCGGCGCGGGCCAGCGTCACGGTGTCGGCGGCCGGGTCCACGACGGCGTACGCCATGGTGATGAACCGGCCGGCGCGCAGGTCCGGGACGAGCGCGCGGTTCATCTCGGCGAGGACGCGCGCCGGCGAATCGTGGCGCGGCGCGATCGTGCGCAGGAGCGTCCGGCAGATCGCCATGAGCAGCGACGCCGAGATGCCCTTGCCCGCCACGTCCGCCACGGCCACGCCGAGTCGGCCGCCCCCGAGGGGGATGACGTCGTAGAGGTCGCCGCCGACCTTCTGCGCCGCGAGGTAGCGGGCGTCGAGGTCGAGGCCCGGCAGGACCGGCATCTCCTGCGGCAGGAGCGTGAGCTGCACGTCGCTCGCGAGCGAGAGCTCGAGGTCGAGGCGCTGCTTCTCCACCTGCAGGGCGACGAAGTCGGAGTTGTGCACGGCGAGGCCCGCCTGCTCCGCCAGCGCGGCGACGAGCGAGTAGTCGGTCTCGGGGAAGGGCAGGCCGTCCGCGGCGTTGCACACGCACAGCACGCCGATCAGGCGCTCGCGCACCATGATCGGGGCGGCGATCACCGAGCGCACCGTGAGCGCCGGGTCGTCGTGGCGGACGATGCGGGCGTCGGACCGCGCGTCCGCCACCAGCTCGCCGCGCCCGGTGGCCGCCACGCGGCCGACGACGCCCTCGCCGACCGGGAACGACTCGGACCGCAGGACCTGCTCGATGAAGCGGGCCCGGGAACCGAGTTCGAGCCGGGTCGAGTCCGGGATCGGCCGGTGCGGGGGGAAGAGCCCCTCGACCGCCACGCCGCGCAGGAGGTGGTCGGCGCCCTTCTCGAAGATGCAGGCGCTCAGCGCCCCGGTGCTGAGGATGGAGGCGTGCACGATGCGCTGGTAGAGCTCCTCGCGGGACAGGCGCTCGCCGACCGCGTCCACCATGGTGTGCATGTAGTCGAGGACGATCTGCCGTTCCTCCAGCAGCGACGTCTTCTCCTCCTCCGCCTGGGCCGCATGCCGCCGGGCGCGCCAATAGAGCGCGTACACCAGGCACGCGCCGATCACCCCGCCCAGGAGGAACAGCATCATCGAGCCGCCATTCCTAGCGCCCCGACGACCGCCTTGCCGAGACGAAATCGGCCGACGCGGACGTCCTCCGGGGAACGGAGATTGCCGGCCGACCGACCGGCGGCCAAGGTCCCGCGTGCCATGCCGAACGATCGCCTCGCCCGCATGCCCTTCGCCCAAGTCTACCCGCTCTACGTGCGGAAGGCCGGGAGGAAGGGGCGCACGGCGGCGGAGGTGGACGCGGTCATCCGCTGGCTGACGGGCTACGACGCCCGGGGGCTGCGCCGGCAGATCGCGCGGCAGGCCGATCTCGCGACGTTCTTCGCCGAGGCGCCGCGCCCCCACCCGAACGCCGCCCTCGTCACCGGCACGATCTGCGGCCACCGCATCGAGACGATCGAGGACCCGCTCCTGCGGCAGATCCGCCGGCTGGACAAGCTCGTGGACGAACTCGCGCAGGGTCGCCCGCTCGAGAAGGTGCTGCGGAAGTGATTCGTCGCACGCGCGGCGGCGGCGCGACCGGACGCTGTCGCCGACCGGGCCGACGAATCCGAACCGTGCCCGGGGCCGCGCCTCGCCCGCGACGTCCGCGTCAGCCGCCCAGCAGCGGGAGCATGAAGCCCAGGATCCGGTCGCTCGCGCCGGGCAGGGCCTCGTGGCCGAAGTCCGGGTAGACCACGTGGTCCTTGCGCCCGGTGATGCGGTTGTAGGCGGCGAACTGCGTGCTGGGCGGGCAGACGGTGTCCATCAGGCTCACGAAGAGCAGGACCTCCGCGCGGATGCGCGGCGCAAGGAACTGGCAGTCGATGTAGCCGAGCCGGGTGAACACCTCGCGGGCGCGCGCGTGGCACGGGTCGAAGTTCCGGAAGTACGTCCGCAGCTCGTCGTAGGCGTCCTTCGCCAGGTCCATCTCCCAGACGCGCTGGTAGTCGCAGAGGAACGGATAGACCGGCGCCGCCCGCGCGATCCGCGGCTCGAGCGCCGCGCAGGCCAGCGTGAGGGCGCCGCCCTGCGAGGCGCCGGTGGCGCCGACGCGCGCGGGGTCCACCTCGGGCCGCGCCATCACCACCCGCGCGAGCTGCGCGGTGTCGAGGAACTGGTGCCGGTAGAAGAGCGCGTGCGGGTCCGGGTCGTCCAGGCCGCGGATGATGTGCCCGCGGAGCGTGTTGCCCCGCACGCCGCCCGGATCCTCGGACCGGCCGCCCTGGCCGCGGCAGTCGAGCGAGGCGACGCAGAAGCCCTGGCCGGCCCACAGCAGCAGGTTGGTCCAGTCGCCCGACGAGCCGGAGTAGCCGTGGAAGAGGAGCACCGCGGGACGCCGGCCCCCGCCGCCGCGGGGACGGGCGTACTTCGCGTGGATGCGCGCGCCGCCGGTGCCGCGGAACCAGAGGTGGAAGCACTCGGCCACCGGACTCGTCACCGCCGTCGCGGGCTCGAGCTCCGGCCGGGGGTCCACGCCGTCGAGCTCGCGCAGCGCGGCGTCCCAGTAGGCCGCGTGGTCGGGCGGACACGGGTTCCGGCCCTCGTAGGTCAGCAGCTCGGGGAGGGGTTTCTCGAAGAGGGCCATGGCGTCAGCCCTCCGCCCGCTGCCGCGCCTCGGCCTCGATCAGCGCGCGCAGCGCGTCGAGGGTCGCCTTCGCCTTCGCCTTGGCGCCGGGCAGGTCGGCCGCCGAGCGGACGGGCTCGGTGGCGAAGAGGTAGAACTTCATCTTCGGCTCCGTCCCGCTGCCGCGCGCGGCGAACGAGTAGCCGTTCGCCAGCGTGACGATGTAGAGGTCCTGCGCCGGGATCGCCTCGCCGTCGGCGTCGAAGAAGCGCTCGCGCCCGAAGTCCTGGAAGCGCGTCACCGCGACATCGCCGAACCGCGTCGGCGGCGCCGAGCGGTAGGTGTCGAGGATGCGCTTGATCTTCGCCGCGCCGGTCGCGCCCTCGTAGTAGAGGTTGATCACGCCCTCGAGGTAGAACCCGCAGCGCAGGTAGATCTCGTCGAGGTACTCCGGCACGGTGAGCCCGCGGGCCTTCACCGCCGCGCAGAGCTCGGCGAACATGAGGCAGGCGGCGTTGCCGTCCTTGTCGCGCACGAGGTCGTTGGGGAGGTACCCGTAGCTCTCCTCCGTGCCGAAGAGGTAGAAGGTCGCGTGGTGCTGGAGCAGCTCGGCGCGGCGGCGGAAGGGCGTCGCGTCGTAGGAGAACCCCTCCCCCATCGCGCCCGTCAGCCGCTCCTCGTAGCCGCGCATCTTGGCGGCGATCCACTTGAAGCCGGTGAGGGTGTTGATGACCTTCACGCCGTGGTCGCGGCCGATGGCGTCCTGGAGGGGCGTGGTGACGAAGGTCTTGATGAGGCAGGCCGACTCCGTGCCCTCGGCGGGGATCCAGCCGAGCTCCTTGTACTTCGCGATGCGGTAGTCGGCGAGGAGGGCGCCCACCTGGTTGCCCGTGAGGAGCTCCATGCCGCCGGCGCGGGTGCGCACGGCGACGCCCATGCGGTCGCTGTCGGGGTCGGTCGCCATCACGACGTCGGCGCCCTCCGCCTCCGCCCGGGCGACGGCGCGGGCGAGCGCCTCGGCGTTCTCCGGGTTGGGCGACTTCACCGTGGGGAAGCGCGGGTCGAACTCCGCCTGCTCGGGCACGGACGAGACGGACACGCCGAAACGGCGGAAGAGCGGCAGGCTCGACACGCCGCCGACGCCGTGGATCGGGGTGAAGACGACCTTGAGGCCGGAGCGGCGCAGGAGCTCGCCGTCGATGACCGACTCCGCCGCCGCGTCGAGGTAGGCCGCGTCGGCCTCGGGCCCGAGCGTGCGCACGCCGGAGGCGTCGGGGACGAGGAAGGCGTGCACGGCGGAGAGCGGCACGGCGTTGACCTCGGCGATGATGCCGCGGTCGTGCGGCGGCACGACCTGCGCGCCGTCGTCGAAGTAGGCCTTGAATCCGTTGTCGTGGGGCGGGTTGTGGCTGGCCGTGATGACCGCGCCGCAGTGGGCCCGGAGCCAGCGCACGGTGAAGCTGAGCTGCGGGGTCGAACGCGGGCCGTCGAAGATGTGCGCCTCGCCGCCGAGCTTCACCCAGGTCGAGGCCGCGAGGAGGCAGAAGGAGCGCGAGAAATGCCGCACGTCGTGCGCAAGCACGAGCCGCGGGCGCTCGTTCCGGCCCTGGGCGGCGAGGTGCCGCTGGACGTAGCGGAAGAGGCCGATGGTCGCCCGCGTGAGGGTGAAGTCGTTCAGCAGGTTGCTGCCCACGCCGGGATGCGCGGGCGAGCCCTGCGGTCCGGGTGTGCCGACCTCGGCCTGCGTCGTGACGGCTCCGATCGTCCGGCCGCGGAGCCCGCCGGTGCCGAACTCCATGTAGCGGTAGAAGCGGTCGTTCAGTTCGCCCCACTGCCCGCGCTCGACCAGCTCGGCGAGGCTCGCCTGCGCCCAGTCGGGCAGGCCGGCGTTCCACCAGGCGGTGAGGTTCTCGAGGGCGCTGGGCAGGAGCTGGCCGGCCGCGGCGGCGGCCTGGACCTGGGCGGGAAGCGGTGCGGTCATGGGGAAAGGGAGGGCGGCGGACGGAGGCGGTTCACTCGAGGACGAGCCCGTCGCGAACGGCGGGCGGGGGCGAGAGGCGGCGCCACGAGGCGGCGACCGACTCGGGATCGTCGCCGAAGAGCGGCGAGATCTCGCAGGCGAAGGGCGGCAGCCCGGTCGCGTCCACCGGCACGTCGGCGCCGGCGGCGCGCAGCCAGCGGGCGAACTGGCGGAGCTGGTCGTCGCGGCAAGTCTGCGGCGAATCCACGCCCTCGGCGTTCTTCACCGGACTGAAGTCGTCGGCCCGGTCCGTCTCGATCACGACGGGATTCCGGGCGAACGGCAGGGCGTCGAAGACGAAGAGCTCGAACTTCACGCCGTTGGGCTTGGCGGGCTTCACCGGCGCGCCGGCCGCGTCCACGGTCGGGATCTTCTTGTCCGCGCGGTGGAAGGGCAGCGCCACGCCCTCGCCGCCGGCCGCGAGCCGGCGCACGAACTCGCGGTCGAGGACGTGGAGGGCGATGCTGCCGGCGAGGAAGCGCAGCGCGCCGTCGGGCCGCCGCTCCCGCTGGGTCTCGATCGGCAGGTCGCTGTACTCGACGACGAGGAGCCGGCCGTCCTGCCGGCAGAAATGCCCGACCTTCTCCTCGGGGTAGGCCTTGGGCACCATCTTGCTCGACATCTCGGAGCCGGCGAGGAGGTGGAAGCCGAGGAACGCGGGGTCGACGCAGCGCACGAGCGGGTTGTCCACCTGGAAGTAGCTGATCGTGTCCACGCCCTCCGCCTTCATCAGGTCGAGGGCGCCGCTGCGGTGCAGGGCGCGGAGCGAGCCGCCGTGGCCGTCGGGGCTCAGCGCCAGGCTCGAGGTCGTCTCGAGCAGGATGCGGCCGTCGAGCCCGACCGCGGGCATGCGGCCCTGGCGGAAGAAGTGCACGCGGCCGGGGTCGAGGCCGAAGTGCCGGTGCTCGGCGAAGCACGCCTCGGTCGCGGCGTGGTTCGCGTGGCTCGTCATGATGAACCAGTGCAGCGGCCGCCCGGCGCGCCGGCCGGCCGCGAGGATCTTCTCGGCGAAGACCTGGAAGAGCGGCTTGCGGCGGACGGGCGTGACGGGGAACGTGCCCTTGGGCCCGTCGTAGCCGAGGCGCGTGCCCTGCCCGCCCGCCACGGTGAACGCGGCGACGCGGCCGGCGCGCAGCGCGGCCTCGCCCGCGGCGCGGGCCGCGGCCCACTTCGCGGCGTCGCCCCCGCGGGCCGGCAGCGGCTCGTACGGCGCGGGCTCGAGCGCGCCGGCGGCGACGGGCGCCGGGGGCGACGCGACGAGCGAACGGTACAGGCGCGCGACCTCCGCCAGGTCCACCTCGGCCGCCTGCGCCAGCAGGGCCGAGCGGGCCGCGGCGTCGAGCCGGTCCCAGAAGGCGAAGACCTGGCCCTGGCCGGCGGCGTGGAAGGACGAGCGGAGTGCGTCGGGGGTCATGGGGTGCGGTTGGGTTCCTCGAAACGGAAGATGAACTCGTCGCCGCGGGCGTAGCCCAGCTTGCGGCGGATGACCTGCTCGACCGCGCGCGGGTCGCGGCGCAGCAGCTCGAGGTGGCGCTCCTGCGCCGCCAGCCGCTCCCGCGCCTCGTCGAGGCGCCGCTGGTAGGCCCGCTCCGCCGCGCGGGCCTGCGCGAGCTCCCGGCCCATGCCGAGGAAGAACACGCCGGCGTAGGCGCCGACGGCCGCGAAGAGGAGAACGAAGCAGACGGTGATGGCCTTGTTCCAGTTCACGGAGTCGGGCGATTCGAGGGCCCGCCCCGCGGCGCGGCAACGGTTTTCTCGCCGCGCCGCGACCGCGAATTTTCGTGCGTTTTGGGGACCCGACCGGATACTCGCCGCCCGATGTACCAGCGTTACTACGGCTTCTCGGAGATGCCTTTCCACATCACTCCGGACCCGAAGTTCCTGTACCTGAGCCCGCCCCACCAGGAGGCGCTCCAGCACCTCAAGTACGGGGTCACCGAGCGCAAGGGCTTCATCGTGCTCGTGGGCGAGGTGGGCTGCGGCAAGACGACGCTCTGCCGGAAGTTCCTCTCGGAGCTGGACCCCGCCCACTACGACACCGCGCTCGTGCTCAACCCGCGCCTGACCGAGACGCAGATGCTCAAGGCCATCCTGACCGAGCTCGGCGAGACGCACCTGGCGCGGAGCAAGAACGACCTCGTGTCGCAGATGAACGCGGTCCTCCTGCAGCGCATCGGCGCGGGACGCGAGATCGTGCTCATCATCGACGAGGCCCAGAACCTCTCGTTCGAGGTCTTCGAGCAGGTGCGCCTGCTGTCGAACCTCGAGACCGACAAGCAGAAGCTCCTCCAGATCGTCCTCATGGGCCAGCCCGAGCTCAAGGAGCGCCTCGCCGCCGAGGAGCTGCGCCAGCTCCGGCAGCGCATCCTCGTCCACTACGAGCTGCGCCCGCTCAC
>CAYWTK010000099.1:0-13028 GCA_964460895.1 uncultured Opitutaceae bacterium
TAGGTGTTGAAGCCGCGGAAGTGGTCGAGGCGGATGATGTCGTAGAGCTCGAAGGCCGCGCGCAGCCGGTCGATCCACCACGCGTAGCCGGTGGTCCGGCCGTGCTCCCAGTCGTAGAGCGGGTTGCCCCAGAGCTGGCCGAGGGCGGAGAAGTAGTCGGGCGGCACGCCCGCGACCGCGAGCGGCTGGCCCTGCTCGTCGAGGCGGAAGACCGCGCGGTTCTGCCAGGTGTCGGCGCTGTCGAGCGCGACGAAGATCGGCACGTCGCCGATGATGCCCACGCGGCGCTCCGTGGCGTAGCGGCGGAGCCGGTCCCACTGGCCGAAGAAGAGGTACTGGTAGAAGGCGTGGCGCTCCACCTCGCGGGCCGCCCCGCCGGGGAGGCCCGCGCGCAGCTGGGGCGTCCAGCGGCGGAACTCGCCCGGCCACGTCGTCCACGCCTTCCCGCCGAAATGGGCCTTGAGGGCCATGAAGTCGGCGAAGGGCTCGAGCCAGCCGCGGTTGGCGGCGCGGAACGCGGCGAAGGAGCCGAGCCCGCACGCCTCGTCGCCCCCGCGCGCGGCGAAGCGGTCGGCCGCCTTGGCGAGGGCGACCCAGAACCGCTCGTAGAGGGCGCCGTAGTAGACGGTGCTCGCGGGCAGCGCGCGCAGCGGCGCGAGGTCCGTCCGCGTCAGCAGGCCGTCGGCCTCGAGCTCGCCGAGGTCGATGAAGTACGGATTGCCCGCGCGGCCGGAGAAGAGCTGGTAGGGCGAGTCGCCGTAGCCGGTCGGCCCGATCGGGCAGATCTGCCAGTAGCGCACGCCCGCGTCGGCGAGCAGGTCGACGAACGCCCGCGCGCCCGGGCCGAGGTTGCCGATGCCGAAGTCGCCCGGCAGCGAGGAGACGTGGGCGAGGACGCCGGAGGAGCGGGTGTCGAGCCAGGTGGAGGGAGCATCCATGGATCAGCGGAGTTCGATCACGAGTTCGGAGCGGTTGTCGGGCACGCGCACGAGCAGCGAGCCGTCGGCCTCGCGGCGCCAGCCCGATGCGGCCAAAGGCTTGCCGTCCACGACGACCGCCTCCGCGGCGGGGCCGCCCAGCAGGCGGATCTCCCAGTCGCGGTCGGGCGTGCGGAAGGAACCCTCGGTGTGGAGCACGAGGCGCCGTCCCGCGAGCTCGGCGGTCGTCCGGCGCCACGCGCCCCGCTCGTGGGCGGGGGTGAGCCCGTCGTCCTCGTAGACGGTGCCCCGCGCCGCACCGGCGGCGTCGGGCGCGACCGTCAGGCGGAGCGGGCTCCACGGGCGCTCGCCGGTGTGCTCCATCGGTTCGGTGGAGGGGACGATGGTGCCGCCGCGCTGGAAGATCGGGAGGTGGTCGAGCGGCACTTGGACCGGGAGCAGCCGCCCGCCCGCGACCTCGGCCCCGGTCTCCCAGGCGAACCACCGGCCGGCGGGCAGGTAGACGTCGCGCTCCCGCTGGCCGGCGCGGAGCGCCGGGGCGACGAGCAGCGCCTCCCCCGCGAGGTACTGGTCGTCGAGGTTGGCGACGGCCGGGTCGTCCTGGAACTCGAGCACGAGCGGACGGAAGACCGGGAGGCCCGTCCGGTGCGCCTCCTCGACCGCGGCGTAGAGGTAGGGGAGGAGGGCGTAGCGCAGGCGCAGGCTGCGGCGCACGATGTCCTCGTACACGGGGCCGTAGCGCCAGGGCTCGTTGTCGTACTGGTCGATCGACGTGTGGTTCCGCAGGAACGGCGTGAGGAGCGACGCCTGGTAGGCGCGGACGAGCAGCTCGCCGTCGCCGCGCCCGGTGTAGCCCGGGATGTCCGCGCCGACGAAAGTCTGGCCCGAGAGGCCGAGCGTGGTGAACATCGGGATGTTCAGCGCCACGGCCGCGAAGGTGGCGTGGTTGTCGCCCGTCCACTTGGCGGCGTAGCGCTGGATGCCGGCGTAGCCGGCGCGGGAGATGACGAACGGGCGCCGTTCCGGCTGCAGGCGGCGGAGGGCCTCGTGGGTCGCGCGCGACATGAGCAGCCCGAAGACGTTGCGGTTCGCCGCGTACGGCGTGCGGCGGCCCTCGTCGTCGAAGACCACGTCGGCGTGCGTCGCCCCGGTCTGGTCGAGGAAGTCGCTCGGCTCGTTCATGTCGTTCCACACGCCGGCGACGCCCGCGTCGAGGAGCGTGCGGTGCAGGTCGCCCCACCAGCGCCGGGCGTCGGGCTTGGTGTAGTCGACGAAGACCGCCTCGCCGGGCCAGACCTTGCCGATCCAGAGCGAGCCGTCGCGCCGGCGCAGGAAATGCCCCGCGGCGAGGCCCTCCTCGTACACGGAGTAGGCGGACGCCGGGTTCGCCGGGTCGGCCGGCTGGTGCTTCACGCCCGGGTCGACGATGGCGATGGCGCGGACGCCGCGGTCGGCGAGGCGGCGCGTGAGCGCGGCGGGGTCGGGGAAGCGCGTGCGGTCCCAGGTGAAGACCCGGTACTCGTCCATGTGGTGGATGTCGATGTGCACCACGTCGAGCGGCAGGCGGCGCCGGCGGTACTCGTCGACGAGGCGCTCGACCGTGCTCTCCGGATAGTAGGAATAGCGGCTCTGCTGGTGGCCGAGAGCCCACAGGGGCGGCAGCGGCATGCGGCCGGTGAGCTCGGTGTAGCGCGAGACGACCTGCTTCAGCGCGGGGCCGTGGAAGTAGTAGTAGTCGACGTCGCCGCCCTCCGCCGAGTACTCGGCGGCCTCCTGCGAAAGGTGGCCGAACTCGAACGTGGAGCGGTGGGGATTGTCGTAGAAGAGGCCGTAGGCGTGGCCGTCCTCCATCCCGAGGTAGAAGGGGATGCTCTGGTAGAGCGGGTCGGTGCCCTCGGTGTACTTGAAGGCGTCGGTGTTCCAGAGCGTGAAGCGGCCGCGCCGCTTGTCGAGGCGGGCGGCCTTCTCGCCCAGCCCATAGAAGTGCTCGGCGAAGCCCAGGCGCTTGGCGGTCGCGACGAGCCCGGTCTCCGGGTGGCGCGCCATGGGGCGGTGGTCGGCGTTGACGACCCGCCCGGTGGCGGAGTCGTGGAACTCGACGAGAAGGGGGGAGCGGCGGACGACCACGCGCACGGCGGGCGTGGAGACCGTGACGGCCTCGGCCGTCTCGGCGAGGCTCCAGTCGACGGCCGGCCAGTCGGTGCGCGCGACGGCCCAGGACTGGTCGCGCGGGGCGGGCTGTCCGGCGAAGCGGGCGCGGACGCGCACCAGGTCGGGCGCGAGGACGGAGAGGGTGACCGACGATCCGTCGGTGCAGGCGACCTCCACGCCGCGGTCGAGGCGGGTGACGGTGGCGGCGGGCCCGATGGGGCGCAGGCCGGTCCAGTCGAGGGCGGGGGCGGTCGTGGGAACCGTCAGCACGGCGCAGGCGAGGAGAGCCTCGGGGAGTCGCACGGGGGGGAAGGCGGCGGAGCCGCGGAAAAGGACGGCCACCAGGGTCGTCTGGTGGCCGTCCGGAAACGAGCGGGACGCGGGTCCCGCGGAATCAGTACTTGTAGGTCACGCCGAGCGAGTAGGACGCGCCGTAGCGCTGGTAGTCCTGCACGAGGCGGGTGTCGAAGCCCTGCGAGGCGAACAGCGGCTCGTCCGTCAGGTTGTAGCCCTGGAGGATGATGCCGAGGTTCTTCATCGGGCCCGACTTGAAGGTGTAGCTCACCTGCGCGTCGACGACGGTCTCCTCCTGGAGGTTGCGGAAAACCTCGCCGCGGGGACCGAACGTGGCGATGTCGCCGCGGTAGTCGGAGCGGTAGCGGGCGCTCACGCGGGCGCCGAAGCCGCCGCGCTCGTAGTACACCGTGCCGGACATGACCTTGTCGGACAGGCCGGGGATCTCGGTGGCCGGGTTGCCGAGGTCGGGGCGGATCGTGCTCTTGAAGAACGACGTGCTGCCGATGAAGCCGAAGCCCTTGAGCGCCTCGGAGAACTTCTCACCCGGGAGGGAGAGCGAGAACTCGAGGCCGCGCATGTTGCCGCCGGCGCCGTTCTGCGGGATGGTGCGGGTGCCGACGTTCAGCACCGGGTTGGAGCCCGGGGCGCCCGCGGGCAGGCCCGTCGGGTAGCCGGCGTAGCTGACGATGGAGGTCTGGTTGTAGGTGTACGAGACCAGGTTCTTCCAGAAGGCCGCGACCGCGAAGTAGCCCATGTTGTCCTTGAAGTAGCGCTCCCAGGACACGTCGAAGGAGTTCGAGCGCCAGGGTTCGAGCTTCGGGTTGCCGCCGCCGCCGGACCACGGGCTGTTGCGCGGGTCGGTGGACGTGGCGAGGGCCTGGTTGTAGCCGAACGTGGAGCCGGCGCGCATGTCGACCATGGGCTGGCGGGCCAGCTGGCGGGCGGCGCTGAAGCGGAGCATCGTGCGCTCGCCGACCTCGAAGTTGAGGTTCATCGAGGGGACGATGTCGGTGTAGCTGTGCGAATCCGTCACCGGCGTGATGAGGGCGCCGTTGGCGGCGAGACCCTTGGAGGTCTGGTCCGTCTGGATGACCTGCGTGCCGATCGTGCCCGTGACGGGTACGGAGCCCCACTTCGTGTCGATCTCGAGCATCGCGTACCCGAGGTAGATCTTCTCCTCGACGTCCCAGTTGTTGGCGACGTAGGAGGGATTGTTGTTCGGGATGAGGTTGTAGAAGCCGCTGTTGTAGAGGGCCAGCGGGTCGTACGAGTACATGCCGCGGATGCCGATGAAGCTCAGGTCGGTGATGCCGACGGACGGGGGGAGCGGGGCCTGGGTGGCGCCGTTCTTGAGGGCGAGGAAGTAGCCCTCGCGGCCGCCGGGGCCGGCCTCGAACTCGTACTTGGAGCGCTTCGAGTAGGAACCGCCCGCCTCGAAGCGGCTGAAGAAGCCGGAGAGGTCGCGGTCGGCCGAGAGCTTGGTGACCGCGAGCAGGTCGCGGGTGAACGGACCCTTGACGAAGCCGACCTGGCCGCCGGGGACGTCGCCCGACGCCCAGCCCTGCGGGCTGGTGAGGCGCATCTGGCCGCCGGCGTTGGTGTAGTCGAGCGCGGTCTGGAAGGTCGCGCCCTGGCCGCCGCCGAGGGTGTAGGTCATCGTGTCGGCGGTGCCGACCTGGTTGGAGGCGAAGCCCGAGTAGGTCTCGAGCACGAGGTCGCGGCGCTCGACCTTGGAGTAGCTCAGGTCGGCGTCGACCCGCCAGCCGTCCTCCTGGCCGAACTCGAGGCGCCAGCCGCCGGCGGTGACCTCGGCGTCGCGCGTCACGATGTCGTTGCGGACGACGCCGTAGACGTTGCGGAACGTGCCGCGGGTGATCAGGCCGTTGGAGACCGTGAAGCCGGGCTGCAGCTGGGCCGAGCTCCACCAGAGCGGGATCTCGATGCCGCGGAGGAGCTGGGACTCCTGGAAGTCGGAGTAGTAGATGTCGATGGTCGAATGGAACCAGTCGCTGGGCTTGTACTCGATCACGCCCATGTAGCCGTCGCGCTGGAGGTCGCTGGTGCGGACGAACGGCTTGGCGCCGCCGAGCACGAAGGGCGCACCGGCGGCCGTGCCGGAGTCGACGTTCGGGTAGCCCCAGGCGTTCCACTGCTCGCCCTGGCCCGGGCGGCTGGAGCCGGCGTAGCCGAAGGCGAGGCCGAGCTTACCGTCCATGAACTGGTCGATGTAGGTCAGCGTGTAGCGCTCGCCGGAATTGTCGGCGCCCGCGTTGCGCGACTTGAGCTCGTTCCACTCGTAGAAGAAGTTGCCGGCGATCACCCGGCGGCCCTGGCTCAGCGGGCGGACCGTCTGGAGGTCGACGGTGCCCGAGATGCCCTGGGCGACGAGCGCGGTGTTCGTGCTCTTGTACACGACGGCGCCCGCGAGGAGCTCGGCCGGGTACTGGTCGAACTCGACGCCGCGGCCGGCGCCGGTCGAGACCTGCTCGCGGCCGTTGAGGAGCGTCATGCCGAAGTTGGCGTTGAGGCCGCGGATGACGATGGCTTGGGCGCGACCGTTGGTGCGCTGCGAGGTCAGGCCGGGCAGGCGGGTCAGCGACTCGGCGATCGAGATGTCGGGCAGCTTGCCGATGTCCTCGGCGGCGATGACCTCGGTGATGAGGGGCTGCTTCTGCTTGATCTCGGCGGCGGCGGCCAAGCTGCCGGAGAAGCCGGCGGTGACGTTGAAGGCGTCGAGGACGAAGACCTTCTCCTCCTCCTTCTTCGGCTCCTCGGCGGGAGCGGGTGCCGGCTGGGCGAACCCGGTGAGGGCCTGACTCAGGATCAGGCCGGCGGCCAGTCCTCGGGGGAGGAACCGGCGCGCGTGACTACGTGACGTGTTAGCGGTGTGCATGGGGACGAAAAACAGCGTTTCGTTCTGCGGTGGGTGTTAGGGTAAAGGGGTAGCGCGGGGGCTGCCCCGGATTCCACCATGACACGGCGGACGCGCCGGGCGCGCGACGACCAACCCGCCCAGAAAACCGATATGGTTCGGATAACTCTTAGGTCGGGGGAACCCGCCCGCGCGGGGCGTTTTCCGCTCGGAGGGGCGGTCGCGGCGCCCCGGAGACGCCGCGGGAGCGCCGCCCCCACCTAAGAATTCTCCAACCGTTGCAGGTCTTCTCCCCCGGGGCCGAATTGACCCCGGCGGCGGCCGGCGCACGCTCGCCGTCCACCCCGATGAGACCCCGTCCGTTCGCCCGGGCCCGCCTGTTGTCGGCCGCCCTCGTCCTCGCCGTCCTTCCGCTCGCCGCGACCGCCGCTCCCGCGCCGGTGGCGGTGCCGCGCTTCACCCATCCCGGCACCGGGCAGGTGTTCTACTTCGTGATGACCGACCGGTTCGCCAACGGGCGGACCGACAACGACACCGGCGGCTTCCCCGGCGGGCCGATGGACCACGGCTTCGACCCGTCGCGGATCTCCCATTACCACGGCGGCGACTTCGCCGGCCTCACCGCGCGGCTCGACTACCTCAAGGACCTCGGCGTCACCGCGGTCTGGGTGACCCCGCCCTTCCGCAACAAGCCGGTCCAGCAGGGCACGGCGGGCTACCACGGCTACTGGATCACGGACTTCCTCTCCATCGACCCGCACCTCGGGACCAACGACGAGTACCGCGCGTTCATCCGGTCCGCCCACGGGCGCGGCCTGCGGGTGTACATGGACATCATCGTCAACCACACGGCGGACGTCATGGAGTTCACCGAGCTCCCCTACGAGTACCGCACCCGGGCCCTCGCGCCGTACCGCGACGCCGCCGGCCAGCCCTTCGACGAGCGCAAGGTCGCCTACAACGGCCTGGGGCCCGCGACGTTCCCCGCCCTCGATCCGCAACGGAGCTTCCCGTTCCAGCCGGTCATCGCGGAGGCCGAGCGCGCCAGCAAGAACCCGGCCTGGCTCAACGACCCCACCTTCTACCACAACCGCGGCAACACGACGTTCATGGGGGAGAACGCGACCCTCGGCGACTTCGCGGGCCTCGACGACCTCTTCACCGAGCACCCGCGCGTCGTGCAGGGGATGATCGACATCTTCAGCCAGTGGGTCGAGTACGGGGCCGACGGCTTCCGCATCGACACGATGCGGCACGTGAACAACGAGTTCTGGCAGGCGTTCAATCCCGCCATCCGCGCCAAGGCGCGCTCGCTCGGACGCCCCGATTTCGTCCAGTTCGGCGAGGTCTACAACGAGGCCGGCGACCCCGCGCTCCTCGCGGAGTTCTCCACCAACGTGCTGCCGGCGGACACGACCATCGACTTCGGCTTCTTCGCCGCCGCGCGCCGCTTCGTCTCGCAGGGCGGCACCGCGTCGGGCCTGGCGGACTTCTTCGCGCGCGACGACCTCTACACGGACCACGACAGCAACGTCCACACGACGACGACCTTCCTCGGCAACCACGACGCGGGCCGCTGGGGCTTCTTCCTGCTGCAGGACAACGCCGGCGCCCCGAGGACGCAGCTGGAGGACCTGGTCCGGTTCGGGCACGGCCTGATGTACCTCGTGCGCGGCCAGCCCATCCTCTACTTCGGCGACGAGCAGGGCATGGTCGGCGCGGGCGGGCACGACATGCAGGCGCGCGAGACGATGTTCGGCGCGGTCGCGCCCGCCTTCCGCGACGCGTGGCTGCTCGGGACCGAGCGCACGGGCAAGGACGACAAGTTCGACCCGCAGCACCCCTTCTACCGCTTCTTCGCCCGCCTCGGCGCCCTGCGCGCCGCCCACCCGGCGCTGCGCACGGGCGCGATGCTCCTGCGGCCGACGGACGATCCCGCGCTGTTCGCCTTCTCGCGCCTCGAGCGGGGCGAGCGCGTCGAGTACCTCGCCGCCTTCAACAACTCGCGCGTGCGCGCGGTCCGCGCCCAGCTGCCCACGAGCCAGCCCGAGGGCGCCCGGTTCGCGGCCCTGTTCGACTCCCGCTCGCCGGACGCGGCGGGCGGCCCCGACCTCGTCGCGGGCGGCGACGGCAAGGTCGAAGTCACGCTCGCCCCGCTGCAGTTCGCGCTGTGGCGGGCGACCGCACCGCTGGCGGCGCCCGCCGAACGGGCCAAGGTCGTGCTCGTCCTGCCCGGGCCGGGCGCGGCGATTCCCCTCGGCACCCGCGAGTACGACGGGCTCCAGTTCCCGCTGCGGCGCGAGTTCCGCGCCGAGGTCTTGGGCGGCGACGGGGTGGGGGAGATGACCTTCGTCCTGCGTCGCGAATCCCGGCCGGACCAGGTCGACCTCATCGGCACCGACGACAACGCGCCCTACCGCGTCTTCTGGAGTCCGCCGGCCGACCTCGCGCCCGGCGAGAAGTTCGAGGTCGTCGCCACCTTCGACGACCTGCGCGGCCACCGGGTCGCGGCGTCGGCGGGCGGCCTCACGCTCGCGCCCACGCGGTCGGCCTACGGCATCGCGGGCTCGCGCACGCCCGCCGTGCGCCTCGCCTCGCCGGCCGAGGTCGCGCTCGGCGGGGGCGCCGCGCTCGAGCTGCGCGTCGACGCGGAGGGCAGCGGCGCCCTCGAGTTCCAGTGGCTCCGCGACGGCCGGGAGATCGCCGGCGCCACCGCTCCGACCTACGCGGTGGCGCGCCCGACCGACGCGGACGCCGGCGTCTACCGCGTCCTCGTCCGGAACCTCGCGGGCACCGCGGTCAGCGCCCCCATCACCGTCCGTCCCGCGGCGGCGCCGGCGCCGCGCACGGTGCGGCACGCGGACTTCCCGTCGAAGCAGGTCGCCGCCCGCCACGTGGACGTCTGGCTCCCGCCGGGGTACGACGCGTCGTCGGACCGGTACCCGGTGCTCTACATGCACGACGGGCAGAATCTCTTCGATCCGGCGACCTCCTACGGCGGCGAACCCTGGGCGGTCGACCGTGCGCTGCTGCGCCTCATCGAGCGCGGCGAGGCCCGGCCGGCCATCATCGTCGGCGTCTGGAACACGGGCGCCACCCGCTTCCACGAGTACATGCCGCAGGCAGCCGCCGGGGAGGCGGCCTCGCCCTACCCGGGGATGCCGCGCGTGGCGGCGGGCGACCTCAGGTCGGACGCCTACCTGCGTTTCCTGGTGGAGGAGCTGAAGCCCTTCATCGACCGCACCTACCGCACCCGTCCGGAACGCGCGCACACGTTCGTCATGGGCTCGAGCATGGGCGGGCTCATCTCCGCCTACGCGGTCTGCGAGTACCCGCAGGTGTTCGGCGGCGCGGGCTGCGTCGCCACCCATTGGCCCGCGGGCGACGGCGCGGTGGTCGACTACCTCGCGCGCAGGCTCCCGTCGCCGGGCGCGCACCGCTTCTACTTCGATTTCGGCACGGAGGGCGTGGACGCGCACTACGAGCCGCACCAGCGGCGGGCCGACGACGTGCTGCGCGCCGCCGGCTATGTTCCGGGCCGGCATTGGATGACCCGGAAGTTCCCCGGCACGACGCACAACGAGCAGGCCTGGCGGGAACGCGTCGACATCCCGCTGCGGTTCCTGCTAGGCAGCTGACGCTTCCCATGCGTCTCCCCCCGCTCCTCCTCGCGCTCGCCACGGGCGCGCTCCTCGCCGTCACGGCCTTAGCCTCCCGCGAGCGTCCCGTCATCGGGCTCTCGCTCGACACCCTCAAGGAGGAGCGCTGGCAGCGCGACCGCGACCTGTTCGTCGCCGAGGCCGAGAAGCTCGGCGCCACCGTGGTCGTGCAGTCGGCCAACTCCGACGACACCCGCCAGGTGCGCGACATCGAGTCGCTCATCAGCCGCGGCGTGGACGTGCTGGTGGTCGTCCCGCACAACGGCGCCGCCCTCGGCCGCGCGATGCGCTCCGCGAAGGAGGCGGGCATCCCCGTCATCGCCTACGACCGGCTCATCCTCAACGCCGACCTCGCCGCCTACCTCTCGTTCGACAACGTGAAGGTCGGCGAACTCCAGGCGGGCTGGGCGGTCGCGCGGCTGCCGCAGGACCGGCCCGCGCGCGTCGTCCGCATCTACGGCGCGCCCACCGACAACAACGCGCGGATGTTCAAGCAGGGCCAGGACAACGTGCTCGCGCCGCTGATCCAGGCCGGGAAAGTGCAGGTCGTCGCGGAGGATTGGGCCCTCGACTGGAAGCCGGAGAACGCGAAGAAGATCATGAACGCCGCCATCGCGAAGGTCGGCCACGAGTTCGACGCCGTCATCGCCTCCAACGACGGCACCGCCGGCGGCGCGATCCAGGCGCTGCTCGAGGAGGGGCTCGCCGGCAAGCGCCTGGTCACCGGCCAGGACGCCGACCTCGCCGCCTGCCAGCGCATCCTGCGCGGCACGCAGAGCATGACCGTCTTCAAGCCCGTCAACCGGCTCGCCGCGCTCACCGCCCGCAAGGCGGTCGCGATCGCGAAGGGCGAGCGGATCACCACGGCGCGGACGATCCCCAACGGCCTGAAGGACGTGCCCTGCGTCTTCGAGGAGATCGTCTCGGTGGACCAATCCAACCTGATGGAGACCGTCGTCGCGGCCGGCTTCCACCCGGCGGACAAGCTCAAGTAGGCGTCCGTCCATGGCCGCCGCGCTCCTCGAGGTCCGCGCGCTGACGAAGCGCTTCCCCGGGGTGGTCGCCCTGAGCGAGGTCTCCTTCGCGCTGGCCGCGGGCGAGATCCACGCGCTCTGCGGCGAGAACGGCGCGGGCAAGTCCACGCTCATCAAGGTGCTGGCCGGCATCCACTCGGCCGGCAGCTACGAGGGCGAGATCCGGGTCGACGGCGCGGCCGCGCGCTTCGCCGGCATCCGCGACGCGGAGGCCGCGGGCATCGCGGTCATCACGCAGGAGTTCGCCCTCGTGGACGAGCTGTCGGTGGCGGAAAACCTCTTCCTCGGCCGCGAGCCGCGGCGCCGCGGCCTAGTCGACTGGACGGAGATGCAGGCGCGGGCGGCCGCGCTGCTCGCGGAGTTCGGGCTCGCGCTCGCGCCGGAGACGCCCGTGGGGACGCTGGGCATCGGCCAGAAGCAGCTGCTCGAGATCCTGCGCGCGCTGGACAAGCGCTCGCGCGTGCTGGTGCTCGACGAGCCGACGGCCGCGCTGCCGGAGCACGAGGTCGGCATCCTCCTCGGCCACCTGCGGCGCCTGCGGGAGCGGGGCACCGCCTGCATCTACATCTCGCACAAGCTCGACGAGGTCTTCGCCGTCGCGGACCGCATCACCGTGCTGCGCGACGGCCGCAGCGTCGCCACGCTGGCGGCGGCGGACGCGTCGGTGCCGGGCGTGATCCGGCACATGGTCGGGCGCGAGCTCGGCGAGCTCTTCCCCCGGCACGCGCCGCCCGCCTTCGGCGCGACGCGCCTCGAGGTGCGCGGGCTGACGGTGGCGGCGGAGCGCGGCGGTCCGGCGGTGCTCGAGGACGTCTCCTTCGAGCTGCGCGCGGGCGAGGTGCTCGGCATCGGCGGCCTGATGGGCGCCGGCCGCACCGAGCTGCTCATGCACCTCTTCGGCGCGTGGGGCCACCGGCTGGCGGGGGAGGTGCGCCTGTCGGGCGAGGCCTACCCGCGGCCGTCGCCGTCGGCGTCGATCGCCCGCGGCCTGGTCCTCGCCTCCGAGGACCGCCGGCGCTACGGACTCGTGCTCGAGGAGAGCATCGGCTTCAACCTCTCGCTCTCCTGCCTCGGCCGCTTCACCACCGCGGGCGTGATTCGCGCCGCCGAGGAGACGGTCGCGAACCAGGGCTTCTTCGACGCGCTGCGCATCAAGGCCCCGGACCAGCGCGTGCCGGCGGGCGCGCTCTCCGGCGGAGGCCAGCAGAAGGTCGTGCTGGGCAAGGCGCTGATGACCGGGCCCTCCGTCGTGCTGCTCGACGAGCCCACGCGCGGCATCGACGTCGGCGCGAAGCTCGAGGTCTACGAACTCGTCAACCGCCTGACCCACGAGGGCCGCGCCGTGCTGCTCGTGTCGAGCGAGCTGCCCGAGCTGATGGGCATGTGCGACCGCATCCTCATGCTGGCCGAGGGCCGCGTGGGCGGCCGTTTCGAGCGGACCGAATTCTCGCAGGAAAAGCTTCTGGCCGCCGCCATGCACCGATGAGCAAGTCACGCCCCGCCCCGACGATCTGGAAATCCCTCGCGCTGCCGCTCGCGCTGGTCGGCGCGGCCGCGTTCTTCGCGCTGCAGGAGCCCGCGTTCCTCGGCGCGCGCAACCTCACGCAGCTGCTCATCGAGTTCGCGACCGTCGGCACGCTCGCGCTCGGGATGTTCCTCGTGATCCTCACGGGGAACATCGACCTGTCGGTCGGCAGCGGCGTCGGCCTCATCGGCGGCCTGGCCGCGGTCCTGGTCTTCCACCACGAGTGGGGCGCGGGCGCGGCCCTCGCCGCCGGGCTGGGGACGGCGCTCGTCCTCTGGATCCTGATGGGCGCGCTCATCGTCAAGCAGCGCATCCCGTCGTTCATCATCACGCTGGGCGGCCTGCTCATCTTCAAGGGCCTCTTCTGGCTGGTGATCGAATCGGCCACGGTCCCGGTGTCGCGGGGCGACGAGGACAATCTCTACTCGAGCCTGACGACCTACTACCTGCCGCACGGCGCGGGTCTCGCGCTCGCGGCGGCGGCCGGCGCGGTCGTGGCGGCGCTGCTCTGGGCGGGGCGGCGGGCGCGCGCGCGTCGCGGCCTGCCGGTGC
>CAYWTK010000100.1:0-12918 GCA_964460895.1 uncultured Opitutaceae bacterium
TCGGAGGGCTTGGTGATGCGCTTGGTCCAGGACATCTCGGTGATGTGGACGAGGCCCTCGACGCCCGGCTCGAGCTCGATGAACGCGCCGTAGGGGACGAGGTTGACGACCTTGCCGCGGACCTTGGCGCCGACCGGGAACTTGTGGTCGATGTTGTCCCACGGGTTGTTCTTGGTCTGCTTGAGGCCGAGGGAGACGCGCTCCTTCTCGCGGTTGATGTCGATGACCATGACCTCGATCTCCTCGCCCTGCTTGAGCATCTCGGACGGGTGACCGATGCGGCCCCACGACATGTCGGTGATGTGGAGCAGGCCGTCCATGCCGTCGAGGTCGATGAACGCGCCGAAGTCGGTGATGTTCTTGACCACGCCCTTGCGGAGCTGGCCCGGCTGGAGCTTCTCGAGCAGGTCGCGGCGCTTCTGGTGGCGCTGCTCCTCGATGAGCTCGCGGCGGGAGAGGACGATGTTCTTCCGCTCGTGGTTGATCTTGAGGACCTTGAAGTCGTAGGTCTGGCCCAGGTACTGGTCGAGGTTCTTGGGCGGCTGGATGTCGATGTGGGAGGCGGGGAGGAAGGAGTCCACGCCGATGGAGACGAGGAGACCGCCCTTGACCTTGCCCTTGACGCGACCGGAGACGATCGAGCCCTCGGCGCAGCGCGCGAGGATGTTCTCCCAGTTCTTCTTCTGCTGGGCCTTCTCGTAGGAGAGGACGGGGTTGCCGTCGCGGTCCTCGAGCTTCTCGAGGAGGACTTCGATGGAGGAGCCGATCTGCAGCTCGCCCAGGTCGAAGAACTCGTTGGCGGGGATGGCGCCCTCGGCCTTGCCGCCGATGTCGACGATCACCTCGTTGGCGCGGATTTCCGTGATGGTGCCCGGCACCATCGAACCTTCCTTCAACTTGTCGAAGGAGGACTGGGCCAGCAGCTCTTGCATTAACGAACTCATGGGACTGTGAAGCCGAAGACAGCCGACGCACTCCGTGGCGCGCGCCTTCCGGCGATGGACCCTTGCGGGTCCGTGGGTTGAGGGTTCTGGAATCAGGCCGGTGGGAGTGCCGCGGCAACACCGGCTGGAACGAAAGAACGCCGCGAAAGGGGTCGGACGCTCCCGGAAGCCCCCGCCCCCCGCAAGCGGAAAATCACTTGCCGCCGGGAAGGCCGGCGGCGGCGCCTTCCTGCAGGACCTGCTGCAGCGCAGCGAAATACGTCGCGTAGAACCCGTGTTCTCGCAGCGGAGTCTCCCCCGCCCCGCCCAAACCCTGGCCTTCGCGCAACTCCATCAGCCGCAAGGCCACCTCGGCCTGACCGGGGCCGACCTCGCGCACCTCGACCACCGCCCGGAGCTGCACGGCGTCGCGGAAGGCGACGCTCGTGTTGATCCGGCTCGCGGCCTCGACCGAGAGGCCGGCGAGCGACGAGCGGACGAGCGTGTAGTCGAGGCGCTTGAACGCCGCCTGCGCCGCGAAGTACGCGGTGCGGGTGTCGGCCGCCACGACCTCGACCTGCGGCGGCAGGTCGGCGAAGCGGTCGCGCACCCGCTCGCGGAACCCGGTGGATTCGCAGCCGGAAAGACCGAGGAGGGCCACCAACCCGAGAAGAGCGAAAGCACGCATCGGACGAGGAAGTCTCAGGAGCGCCCCAGCCCGCCCCGTCGCGAAGCGCCCTGGCCGGAGGCGGGCTGCTGCTGCGAGATGCAGTGCAGCGTCCCCAGGCCCCAGATGAGGTGGTAGCAGTCGATGCCGATCGCCTCGCGGCCGGGGAAGCAGGCGCCGACGATCGCGAGCGCCTCGGCGTCGCGCTTCTTCTGGCGGAACTGCGGCACGAGCACGGCGCCGTTGATCACGAGGAAATTCGCGTAGCTCGCCGGCACCAGCTGGCCCTGGAAGGCGAAGGGCTTGGGCATGGGCAGCTCGACGATCGCGAACTTCCTCCCCGCCGGCGTGCGGAAGGCGCGCAGGCGCTCGAGGTTCTCCGCGAGGATCCGGTGGTTCGGGTCGCGCCGGTTCGGTTCGACGCAGGTGATGAAGCCGTCGGCCCGGAAGAAGCGCGTGATGTCGTCGATGTGGCCGTCGGTGTCGTCGCCGATGATGCCGTCGCCCACCCACAGCACCTGCTTCACGCCCAGGTAGTCGCGGAGGTTCGTCTCGATCTGCTCCTTCGAGAGGTGCGGGTTGCGGTTCTTGTTCAGCAGGCACTGCTCGCTCGTGAGGAGCAGGCCCTCGCCGTTGACGTCGATCGAACCGCCCTCGAGCACCATCGGGTGCTCGAACCGGCGCAGGCGGAGCGCCCGGCCGATGCTCGGGGGAATCTCGTTGTCGAGGTCGTAGGGCGGGTACTTGTCGCCCCAGGCGTTGTACGCCCAGTCGGTCAGCGCGACCTCGCCGGTGCGGTCGTTCCGCACGAAGATGGGGCCGTGGTCGCGGCACCAGGCGTCGTTGGTCGGGTGGTCGTAGAACGTGACGCGGGCCATGTCCGCGCCGGCCTTCGCGCACAGGCGCTGCGCGCGCGCGTGGAGGCGCGCGGCGGCGTTGATCCGCACCTGCTGGAAGCGGCTGATCCGTGTCACGATCTCCGCGAACACGTACGGGATCGGGCGGAACTGGCCGGGCCAGGAGGCGCGCTTGTGCGGCCACGAGAGCCAGACGGCCTCCTGCGGCTCCCACTCGGCGGGCATCCGGAACCCCAGCTGCGCCGGGGTCTTGGCCTTGGATTTCGGATTCTCGGTATTGGATTTCTGAGCAGCCATCGGAGGTGGCGCGCGGTCCGCGCGCTTCGATCATTCCCTGCGGAGGTCGCGTTCCAACTCAGTCGCGGAAGCGCTTCGTGAGGTCGCCGTAGGCGTCGATCCGCCGGTCGCGGAGGAACGGCCAGTGCGTGCGCGTGACGTCCACCTTCCCGAGGTCGATCTCCTGCAGGAGGATCTCCTCCCGGTCCACGCTCGCCTTGGTCAGGATCTGCCCGCTCGTGCCGGCGACGAAGCTCTGGCCCCAGAACTCGATGCCGTCGCCGCCCTCGGGCGTCTCGACGCCGATGCGGTTGGTCACCGCGACGTAGCAGCCGTTGGCCACCGCGTGGGCGCGCTGGATGGTCTCCCACGCGCCGTGCTGGTTGACGCCGTACTCGGCCTTCTCCTTCGGGTGCCAGCCGATCGCGGTCGGGTAGAAGAGGATCTCCGCGCCCTGCAGCGCGGTCAGGCGCGCGCCCTCGGGGTACCATTGGTCCCAGCAGATGAGCACGCCGATCTTGCCGAACTTCGTCTGCCACGCGCGGAAGCCCGTGTCGCCCGGGGTGAAGTAGAACTTCTCGTAGTACAGCGGGTCGTCCGGGATGTGCATCTTGCGGTAGATGCCGAGGAGCGAGCCGTCGGCGTCGATGATCACCGCGGTGTTGTGGTAGAGGCCGCTCGCCCGCTTCTCGAAGAGCGAGGCGACGACGACGACCCGGTGCTTCTTCGCCAGCTTCTGGAAGGCCGCGGTGCTCGGTCCGGGGATCGGCTCGGCCAGCTGGAAGTAGTCGTGGTTCTCGGCCTGGCAGAAGTACTGCGAGCGGAAGAGCTCCTGCGTGCAGATGATCTTGGCGCCCGCGCGCGCGGCCTTCTCGGCGAGCGCGAGCGTCTTCTTCAGGTTCTCCGCCGGGCGGGCGGAACAGGCGTGTTGGAGCAGGCCGAGGGTGACTTTCATGGCGGAGGACGGTCGGCGCGGCGGCTCGCCGCGCACTCGCGGGCGAACCAACGCCCCGCCGCCGGCGAACACAAGCCAACTCTGCGCCGCGGACCGCAACTTCCCCATGGCGAACAAGGCTTTGACAAGGGTCCGGGCAATTGTAAAAGCCTTCGGTACCCCGCGTCGCCACCGCCCCCCACGCCCCCACCGTTCCGGCCGCCCGCCCCACCCCACCATGAGCGCCGCCCCCCGCCCGCTGATCGTCATCGTCGAGGACGAGAAGGAGCTCCTGAAGCTCATCTGCCAGCACCTCGAGGACGCCGGCATGCAGACGCAGCCCTACGACCGCTGCGCGCCCGCGCTGCGCTTCCTCGAGCGCAACTTCGCCAACCTGCTCCTCCTCGACCTCACGCTGCCCGACTCCAGCGGGTTCGACCTCCTGTCCGAGCTCAAGCAGCGCGACATCCACATCCCGACGATCTTCGTCACGGGCAACACGATGGAGACCGACAAGGTCAAGGGGCTCAACATGGGCGGCGACGACTACGTCACCAAGCCCTTCAGCTACCCCGAGCTCGTCGCGCGCATCCACGCGGTCCTGCGGCGCGCGGAATCGAACCGCGACTTCCACCTCGCGAAGAACGTGCGCACCGTGGACCAGCCCTTCGACGTGCTCGGCGCCAAGGTCCATCCCGAGCGGCTCGAGATCGAGTTCCCCAACGGCGCCAGCCACAAGATCGGCCGCAAGGAGCTCGGCATCCTCGCCTACCTCAACACCCACCGGCACGTGGTCATCACCCGCCGCGAACTCATCCACTCCGTCTGGGGCATCCACGCCGACGTCCGCAGCCGCTCGCTCGACCAGTACATCGTCAAGGTGCGCGCCGCCTTCGCGCAGAACGGCCTCTCGCTCGACTGCTTCAAGACCGTCCACGGCATCGGCTACATCTTCGAGCCGCCCGCGTCCTGAGCGCCGCACCGGCGGTCCGCTGCCCGTCGCCAGCCACTGGGGGTGCGACGCCCCCGTCGCGCCTCGTCCGATAACCACGACGCCCGGGCTCCGCGGGCCCGGCTGAAGATAAACCGGATCCACCCCCGGGGCGTGTTTCCCAACCTTCGGATGGATTGACGAATCCTGGCCTCGCTTGCCGGCGATGCGGCGGAGGGCCGTTCCACCCAGTCGACTCCGCTCCCGCGTTGCGGGAATCGGCTGATCGCCGCCAAAAAAGTACCGGCTACACAGCCCGATATTCGCGGCGATCGCCCGCGCCCCGGAATGAAGACCGGACCCGATCAGGCGGAAGGGATTCGGAAGCGCAGCCGGGAGGCGACGCAGGAGTCATCCCAGGGGAAGCGGTGTTCCTCGCCTCCGGGCCGACCGCGCGCAGGATGCGCCGAGAGGCCCTAGAACAGCTCGCCCTGCCCCGTGTAGCGGCGCCGCGCCTCGGCGAGCGTGGACTTCATCTCCAGCGATTCGAGCAGGGCGAACAGCTTCGCGGGGTCGGGCTTGCCGGGCTCCATCCACGGGAGGGGCGAGTCGGTGCGCAGCGTCGTGAGCCGGAGGTTGCGCCGCAGGTCCTCGGCCCGCGCCGCGACCTGCGCCCGGAACCGCTCCGGCGTCAGCGTCGCCGCGCCGGCGATCAGGCCTTCGAGCGAGCCGAACTCGTGCAGCCACTTGGTCGCCGTCTTCGGCCCGCAGCCGTCGATGCCGGGGATGTTGTCCGAAGTGTCGCCGACGATCGCGAGGAACTCGGCGATCTTCTCCGGCGGCACCCCGAACTTCTCCGTCACGCCGACGGCGTCGAGCGTGCGCCAGCCGAGCTTGGGGTTGGCGGTCGGCGGCGGCAGCAGGATGCGGATGCGGTCGTTGACGCACTGGGCGAAATCCTTGTCGGCGCTGACGATCCACACGTCGTGTCCGGCCGCCGCGAGCATCCGCGCCTGCGAGGCGAGCAGGTCGTCCGACTCCACGCCGTCCAGCTCCACGCCCACGAGGCCGAGCGCGCGGGTCAGTTCCTTGATCACGGGGATCTGCTGCTCCAGCGCCGCGGGCGTCTCCTGGCGGTTCGCCTTGTACTCGGGCAGCAGCGCCAGCCGGTCCTGCGCCCCGCCGAGGTCGAAGAAGCACAGCGCCGCGTCCGGCCGCTCCTGGTCCTCGAGGCGCCACAGGGTCTTCAGCCACCCGTGCAGCGCCCCGGTGGGGAATCCGTCCGAGCGCGTGAGCTCGGGCATGCCGTAGAAGGCGCGGAACGCCAGGTTGTAGCCGTCGAGCAGGAGCCATTTCCCCATGGCCCGAGGCAACCGCCGTCCCGGGAGCGGGCAACCCCTTTCTCCTCCGCCCGGTCCCCCGCAATCCTCTGGAGCCGGGGCGCCCCCGTCCCGGTCGTCGAACGAACGCGGCGAGGGCGCCGCATCCCCAGCGAATCGGACCAGTGGTGCGAGGGGCCGTCGCGCTGGAGCCGGGGCGCCCCCGCCCCGGTTGTCGCGCGAACGCGGCGAGGGCGCCGCATCCCCAAAAAGCCGCATTCCTAAGAAGCCGCATCCCCAACAAGCCGCATCCCCTGCAAGCCGCATACGCACCAAGCCGCATCCGCAACGAACCGCATCCCCACCTCCTGGTCTCGGCTCAGCGGGTCGCGCCGCCGGCATCCACCCGGCGGGCGGTGACGAAGATGAGCAGGTTGCGCTTCTGCGTGCTCTCGCCGCCGCTGCGGAAGAGCCGGCCGAGCACCGGCAGGTTGCCCACGATGGGCACCTGGTCGTGCGTCTTCCGCGTGTCCTCCCGCGTGAGCCCGCCCATCACCAGCGTCGCCCCGTCCGCGAGCGTGACCTGCGTGCTGACCTCGCGCACGGCGAAGATCGGCTGGTAGAAACCCGACGGCACCGTGACGGTCGAGCCGCCCGCCACGGCCACGCTCTGCCCGCCGTACTCGACGAAGCCCTCGAACTCCGTCACCCGCGGGTTCAGCGCGAGGCTGATGCTCCGGCCGTCCTCCTCGACCGTCGGCGTCACGCGCAGCTCCACGCCGACGTGGCGGGTCGCGAAGTCCTGCGGCGTTCCCGCCGTGATCGTCACGCCCGCCGCCCCGCCGCCGCTCGCGCTGCCGGTGCCGACCTGGCTCTGGACCTGACCGTACGACTGCGGGAAACGGAGCTCCTGCGCGACCGTGATCGTCGCGCGCTGCCCCGAGAGCACGGTCAGGCGCGGCGCGCTCAGCAACTCGGTGCCGCTGCGCTGGGCCAGGGCGCGGACGACGGCGTTGACGTTGAAGTCCCCGGCGCCGACGCCGACCGTCGCCAGCGGCGGCGCGCCCGCGCCGAGGTTGTTGGCGCCCGGAATGGGCGGCGGGTGGTTGGGGATGGGGATCGTGAGCGCGGGGGCGCCCGCGGCGTCGCCGCCCGACCGCACGATCGCGCCGGCGGTGCCGGCCACCGCGTGGGTGAACGCGCCGGCCAGCGAGCGGTTGGCCGAGGCGAGGTCCGCGACGCGCCCGGCGGCGGCGCCCGGCTTGAGCGCGGCGCTCCAGTTCACGCCCAGCTCCTCGAGCGCGCCGCCCTGCACCTCCATGAACTTGGCCTCGATCTCCACCTGCCGCAGCTCGCGGTAGCGCGCGAGGAGGCCCGCGACGCGCGCGAGGTTGAGACGGGTCTGCGTGACCACGAGCAGCGAGCCGTCGAACGCCAGCGCGCTGCCCGCCGTGCCCGCGAAGTCCACGCCCGCGAGTTGCAGGAACCGCCGGAGCGCCGCCCCCTCGTCCTCCTCCGCCGGGGTCGCCCCGCGCGGGCCGGACGGCGCCGGACCCGCCCCGGCCACCAGCCGCAGCGCCGCGGCCCGCGGCAGCGGGAAGACGCGCGTGTCGAGCGCGGCCGGACCGGTCCCCGGTCGGACCACGACGATGTCGTCCTCGACCTCCACGACGAAACCGACCGAACCCGCGGCGAGTTCGAGCACGCGGCCGAGCGGCATCCCGCGCACGGCGAGATGGACGGGAGGATTCCGCCCCTCCGGGTCCTCCAGCGCGAGGTTCACGCCGCGACCGGGAGGTTCCGCGGAATCGAAGGTCTGCGACAGCGCGCTCAACGCCTCCACGACCCCGGCCAATCCCAGTCCGCTGAAGCGCGCCTCGGGCAGGACGATCTCCGCCAGCTTGCGGGCGAGCGGCGACGCCCCGCCCGCTGGCGGCGGCGCGGTCGAAACCTCGGGTCGAGTCGGCGGTGCCCAAGCCGCCTCCACCGCGTTGAGCAGTCGCGCGTTCGCGCGGACCCGGGCGACGTTGCCGTCCGCCCCGCGCGCCGCCACGTCCCGCAGCACCCCCTCCGCCCGGCCATCGACCGGCCCCGCGTCCAGCGCCCGCTCGAGCGCCTGCGCCGCCCCGGTTGGATCGCCGGAACGCAGACGACGCCGCGCCTCGTCGATCGCGGCGCGGGTGCCCGGCGACTCCGCCCCGACCACCGCTCCGACGACGGCCGCCAACAGGACGACGATGCCGACCGGCTTCACAGTCCCTGTGTCTCCCGCACGGGGGCGACCGCCTCGAGCGGAACCTCGAACAGCCGTCCCTCGGCCTCGCGCCGCAGCACGACGAGTGGCGTCGCGTCCCTCCGGTCCGCATCCGCGCGGAACTCGACCACGGTCAGCCCGACGTCGCGGAAAGTCGTGCCCACGCTTCCGAATCGCACCGGTCCCTCGGTCCCCGCGAACACGCCGGTCCAACGCCCCGGTCCGCCGACGAGGGCGATAAACCGCAGGCCGGGATCGGCGTCCCGCGCCGCGGGAGTCTCGGCGACGACCTCCACCCGGGCTTCCCGGCCTTCGAACAATGAGTAGGCGGCGTCGGCCGGCGGCGACCACTCCGCGATCGGCTGCGGCGACACGAAGTCCGGCGGCGCCGCGTCCCGCTCCGACACGACGACCGGTGCCGGCAACGGCATCGGCGGCAGCGCCCGATTCCACGCCCAGGTGGTCGACGCGACCGCGAGGACTCCGGCGAACACGGCCGCGGCGTGCGCCGCGCGTGGAACGTCGCCGGTCATCGCGCCGCCACCTCCGTCGGCTCGCGCCACGGGACGCACTCGACGACGACGCGGAAGAGCGGTCGCGGACCGGCGACAGCCACGTCCTCGCCTCCGTCCGCCGCCGGCAGGCGCTCGACCGACCGCACGAACACCGGCCAATCCGACCGCGCGAGCTGGTTGAGGAAATTCCGCAGGACCGCCGTCGATCCCGAGAACTCCACGCGAAAGAAGCGCCCCTCCAGCGCCGCCATGCCGGCGAGGTTCACGCGGGCCCCCGCCGTTCCATCGGGCGCGAACGATCCTTCTCCGACCGAGGCGATCGCCCGAGGCTGCGCGTCGAGCAGCGCCTCCAGCACCTGCGCCCGCGCGCTGCCGAGGAACCAGAGCCGCGGAATCGCCTCCGGCGCGATCAGGCCTGCCTCCACGCCCAGCCGCTGCAATCCGTCGCCGCGTGGGAACGGGATGTCCTCCCACGCCGCGCGCCCGCGGCACTCGTCCCAGAGCGCGGCCAGCCCGACGAGCAACCCGGCGACGTCCGCCGGCGCCGCCGCGGCCGACGGCGGGGGCCGCAGGGCGTTCCGACCCCGCTCGATGCGCGCCTCGGCCAGGAGGCGCCGACGCTCCAGCGGCTCGTCCGTACCGCCGGCGGTCAGTTCCCGCCCGAGCGCCCGCTCCTCCGCGACCGTGCGGGCCCACGCCGCCTCGACGTGACTCCGGATCAGCCACGCGCGCCCGACGGCGGCCGCGAGCAGGGCGAGCAGCAGCGCCATCGGCAGCCAGCGCAGGACGGAGAAAGCTCGATCTCGGGCGACCACGTTACGTCCTCCGCGGACCCAACGCCCGGGGTTCGGCGGGCCGCTCTCGTTCGGGACCCGGGGCTTCGTCGTCGGGCCCGGATCGGAGCGACAGACGCAGGTCGAACGTCGCGCCGCCGGACTCCCGCTCCAGCCGGGGAGATTCCATGCCCGCGACCCACGACGCTTGATGCAGCGCGGCGATGAGCGCATGCGCCGCCGCGGAGGATTCGGTCGGGGCGCCACGGACGCGTCCGGCGAGCCGCAACCGAACGACGGGCTCGTCGACGCTCGCGGAGACGTCACGCAGGACCTCGAGCCGCTCCAGCCGCGCGTCGCCCGCGCGCGCGAAGCGCGCCTCGAGGTCCGCCAGGCGCTCCAGCCACACCGTGCGGCCGGCCAGCACCCGCTCGACGCGGTCCGCCTCCGCCTCGAGCGCCTCGACGTGCCGCCGGGCGGCCTCCCGCTCCGCGACCGCGGCGCGAAGCGGGGCCAGCCGCACCACCCGGGTCCGCCGGTCCGCCTCCAGCGCCTGCGCCTCGCGGTGCAGCCGTACCGCCGGAACCGCCAACGCGACCGCGAGGAGCGCCGCGGCGGCGATCCAGAACGGCCGACCCGCCCGCGCCCGTCGCGCGGCCCGGCGCGCCGGCGGCGTGAGGTCGCCCTCCCGCGGTCCGCGCGCGGCCAGCATCAAAGCGCCGGCTTCGACGGCCGTCGCCCCGGCTTCGGGCTTTCCGCCCGGTCCCGCCGCGTCCAGCGGACGCACCGCGAGTCGCAGTCGGTCGGCGAGGCCCGTGGTCGACCCCTCGGCGAGCATGCCGTCGCCCGCCAGCCAGAGGCACGCCGGGGAACCCGTGGCGCCAAGACGCCCGAAGTGGCCGACGGTGCGCCTCAGCTCGCGAACGAGCATCTCTTGCCGCGCGCCATCCGTCCCGCCAGCGAAGGCCAGCGGCAGGCGGAACGAGCGGACCCACGTGCGCCCACCCGCGAGCATCCAGACCGCCGCGGAGGTGCCATCCACCTCCAGCACCAACTGGGGAGCGGCCGCCGCGACCGCGTCCGCGGGCAGCCCGGCGTGGAGCGCGAGCGGGCGCGGCCAGACGGCCCGCGGCCGGAAGCCCGCGCCCTCCAGCGCGGCGAGCAGGAACTCCACGGTCTCGACGCGCGCCGCGCAGACGGTGAGGTCCACGGCATCGGCGTCGCCGCCGGTCTCGGCGGCCATCCACGCCGTTTCGGTCGGCGCCGTGGGCACCGCCTCGCCCGCCGCGAACGCGGCCACCGCGCGGCGGCGGCGCGGCGGCACCGCGCGCGGACACCGGAGGGAACGCGCGAGCACGAGGGCGGCGGGCAGGACGACGTCCACCGCCTCGGGCGCGGGGGCATCCACCCGCAGGCGCGCCGCGGCCCGGCCGGTGGCGGCGGCCCAGGCGGCGCCCCAGTCGTCCGCGGCGTCGAGAGGTTCCTCGCGCCGCGCGATCAGGTGCGCGGCGTTCCCCGGACCGACCTCGCCGTCCACGCGCCGGAGGGCGGCGGCGCCGCAGAGAAGGACCGGGATCGCGCGGGAGGCCATGGCCCCATCCTCGGCGGGCGGCGCCGCGGCCGGCAAAGCGGCAGAGTCATGCAAAAACAGGACCGGGAATAGCGTTGCCGCGCCGCGCGGCCCGGCGCCACCCTGCGCGCCCATGTCCGCCGCCCTGCCCTACAAGATCAGCGTGCTCGTGTTCCTCGAGAACCGCGCCGGCGAACTGCTGCTCATGCTCCGCGCCAAGCAGCCGAACCTCGGCGTCTGGTCGCCGATCGGCGGCAAGCTGGAGATGGCAACGGGCGAGTCGCCGTTCGAATGCGCCGTGCGCGAGATCGAGGAGGAGGTCGGGCTGAAGGTCGCGGAGAAAGACCTGCACCTCTTCGCCATGATCGCGGAGAAGGCCTACCAGGGGCACAACCACTGGCTGATGTTCCTCTTCCACTGCCGGCGTCCGCTGGAGGGCCTGCCGCCCGACATCGAGGAGGGGAAGTTCGCCTTCTGGAAACGGGCCGACATCGGGAAGCTCGAGATCCCCGAGACCGACGCCGCCGCGCTCTGGCCCATCTACGACCGCTACCGCGACCGCTTCGTCTCCCTCCGCGCCGACTGCTCCGTCTCCCCGATCAAGATCACCATCGAGCAGGTCGTGCCGCCGGACCCGGACTTTGGGGGAACACTGATCTCCGCTCATCTCCGCTGATCCGAGCCGCCGGTGAAGCGACCGCTAGTCGTTCGGCCTGCAATCAAGACTGTTCGGAAGAGAGAGCCGATCCTGCTGCCAGATACAACGCGTGGGAAATGCCCCTAAGTCACATGGCCCAGCTCCGCTCCACGTTTCCGCAGACCTTAGGTTCGAAGCTCGCTCGCTCGCGCGTGTCTCATCGTTAGCGTTCGTCGACAACATGCCGCCCGAAATCCAAATCGACTTCATTAAGATCTACGAAACTGCCGGACGGGGAATCCGACGCGCAGCAGTGTTTCTCGGCTTGGGGGTGAATTCGTCGGAATCGACCGCCCTCGCAGCCTACCACTTGTCGAGACACACGAACTTTCGACTGCTTCCGGAGGAGGTATCACCTGAGGTGCTGTCCGAATGGAAGAAGGAGTACCGGATCTGGATCGTCGGTTGTGGTTTCCGTGAGCTCGTTGATCGCTTCTGCGTCTTTCTCGACCAACTACATCGTGTGAGCTCTTTGATGGGCCGTTGCTATTCGCCCGAAGCTCAGACCAATTTCGAGTGGCTGGGATTGGACAAGAAGCTCGCGAGGATGGAATCCAAGTTTGGGATCTCGTACCCATTCTCGGTTCAACTTGCTTCGCTCTATCCGGTACGAAATTGCTTTGTCCACCGACTGGGTCGGGTTGGAGCGTCCGATGTCAAAGCCGGCGATTGTCTGCAACTGCGCTTCATGAGATTTTCATCGATCTTTACCGGCGCATCGGGAGTGCCGCAAAAGATCCCTGACATATTCGATCCGTTATCTCCGCCCTTCGTGACACCGGAGGAGGGATCACTCGGACTACAGTGGTCCGAGGAAGTCCTGAGCTTTCGAGAGAACGAGTGGGTGGTCCTCACTCCCAAGCATCTCACGGAGATTCTTTTCTTCGCAGATTTGGCGGCACGGCAAATCACGCTATCGGCAGTCGCCTATGGGCGGAAGAACGGGCTTGTCGTTCCTGAGTAAGAGGACCGATCAAAGGGTGGCATGTCTTTAGGGCCTGTTGCCCGAAGGCCCGGCAGGCCGGGTGTCGCCGACCGGCCGGCCTTTTCCGGCTTTCCGTTGGCATGGGAGCTGCCAAGAAGCTCACGGCGTTCAGCCTACCCCCATGGACGATCTCGATCTTGGCGCGACCATCCGCGGCTTCAGCGCCGGGCAGAAGCTCTTCGGCCGCTACACGCTGATCCGGCAGCTCGGGCGCGGC
>CAYWTK010000101.1:0-12530 GCA_964460895.1 uncultured Opitutaceae bacterium
GCCGAGCACCGCCGCCAGCGCGACGAATCCGACCGCCGCGGCGCGCAGGAGCCGCTCGCCGCGCCCGGGCGGCGCGAGCGCCGCGGCGGGGCGCTCGACGGGCCGCACGGGCCGCAGGGCCATCTGGAGGAGCTCGCCCTCGGTGACGACGTTGGCCTTCTGGATCAGCAACGGGACGTTCGGCGCGTCGCTGCCGGGAGCCAGGTAGCGGCCGAAGGAATCGAGGACGTCGAGGCCGCGCTCGACCCGGCCGACGACGGTGTAGCGCGCGGCCGGCGGGTCGAGGTGCGGGGAGTCGCGCAGCACGAACACGAGCGAGGAACGCGCGCTGTCGGGATCCGCGGGATGCCGCGCCATGCTCACCGCCCCGCGCACGTGGCGGAGCGCCGAGAACTCGGCCGCGAGCGGCCGGTTGGCGGCGCGCTGCGCCGGCGTCGACGGCACCTCGCGCTCGTGCACGTCGCCGACCTGCACGTAGTAGCCCTGCGGGTCGACCCGGATGAAGCGCACGGAATCGTAGGCGCCGAGCCGCGCGAGCCCGAGGATCTGCGCCGCATGCCGCGGCGCGGCGCCGGCGTACAGCGCCACGACGACGTCCCCCGCGGGCGTGTGCAGGACCAGCCGCTCGGGGGCCAGGCCGGGGTCGGGCGGCGCCGGCGCCTCGACCTCGGTCCGGGCGCCCGCCCCCGCGCCCCCCGCGGCGGCGACGGCGAACGCCACGATGGCCCGGAGCGCGCTCATCGCGTCGGGGCCGTCCGGCCCGCTGGCGGCGCGTGCAGGAGGTCGTGCAGGTCGCCCATCAGCGGCGAGGCGACCGTCTCGCGCTTCAGCTTCCAGATCACGCCGTCCACGAAGAAGTGGTGCACCTGGACCGCGGCGGAGAGCACGCCCATCGCCACCGCCAGCTCGACCCCGGCGCCGGCCGCGACCGCGCGCGGCAGCACCCAGAACAGGACGGCGCCGCCCGCGACGTTGAGCGCGTACCAGCGGACGGTCTCGCCCCAGACGTAGCCGGCGGACCCGGCCCGGCCGGTGCGGTCCTTCTTCTCCTTCAGCTGCATCGACCACGCCACGAGCAGGTACTGCAGGCTGTGGAAGAAGGGGACGAACTCGAGGAAGGAGACCACGCCGAGCGACCACACGAACCACGTCTGCTGCGCCAGCGCGGGCACCAGCACGATCGGCGGGACGATCCGCCCGGCGCGGCGGCACCACCGCACGTAGCAGACGCCCAGGGCGGCGAACGCGACGTGCGTGTACACGAGCCCGGCCGTCGCCACCCACGCGGGCAGGCCGAGCGAGGGGAAGCTGATGCCGTAGAACTGCATCAGGCGCTCCCCCGACTCGGAGCGGAGGACGAGGAAGAGGAACGAGCTGTAGATGGCCGCGCCGTACGCCCGCCGCTCCCACGGCCGCACCTCCACGCCCGCGCGGCGGAGGTAGAGCGCCGTCACCCCGACCGTCTGCCCGGCGAAATGATAGGGCGACCAGAGGAAGTACAGCTTCACGAAGGCCGGGGCGACGAGGTCGGGCGAGGCGATCGACCAGGCCGCGACGGCGAGGATGACCCAGGGGATGAACAGCGCCGTCAGCGGGTACTGCCGGATGTTGTCCCACCGGTGGTAGAGGCGGTGGCTCGTCGCCGCGAAATGCGGCCAGTTGCACACCCAGAGGAGCTGCGCCGCGATCACGATCACGGCCTCGGTCCGCGTCGGCGCATAGAACGCCGCCATCGCCCCCGCCATCGCGATCGACAGGCCCCCGGCCAGCGCGAAGTCGGCCGCGGGATGCAGGAAGTAGACGGACGGGCGGCGGTTTTCGGGCGACATGCCGACAAGGCGACCCCGCGAGCGAAGCGTCCGCCGGCGCCCGCCACAAGGCCGAACCCCGGCCGGCGCCGGTGGTCCGTTGGAGCCAAGGGCATCTGCGGGATTGCGCCGGATGCGGCGGTGGCTTCCCTTTCCCTCCTTCGCATGTCCGCCCAAGTCGAAAACGTCGTCATCGTCGGCACCGGCTGCGCCGGTCTCACCGCCGCCATCTACACCGCCCGGGCCAACCTGCGTCCGCTCGTGCTCGAGGGCACGCTGCCGGGCGGCCAGCTCACGACCACCTCCGAGGTCGAGAACTTCCCGGGCTTCCCCGAGGGCGTGGACGGATTCCAGCTGATGCAGAACCTGCGCAAGCAGGCCGAGAAGTTCGGCACGCGCTACGAGAGCGGCACGGTCGTCGGCCTCGACACGTCGAGTTGGCCGCACACGCTCAAGCTTTCCGACCGCGAGATCCGCGCCAAGGTCGTGATCGTCGCCACCGGCGCCTCGCCGCGGCTCACCGGCGTGCCGGGCGAGAAGGAGCTGTACGGCGGCAAGGGCGTCACCACCTGCGCGACCTGCGACGGCGCGTTCTACCGCAACCTCCCGGTCGCGGTCATCGGCGGCGGCGACAGCGCCGCGGAGGAGGCGCTCTTCCTCACCCGCTTCGCCAGCAAGGTCTACCTCGTGCACCGCCGCGACACGCTGCGCGCGTCGAAGATCATGGCCGACCGCGCCACCTCGCACCCGAAGATCGAGTGCGTGTGGGACAGCGTGCCGGTCGCCGTCGAGGGCGTCGCGGCCGGCGCGGTCTCGGGCCTCCGCGTGCGCCACGTGAAGTCCGGCGCCGAGCGCGTGCTCGACGTCAAGGGCGTCTTCGTCGCCATCGGACACGTCCCGAACACCGCGCCGTTCCAGGGAGCCGTGGACACCGACGAGAACGGCTACTTCGTGCCGGCCGCGGGTTCGCAGGTGCGCACCCGCACGCCGGGCGTCTACGTCGCCGGCGACTGCGCCGACCACGTCTACCGTCAGGCCATCACCGCCGCGGGCATGGGCTGCCAGGCCGCGATCGAGGCGGAACGCTGGCTGGCCGAGCACGGTGGCTGACCGCTACGCCGCGCTCTGGGCCCGGCTGGGCATCCCGGCCGACTACCCGCGGGTCCGCGGCCTGCCCGTGCAGCGCGAGGCGCGCCGCCTCGTCGCGGTCGGCCGCTCCCCCGACGGCCGCCGCGTGCGGCTCGCCCCGGGCGCCGCGGCCGCGTGGCGGCGGATGCGCGCCGCCGCGGCCGCCGACGGCGTCGAGCTGCTGCCGCTCTCCGGCTTCCGCAGCGTGGCCCGCCAGACGCGCATCGTCCGCACCCACCTGCGCAACGGCCGCCCGCTCGACGACCTCCTGCGCTTCGTGGCCGCGCCGGGCTGCAGCGAGCACCACACCGGGCGGGCGATCGACATCGGTTCGCCCGAGGAGACCGCGCACCTCGAGGCCACCTTCGCCCGCACGCGCGCGCACCGCTGGCTGCGGCGCCGCGCGGGCGAGTTCGGCTTCCGGCTCTCCTACCCGCGCGACAACCCGCACGGCATCGGCTGGGAGCCTTGGCATTGGTGCTGGCACGCGCCGCGGCCCCGGCGCCGCCGCTGAAATTTCAGGGCCGCGCCGCGCGGTCCCGCGCAAATCCCCTTGCCCGCCGCCGCGCGACCCGGCGCACTCGGCGCGCATGTCCGAGCCACCCGCCGCCCCCGCGTGGGGCCTGTACGAGCGCCTGCTTCCGGCCGAGATCGAGGCCATCCACGCCCGGCACCCCGTCGCCTACCTGCCGTGGGGCGCCCTCGAGTACCACGGCCGCCACGCCGCGGTCGGGCTCGACGGACTGAAGGCGCACGGGCTCTGCGTCGCGCTCGCCCGCGCCGCCGGCGGGCTCGTGCTCCCGCCCGTCTGGGTCGCGGCCAACACGATCAAGGGCGTGAAGGACCTCGCCTTCCGCCGGCACTCGCTCGACTTCGCGGAGTCCACCGTCCGCACGCTGGCGCGCGAGCACTTCGAGCAGCTCGCCGACGAGGGCTTCCGCGTCGTCTTTGCGCTCTGCGGCCACGTCGGCCAGCCGCACTACGACCTCATCAAGGACGAGGCGCGCGCGTTCAACGCGCGGGGTGCCGGCGCGCGCGTGATCGCGACGTCCGAGACCGACCTCGTCCCACCCGAGGTGGTGAAGGTGAACCACGCCGCGCTGGGCGAGGTCGCGTTCCTGCTCAGCCTCCACCCCGAGTGCGTGGACCTCGCGCGCCTGCCGGCGGACCGCGTGCCGACCCTCGAGCAGGACGCCGTCTGGGGCCCCGACCCGCGCGCCGCGACCGCGGATCAGGGCCGCGCCTTCACCGCCGCGTTCGTCGTCGCCGCCGCCGCGCGCATCGCCGCCGCGCTGCGCCCGGACTCCCCGGCCGCGCCGGCGTGAACCGCCGCGGCGGCCCCGGATCCCTCCCGCCAAGCCGACCGGCCCTTCTCCTCCCTCCTCCCCTCACCGCCTCCCCGTCACCCTATAGGTTACACGGCCCCCGCGGGCCTTTCCGATGAAGCAACGCACCCTCGGCCGGACCGGCCTTTCCGTCAGCGAAGTCAGCCTCGGCACCTGGGCCTTCGGGTCGCCGTCCATCTACGGCGCCGTGGACGCCGCCGAGGCGCACCGCGCCATCCGCGGCGCGCTCGACGGGGGCGTGACGTTCTTCGACACGGCGCCCCTCTACGGCACGAAGGAGGAGGACGGCATCGCCGAGCGCGTGCTGGGCGCCGCGCTCGGGGCGGACCGCGACCGCGTGGTGGTCGCGACGAAGTTCGGCCGCTACCACTCGCGCGTCCACACCAACGAGTTCTTCGACGCCGCCAGCGTGGCGTGGTCGGTGGACGAGAGCCTGCGCCGGCTCGGCACCGACCGCATCGACGTGCTCTTCCTGCATTCGCCGTCGCATCCGGACAGGATCCGCGACGACGTCTGGGACGGACTCGCGGCGCTGCGCCGCGCCGGCAAGGTGCGGTTCGTCGGCCTCTCCTGCGGGTTCATTGAGCACACGCTCGCGATGACGCGCGCCTGGGCGGCCGACGGCCGCATCCAGGTCGCGCAGGTCGCGTACAGCCTGACCTACCGCGCGTGGGAACCGGTCATCGCCGAGCTCGCGGCCCGCGGCGTCGGCATCGTCGCCCGCGAGTCGCTCGCCAACGGCTTCCTCGCCGGCGTCTTCACGCGCGACACCGTCTTCCCGCCGGGCTCGCTCAACGCCCGCTACCCGCGCGAAGAGGTCGTCGCCCGCGTCGAGCTGGCCGAGCGCTACCGCGCGCTCCTCGTGCGGCGCGACGTGGCCAGCCTGCCGGCCGCGGCGATGCGCTGGGTGTTGGACAATCCGCACGTGGCGACCGTGCTCGCCGGGTCGAGGAAGCTGGAGGAGATCCTCGACTGCGCCTCGGCCTCCGCCGCCGCGCCGTTCGGCGCCGACGAGCTGGCCGCCGCCCGCGCGCTGCACACCCGGGACTTCTCGCCGGCCTGACGGGCCGGCTCAACGCGCCCCGCCGGCGCCGCCCGCGCGGGCCACGGCCTCCCGCCACCACGGGGCCAGGTCCTCGGCCGGCCGGGTCCACACCGCGCGGTGCAGGCGGTCCACGGAGTCCGCGTCCGCCAGCAGCGCGAGCTTCTCGCGCGGCTGCAGCGCGGCGGGGCCCTCGCGGAGGACGAGCTCCTGCATGAGGCGGAAGTAGGTCGTGATGCGCTCCGCCCGGCCGGGCCGGTCGCGCAGCTGGCAGCGGTGCACCGCGTTCACGTAGGGGTCGACCACGGCGGCGGTGAAGCCCGCGTCGGCTCCCGACGGTCCGGACGCGGCCTCGACCCGCGCCACGGCCTCGTCGAGCTCCCGGAGCTCGGGCGGCGGCGCCAGCTCGTCGGGCGTGGCGAGCAATCCCGCGCGCCGCGCGGCCAGGCCCAGCCGGCGCTGGCCGGTGAGGGCGGAGAACGGCACCGACAGGAGGAGGCCGGCGAGCACCGGGGACATCCACGGCAGCAGGCCGGGCGCGAGCGCCGCGAGCAGCACGGCCCAGGCCGCGCCGATCGCCGTGTGGCCGCGGTGCGTGGCCCACGCCTCGGCCCAGGCGGCGCGGTCGTCAGCGTCGCGCCGCTGCGTGACCCACTTCACGCCCCGGCCGAGCACGGTCGCGACCACGAACTGCGCGTGGAAGAGCATGAGCACCGGCGCGAGCAGGGCGGAGAAGAGCGTCTCGACCGCCACGCCGGCCGCCACCCGGGCGCCGCCGCCGAAACGGGCGAAGCCGCCGGGCTCGAGCGCGAGGTCCGCGAGGGCGAGGACCTTCGAGAGGAAGAGCAGCGCGAACGTCGCGGCCGCGAGCACCCCCGCCTGGGTCCACGCGCCGAGACCGAGCACGCCGGCCACGCCCGGCTCGGGCAGCCAGGTGAGGCCGGTGAGGTTGAAGCCGACGACCACGAGCGTGCCGAGCAGCAGCGAGACGAGCCAGAAGAGCGACGACGTGTAGGCGAGGATGCCGAGGGCGAGGTGGACGCGGCTGAGGCTGCGGAGCCCGCGCGCCGTCAGGAGCCAGACGTGCTGGAGGTTGCCCTGGCACCAGCGGCGGTCGCGCTTGGCGTAGTCGATCAGCGTCGGCGGGCACTCCTCGTAGGAGCCCTCCAGTCCCGGCGCCAGCCACACCTCGTAGCCCGCGCGGCGGAGCAGGGCGGCCTCGACGAAGTCGTGGCTCAGGATGCGCCCGCCGAACGGCTCGCGTCCCGGCAGCTGCGGCAGCGCGCAGTGGTCCATGAAGGCCTTCACCCGGATGATGGCGTTGTGGCCCCAGTAGTTGCCCTCGCCCTGCTGCCAGTAGTTCAGGCCGGCGAGGAAGAGCGGGCCGTAGAGCCGCGCGGAGAACTGCAGCACCCGCGCGAAGAGCGTCTCCGCCCGCATCAGCGCCGGCGCGGTCTGGATGAGCCCGGCGCGCGGGTTGCGCTCCATCAGGCGCACGAGCGTCACGAGCGTCGCGCCCGACATGACGCTGTCCGCGTCGAGCACCACGAGGTAGCGGTAGCGGCGGCCCCAGCGGCGGAGGAAGTCGCCGAGGTTGCCGGCCTTCTTGTTCGAGTTGAGCCGGCGCTTGCGGTAGAAGAGGCGCCCGCGGGCCCCGAGTTCGCGGCCGAGCTCGACCCACGCGAGCTCCTCCCGGACCCACTGGTCGGGCTCGGTCGAATCGCTCAGCACGTAGAAGTCGAACGCCCCCAGCTCCCCGGTGCGCTCCAGCGAGCGGTAGATCGCGCGCAGGCCGGCGAAGACGCGCGCCGGATCCTCGTTGTAGACCGGCAGCACGATGGCGGTCGGCGCGAGCGGCACCGACTCCGGCGCCTCCGGCAGCGTGCGCAGCACGGTGGCCCGGTCCCCGCGCCCGCGGCGCGCGACGAAGCCGAAGAAGGCCTGCGACGCGCCGAACGCGAGGAGTCCGAAGAGCAGGGTGAAGAGCGCCCACACCACGAAGGCCGAGCCGCGCAGCGGCATGCCCCAGAGCAGGTCGCCCATCAGGAACGACGCGGAACCCGTGACGAGGACGACGAAGGTCGCCACGCCCGTGCGCCGCCGCGTGATGCGCGAGGGGGAGCGCAGCTCGAACGGCAGCAGGGGGACCTTGAGGCGGAAGGCCATCGTCAGAAGCGCACGGCGTAGAACGCCGCCGCCAGCGCGCCGAGGTAGAGCAGCCACGTCGCCACGCCGCGGAGGAACGGCCACTTGTCGAAGGTGCGCCAGGTCGTGTCGGCCACGTCCGAGACCGGGCCGAGGTCGATCGGGCGCGGGACCATCGGGGTAAACTCGAGGTCGGGGCCGGACTCGACCCACGTCCGCCGCAGCTCGGTCCGCAGCTCCGGCGGCGCCGGCACGTCGGCGAGGAAATGGTCCGGCCAACGCGCGGGCACGTCCGCGAGGTGCACGGCCGCCCGCTCGTGGGCGAAGCGCCGGCCCGGCGCCTCGGCGGGGTCGGTGCCCACGAGCGTCTGGATCCAGCCGTCCACCAGCAGCATCGCCGCGTCGCCCGCCAGCTCGACCGGAGACCGGTCGTCGTCGGGGCCCCGGCGATCGCGCACGAAGCGCAGGACCTGGTCCGCCAGCTCCGCGGCGCGCGCCGGCGCGAGCCCGTGCGCGCGGAAATAGCCGCGCACGCGCGCGCGCGCCTCGGCCCAGTCCGCCGGCTCCGCCGGTCCGGGGCCGCTCACGGCTTCCACGGCATCGCCCACGTCTCGGTGAGCACCCGGTCGCCCCGCCGCAGGTGCGCGCGCAGCTCGGTCACGGGCGAGCCCGCGGGCGCGGCGAACGCCATCACCAGCCGCCAGGAGCCGTCGTGGGCGTTGCGCACGACGTGCTGGTGGACGAGCCGCGCGGGCCCGGCGGTGACGATCTCCGGCACGAGGCCCGCGCCGTCGGGCGGGAGGTCCGCCGGCAGTCCCTCGAAATCCACGACGAAGCGCGTGCGGTCCGGTCCGCCGTCGCGCACCGTCTGGCGCGTCGCGCGCACCCAGCCCGGGGGACCGCCGAAGGTCGCCCCGGCCGTCCAGCGGAGGCGCCAGGCCAGCTCGACCGGCTCGCCCGGGGCCGGCGGACGGTCGGGCACGAAGTAGGCGACGATGTTGTCGTGGAACTCGTCGCGCGCCGGCAGCTCGACGAGCCGCACGCGGCCCGCGGGCCACGTGCCGACGGCCTCGACCCAGACGCCGGGACGCAGGTGGTAGAAGGCCTCGAGGTCCTCGTAGCTCCGCGGCTCGCGGTCGCGCTGCAGCAGGCCGAAGCCCGCGAGGGCGGGCGCCGCGAAGTCGGAGCGGCGCAGCTCGGGCGGGTTCACGAGCGGGCGCCACACGCGGGTGGCGGCGTCCGGCGCCACGAGCAGGCCGTCGGAATCGTGGACCTCCGGACGGAAGTCCCCGAAGCGGTCGGGCGAGCCCTCGCCGAACCAGAACATGCTGGTCAGCGGCGCGAGCCCCGGCAGGTCCGCCTTCTCGCGGAAGAAGAGCGAGGCGCGCACGTCCACGACCGTCTCGTCGCCCGGCGCGACCACGAAGGTGTAGGCGCCGGACACGCTGCGGCTGTCGAGCAGCGCGTGGAGCGTGACCCTGCGGTCGCCCGGCGCCGGCTTGCCCAGCCAGAATTCGATGAAGGCCGGAAATTCCTCCTCGGCCGGGCCGCCCGAGTTCAGCGCGAGGCCGCGCGCGGAGATGCCGTAGCGCTGGCCGCGGCCGAGGGCCCGGAAGTAGCTCGCGCCGAGGAACGAGATGACCTCGTCCCACTTGCCCGGCTCGTTCAGCTCGTGGAGCACGCGCAGGCCGGCGTAGTTGAGTCCGCGCCGGGCCCAGAACGACGGCTTGAGCTCCTGGTAGTCGAAGAACTTCGTCGTGAACGGCAGCGGCTGGACGTGCGTGCCGGTGAACTCGTTGATCTCGATCGTGCGGTTGAAGAGGTAGCCCGGGTGGAAGAACTGGACCTGGAACGGCAGGCCCTCCGGCCGCCAGAGCGAGTTCTCCGGGATGAAGCGGATCCGCCGGTAGCCGTCGTAGTCGAGCCGGCGGAAGAACGGCGTCACCTGCTCCCGCGGCGGCTCATACGGTTCCTGCGCCACCTCCGCGGCGAGCCGCTTCACGTAGTCGTGGTCGACCGCGACCCGCTCGACGGCGGCGGCGGCGACCGCCGCCAGCGCGAGGCCGACCGCAGTCATCATCGGGACGAGGGGGACGTGAAAATTCATTCGGCTCCATCCGCTACGCAGGTCGCGCGCCCGCTACCACCTGATTTTTCCCACTCGCGACCGTCGGGCGGCCCGCGTTTCGCCCGCTGGGATGGTGCAATTTGAGGAACAAGTGCAGGTGAAGCTCTCGGCATGGGCTCCCCGATTCTCAATTCGGACCGAGATACGAAGCAATTAAAGCCCTATTCTCCAATAATCTAAGAATTCCTTTCGATGTGGAAATGAAATGGGGCCACCACAATTGCTTAGAATAATTCTAATTCCTACTTGAAACCCAGTCCCAACGGATTTGGGTTCCCCGCTCCACGTCCATGACACCCTCCGTCGATACCTCTTCGCTCGCCCAGCGGCTCAACGATGCCGGCCTGCGCCCGACGCCCCAGCGCGAGGTCGTCTATCGCGTGATCCTCGAGAAGCGCAACCACCCGACGGCGGACGAGATCTTCGCGCGGGTGAAGGCGCAGATGCCGACCATCTCGCTGGCGACGGTGTACAACTGCCTCGAGACGCTGGTCCAGTGCGGCCTGGTGCGGCAGGTGAACTTCGAGCGCGCGCCGACGCGGTACTGCCCGAATCTCCACGAGCACGCGCATTTCCACGACGAGACGACCGGCGAGGTGCACGACATCGACGTCCCCGCCGACGTCATCGCGCGGCTGCGCGCGCTGCTGCCGGCGGGCTACGACGCATCGGCGGTGGAGCTTTCCTTCCGCGGCAAGGCCGCGCCGGAGCACAACTGAACCCCTTCCCCTTCCCTTCATGAGCCAACTCGAGATCCAGGACCTCCACATCGCCATCGGCGACAAACCCATCGTCAAGGGCCTCTCCCTCACCATCCGTCAGGGCGAAGTCCACGCCATCATGGGCCCGAACGGCACGGGCAAGAGCACGCTGGCCAAGGCGATCGCCGGGCACCCCGACTACACGATCACGGGCGGCGACGTGCGGCTCGACGGCCAGTCGATCCTCGGCATGGAGGTCGACGAGCGCGCGCGCGCGGGCCTGTTCCTGGCCTTCCAGTACCCGAGCGAGGTCCCCGGCGTCTCCATCGCCAACTTCCTCCGCGCCGCCGTCCAGGCCCGCATGGCCGAGGGCGAGGAGCTCGACGCGACCGCCTACTACAAGCGCCTCTACGCCAAGATGGACATGCTCAAGATCGACCGGAAGTTCACCTCCCGCTCGGTCAACGAGGGCTTCTCCGGCGGCGAGAAGAAGCGCTGCGAGATCCTCCAGATGGCGATGCTGGAGCCGAAGTTCTCCGTGATGGACGAGACCGACTCCGGCCTCGACATCGACGCGCTCCGCATCGTCGCCGAGGGCGTCAACGCGCTCCGCGGCGCGACGCTCGGCGTGCTCCTCATCACCCACTACCAGCGCCTGCTGAACTACATCGTGCCCGACTTCGTCCACGTCATGTACGACGGCCGCCTCGTGAAGAGCGGCGACAAGTCCCTCGCCCTCGAGCTCGAGGCCAAGGGCTACGACTGGGTCAAGAAGGAGCTGGCCAAGGCCTGACGTGCGCCCCGGGGCGCGCGCCCGTGCAGGCCGCCGCACCGACCCGCCCGCCGCCCAACCCGCCCGCAACCAAGCGCTCAACCCGAACCTTCCGATCCCATGAATCCTCCGAGTGAAACCGGCGCCGTCGACACGCCCGTCGAGAATCCGGTCGCCGGCATCGACCAGTCCGTCGGCGACTTCAAGTACGACGTGAAGTACGACTTCGACGCGGGCACGGGCCTGTCCGAGGACACCGTCCGCTACATCTCCACCGTGAAGAAGGAGGCCGACTGGATCCTCGATTTCCGCCTCAAGGCCCTCCGCACGTTCCTCGACAAGCCCATGCCGACGCACTGGGCGACGAAGGACCTCGAGAACATCGATTTCGCCAAGATCCGCTACTACCTCTCCAGCGGCCAGAAGCCGAAGCGCACCTGGGACGAGGTGCCCGACGACATCAAGCGCACCTTCGAGCGCCTCGGCATCCCGGAGCAGGAGCGCAAGTTCCTCGCGGGCGTCGAGGCCCAGTTCGACTCCGAGGCCGCCTACTCCAACATCAAGGAGTCGGTCGCGAAGCAGGGCGTGATCTTCGTCAACTCGACCGAGGGCCTGCGCGAGCACCCCGAGATCTTCCGCAAGTGGTTCGGCAAGGTCATCCCCACGGGCGACAACAAGTTCTCGGCCCTCAACAGCGCGGTCTTCTCCGGCGGCTCCTTCATCTACGTGCCGCCGGGCGTGAAGGTCTCGCACCCGCTCCAGGCCTACTTCCGCATCAACGCGGAGAACTTCGGCCAGTTCGAGCGCACGCTCATCATCGCCGACGAGGGCGCGGAGGTCACCTACATGGAGGGCTGCACCGCCCCCAAGTTCTCGACCTCCACGCTGCACAGCGCCGTGGTCGAGCTGGTCGCGCTCAAGGGCGCGAAGATCCAGTACATCACGGTCCAGAACTGGGCGCCGAACGTCTTCAACCTCGTGACCAAGCGCGGCGTCGCGATGGAGGACGCGGAGATCAAGTGGATCGACTGCAACATCGGCAGCCGGCTCACGATGAAGTACCCGGGCGTCGTCCTGAAGGGCGAGCGCGCCCGCGGCGAGGTCATCTCCATCGCCCTTGCCAACGACGGGCAGCACCAGGACACCGGCGCGAAGATGATCCACGCGGCGGACAACACGACGTCCAACGTCATCTCGAAGTCCATCTCGGTCGGCCAGGGCCGCGCCACCTACCGCGGCCAGGTGCACATCCCGAAGCGCCTCAAGGGCTGCAAGAACAACACCGAGTGCGACGCGCTGCTCATCAACACCAACAGCCGCACCGACACCTACCCGGCCATCACCGTGCGCGGCGACAAGAACGCCACCCAGCACGAGGCCAGCGTGTCCAAGGTCTCCGAGGACATGATCTTCTACATGCAGCAGCGCGGCCTCACCGAGGCGCAGGCCATGAGCCTCGC
>CAYWTK010000102.1:0-12494 GCA_964460895.1 uncultured Opitutaceae bacterium
GCTGCCCGTCCTCATGAAGGACGCCGGCGACCGCAACCGCACCTCGCCGTTCGCCTTCACCGGCAACAAGTTCGAGTACCGCGCCGTCGCGGCCAACCAGTCGATCGCCGCCCCGCTCGCAGCGCTCAACACGATCATGGCCGAGTCCCTCGACTACATCGCCACCAAGCTCGAGAAGGCGCCCAAGTCGAAGAAGTTCGAGGACGCCGTCCAGGAGGTCCTGACCGAGATCGCCAAGGAGCACGGCGCCGTCATCTTCAACGGCAACGGCTACTCCGAGGAGTGGCACAAGGAGGCGGTCAAGCGCGGCCTGCCCAACCTCAAGACGACGGTCGACGCGGTGCCGGTCATCGCGTCGAAGACCACCGTCGCCGCCTACGAGGCCTACGGCATCCTGACCAAGCGCGAACTCGAGGCCCGCCGCGACATCGCGTTCGAGCAGTACGTCAAGGCCGTCGCCGTCGAGGCCAACATCGTCGAGGAGCTGGTGAACACGAAGTTCCTGCCCACCGCGATCCGCTACCAGACGGAGCTGGCCCAGAACGTAGCCGCCCTCCGCGCGGCCGGCGCGAAGGCCGACGCCGTCCTGCTCGACAAGGTCACGGGCCTGATCGACGCGCTCCACGCCGAGATGGGCAAGCTCGCCGAGATCCGCGCCGACCACGTCAGCGGCCTCGAGGCCGAGGCGCGGCACATGTGCGAGGAGGTCCTCCCGCAGCTCAGCGCCGTGCGCAAGGTCGTCGACTCGCTCGAGGCCGTGTGCCCCGACGAGAACTGGCCGATGCCGACCTACGAGGAGATGCTCTTCATCAAGTGATTTTGGGGTAGAACGAATCCGCCCGGCCGCGTCCTGCGCGGCCGGGCGTTTTTTTTCCGTCCAGGGCCCGCCGCGCACTTTCGGGTGGCCCGGCCGGTCCGGCCGGCCTGATAGTACGGCCATGGACGCCGCCTCCGCACCGACCCTGCGCGACCGCGTCGTCCGGGCCGGCGACTGGGTGATCGTCGCCGGGCTCGGGGCGACGCTGGCGGGAACGACCCTGTGCCTCGGGGGCTACCTCGCCTCGACGATGGTCGCCGCCTCGCGGGCGGTCTGGGCGCTCGCCGCGCTGGGTTGCGTCCTGCTCTGGCTGCGGCCGCGGCCGCTCGACTGGCGCGCGCTCGTGCCGGTTCCCTTCCTCCTGTACGCCCTCGGGAGCACGGTCTGGCTCGCGCCGGCGCCCTGGCTGGCCTGGCGGGAGTGGCTGCTGTGGTTCCAGATGTGGCTGGTCTTCGCCCTCGTGCTCCATTTCGGGCGCGGCCGGGCGCAGACGTGGACGTGGGTCGGGCTGCTGCTCGTCCTCGCGCTCGTCGGAACCGCCATGGCGGCGTACCAGCGCTTCGTGGACCCGCGCTGGATGATGCTCGGGCGCGTGCAGGCCGAGCAATTCTGGGCCCGCTCGGCCGGCATGTTCGGCATCCCGAACAGCCTCGCGGGACTGCTGGAGCTGGCGCTGCCGTTCTGCCTCGTCCTGCTCGGCTCCCGCGGCGTGGGCGTCGCCGGCAAGGTCGTGCTGGGTTGGCTGGCGGCGCTGTTCGTGTTCGCCCTCGTGCTGACGGGCAGCCGCGGCGGGTGGATCGGCGCCGGGGCGGCGCTCGTGCTCTGGCCGGTGCTGACCGCGCGCTCGGCGCGGCGGGCGGCGCTCGGGGCGGGCGCCGTCGCGGCCGCGCTGGCCGCCGGTCTGGCGCTGGCGTACGCGGCGAGCCCCGCGGTGCGCGCGCGGGTCGATCCGTTCCTGTCCGGCGAATTCGAGCGCAGCCGGCCCATCATCTGGCGCGTCGGCGTGCAGCTGTGGCGCGAGGCGCCGGTGCTGGGGACGGGCGCCGGCAGCTACAACGTGCTCTTCGACCAGCACCGGCCGGCGCACTTCCGCAACGAGCCGGACTGGACGCACAACGACTACCTCAACACGCTGAGCGACTACGGCGCCGTCGGCTTCGCGCTGTGGACGGGGGCGGGGGCGCTCCTGCTCGTCCTCGCCTGGAACGGGATCCGCCGGGCCCGCGGGCGGCCGCTGCCTCCGGGCGGGCACTGGTTCGACGGCTGGCGCCCGCGCTTCGGGCTGTGGCTCGGTCTCGTCGCGTACGCGGTGCATCTCGGCGTCGACTTCCACACCAAGATCCCGGCGCTCGCGTGGTGGTTCGCCGCGGGACTCGGCCTCGTCCTGCGCACCGACGGACCGCGCCTCCCGCGGGCCGCGCCGTCGCGCGCCGTCGTCGGACTCGTGCTCCTGCCCGTGCTCGCCGGCGTCGCGTGGTCCGCGTGGCGGGGCGACCGGCTCTACCGCGCGGAGGCGCTGCGGTTCGACGAGCGCCGGCGCATCGACAAGGTCGCGCAAGGCGAGGGGATGCTGCCGGCCGTGCTGCCGCGGGCGCTCGCGCGGTTTCAAGAGGCTGTGAAAATCGATCCGGAGAACGGCGACGCGTGGGGCGACCTCGCGTACGGCACCGCGCTCGCGTCGCACCTCAACGCCTCGAATCCGGCCGCGGCCGGACGCCGCGCGGAGGACGCCGCGCGGCGGGCGCTCGCGCTCGGCGCCGTGTCGGCCGAATTCTGGTCCCATCTGGGAGTTGCGCTGGACCTGCAGGCCCGGCAGGGGGAGGCCGAGCCGGCGTTCCGGCGGGCGGTCGCGCTGGCCCCGAACAATCCCGAGTTCCACTACATGCTCGCCCATCACCTCGCGGCGCGACCGGGGCGTCGCGCGGAGGCGCACGAGGCCGTCGCGACCTGTTTGGCTCTTGACCCCTCCAACGCCCAGGCGAAGGCTCTGCGCGCCCGCCTGACCGGTGCGGCGCCGGCCGATTCCCCCCGATCCCCTCCATGAAAACCTGGGTTGTCCGTCTTTTCTTTCCCCTGCTCTTCGCCGTCGGTTTGTCCGTCGCGGCCCACGCGCAGACTACCCCGGGTGTCATCAAGGCCGGCAAGGTCGAGGGTGAGGCGTTCCGGGTGACGCCCGATGGCCAGAGCACGGCCCTGAAGCCGGGCGACACGCTGATCGAGACCGACGTGGTCACGACCGGGAAGAACTCCCTCGTCGTGCTCGTGTTCATGAACGGTTCGTCGGTGAAGCTGGGGTCCGACTCGAAGCTCGCGATCGAGGAGTTCAAGATGGACCCCCTCGCGGAGGACATCCGCGTGGCCGACCTCAAGGAGGAGCCGAAGGTCTCGAAGACCGCGCTCAACCTCGCCTACGGCGAGATGGTCGGCGACGTGAAGAAGCTGAACAAGGACTCGACCTACAACATCCGCACCCCGGTCGGCGCCGCCGGCATCCGCGGCACGCAGTTCCGCATCGTGTTCCGTCCCTCGGGCGACGGACGCACCTTCACCTTCCAGCTCAGCACGTCCGAGGGCCGCGTGGTGTTCGAGGGTTCGGTGGCCGCTCCCGCCAACCTCGACGTCACGGCCGACCAGGAGGTCGTCGTGACCGGCGAGGTGACGCAGAATCCGACGACCGGCGTGGTCGAGATCGTCTCCGCGGTCGTCCCGCCGTCCACGACTCCGATTTCGACCGAGGCCAAGGCCACGATCGCGGAGGCGGTGGCGACGGTGATCGTGCAGGCGGTCCAGGAGACGCGGATCACCGTGAGCGAGCAGCAGCAGGCCGCGGCGGCGCCGCCGGCGCCGACGCCGACTCCGCCCGCTCCGACTCCGCCCGCTTCCGAGCCCACCGAGACGCAGACTCCACCCGCGGCCGCCCGCGAGTCCGCTCCGCCGCCACCCCCGCCGCCTCCGCCCGCTCCGACGCCGACGCCGGCGCCGCTCCCGACCACGCGTCCGCCGCAGCTGACGCCGGGTGCCGGCGGCTGAGCGGCGCGTCGCTTGCCTGCGTGGCGCGCCCGGCCCGGCTGCCGGGCGCTCGTGTTTTCCCTTCCCACGGCCGGACGGCGCCGTAGCCTGCGACCGTGGCCGCACGCACCCGGAAGTTCGACTGGCGCATCCTCCTCCTGCTGCCCGTCCCCCTGCTGTGGGCCACGGCGGACCACTACGGCCTGCTGACCCGCCTCGAGCACATCCTGCTCGACCTCCGTTACCTGTACCGCGGGCCGATCGACGCGCCGGTGCGCGTCCACTATGTCAACGTCGACTCGCGGGCCATCCAGGCGATCGGCGAGCGCCCCTGGGACCGCGGTCGCTTCGCCGCGGTCGCGCAGGCGCTGTACGAGCACGGCGGCGCGCGGGCGGTGGGCTTCGACTTCGTCTTCTCCGAGCAGAGCCACTCGTCGCTCGTCGACCGCGAGGCCGCGGCCAAGGGCAACGTCGCGCTCGGCCGGGTCGCGCGCCGTCACCCCTCGCTCGTGCTGGCGGCCCAGTACACCGCCGGGGACGCGCGCACGCAGGAGGGGGTGCGCGAGTTTCCCTTCCTCCGGCACGGCTTCACCGATCGCGAGAAGAACGACACCCCGGAACTGCCCCAGTACCCGATCACGGGAGCGACGCTGACCGCGAAGTGGGGCACCATCGGCCTGATCGACGTGGACGTCGAGACGAGCGCCGGGGAGGTGCCGCGCTGGGTGCCGCTCTTCGCCGAGTCGCTGGGGCCCACGTTCTGGCACATGTCCGTCCAGCTGGCGGCCGCCCACCTCGGGCTGCCGCCGGATTCCGCGCGGCGGGCGGGGGACTTCGTCGAGCTGGTCGCGGCCGACGGCACGGTCGTCCGGCGCATCCCGGTCCGCGAACAGCAGATCCTCGAGGCGAACTGGTTCTCGGCTTGGAACGCGGCCGGCTTCAACTCGCACACGTCGGTCGCCGACGTGCTCCTCGCCGCCGAGATGCTGCGGTCGGAGAAGGAGTCGGACCAGGCCGAGGCGCGGGAGTACTTCACCCGGTTCCGGGACGCGATCGTCCTCGTCGGTCCGACCGACCCGCTGCTGCAGGACCTCGCCCCGTCCCCGTTCGACGCCAAGCCCGTCCCGAAGGTCGGGCTCCACGGCAACCTCGTGAAGACCATCGTCGCCGAGCGCTACCTCGTGCGTCCGCCGGAGTGGCTGATGTGGATCAGCACGTTCGTGCTCACGTTCGCGGTGGCCGGGCTGACGATCGCCGGCGGCGCGCGCAGCCTCTTCTACAAGACCCTCGCGGTCCTGCTGCTCGTGGGCTTCGCCATCGTCGGCTTCTACCTCTTCCGCCTGCAGCACCTCGTGCTCGCCCTCTCCTCGCCGCTCGCGTCCGCCCTCACGACGGGCTTCATCGCCACCATCATCCAGCTCGTCGACGAGGAGCGCCAGAAGGGCCGCATCAAGGGGATGTTCAGCGCCTACCTCGCGCCGACGGTGGTCAACAACCTGATCGAGTCGGGCCGCGAGCCGGAGCTCGGCGGGCACGAGGAGGTGATCACGGCCTACTTCTCCGACATCCAGTCGTTCTCCACGTTCTCGGAGAAGATGCCGCCCGGCCAGCTGGTCGAGCTGATGAACGAGTACCTCACGGCCTGCACCGACATCGTGCAGGAGGAGGGCGGCACGCTCGACAAGTACATCGGCGACGCGATCGTCGCGATGTTCGGGGCGCCGCTGCCGCTGCCCGACCACGCCTACCGCGCGTGCGTCGCGACGGTGCGGGTGCAGGAGCGGATCGACGAGCTGCGGCGGAAGTGGAAGGGGGAGGGCGACCGCTGGCCGGCGGTCGTCCACAACCTCCGCGCCCGCCTCGGCCTCAACACCGGATCGGCCATCATCGGCAACATGGGGAGCCGCTCGCGGTTCAGCTACACGATGATGGGCGACAACGTGAACCTCGCCGCCCGCATGGAGTCCGGGGCGAAGCTGATGGGCGTGTACACGATGGTGACCGACTCGACCCGCGCGGCCTGCGAGCAGACCGGCGGGGACCGCATCGTCTTCCGCTTCCTCGACAAGATCGTCGTCAAGGGCCGCTCCCTGCCCGTCGGCGTGCACGAGGTCGTCGGGCTCCGCGCCCAGGTCGACGCCCGCACGCTCGAGTGCCTCGCCCTCCATGCGCAGGCGATCGCGCGCTACCAGGAGCAGGACTTCGACGGGGCCATCCGGCTGTTCGAGAAGAGCGCGGTCCTCGAGCCCTTCCAGCGCGACAAGTCGCTCTCCATCGACGGCAACCCCTCCATCATCATGATGGACCGCTGCCACTACATGAAGGAGCACCCGCCCGGTCCGGGCTGGGACGGCGTCTTCGTGATGAAGGAGAAGGGCTGAGGACGGTCGCGTCCCGGGGCCCGCACGGGCGCCGGTCGGGCCGAACGGTCAGTGGAGAATGGAGCGGACGCGGCTGCGTTCGCCCGATGGCCCACGTCGACGTCCAGATCCTCGCCGGCGCCACCTCGGATGCGAAGCGCGCCGTCGTCTCCGACATCACCCACTCGCTCGTCACCCGCCTCGGCAAGCGTCCCGGGCACATCCACGAGGTGATCGACGAGGTCGCGCCCGACAATCGAGGCTACGCGGGGGGCCGAAGACCGATGACCTGCGGCGGCAGGGGAAGGCCGGCCAAAAAAAGCGGCGCGCGGCCAGGGCCGCGCGCCGGAAGGGAAGGGGAGCCTGAGTCGGGCCTACCGCGTGGCGGCGGCGAAGTTGGCGGCGGCCGCGTCCCAGTCGACGACGTTCCACCAGGCGGTGACGTAGTCGGGGCGGCGGTTCTGGTAGTGTAGGTAGTACGCGTGCTCCCAGACATCGAGGCCGATGACGGGCTTGCCCTCGATGCCGGCGACGGCCTTGCCCATCAGCGGGCTGTCCTGGTTGGCGGTCGAGCCGATCGCGAGCTTCTTGTCGGCGCCGACGTACAGCCAGGCCCAGCCCGAGCCGAAGCGGCCGGCGGCGGCCTTGGCGAACTCGGCCTTGAAGGTGTCGAAGGAGCCCCACGTCGCGTTGATCGCGTCGGCCAGCGCGCCCTTCGGGGCGCCGCCCTTGCCCGGACCCATGACGGTCCAGAAGAACGCGTGGTTGCTGTGGCCGCCGGCGTTGTTGCGGACGACGCCGCGGATCGCCTCGGGCACGCGCGACAGGTCGGCGATGAGCGCGTCGACCGCGAGCGCGGCGAGGGCCGGATGGTCCTTGAGCGCGTTGTTCGCGTTGGTCACGTAGGCGTTGTGGTGCTTGGAATGGTGGATCTCCATCGTGCGCGCATCGATGTGCGGCTCGAGGGCGGCGTAGGCGTAGGGCAGCTTCGGGAGTTCGTAGGCCATGGCGGTGGTGGGTGGGAAAGACCGGAATCTGCACGGCGCGCGCGCGGCGTCAACTGCCGCCGGGGACGCCGCATCAGGAATCGCGGCGCTTGAGCTGGAAGTACGCCTGCAGCAGCTCCAGGCACGGCGCCTCGAGCACGCCGCGCGTGATGAGGAGGTGATGGTTCGACTGCGGGAGTTGGTTGAGGTCGGTCGCTCCCCCGAGGCAGCCCATCTTCGGGTCCGCCACGGCGAAGACGACCCGCCGGACGCGCGCCATGAGCGTGGCGCCGGAGCACATGGGGCAGGGCTCCTTGGTCACGTAGAGCGTCGCCTCGTTCAGCCGCCAGTCGCCGATGCTGCGGGCCGCCTGACCGAGCGCGAGGATCTCCGCGTGCGCCGTGGGGTCGCGCAGGCTGTCGCGCTGGTTGTGCGCCGCCGCCACGACCTCGCCGCCGATCTCCACCACGGCGCCGATCGGCACCTCGTCCTGACGCCAGGCGTCGATCGCCTGGTTGTAGGCCAGCGCCATGAAGAAGGCGTCGTCCCGCAGCAGCTGCGACGGGTGCCGCTTCTCGAAGGGGCAGGGGACGGGTGGGCGTTGCGCGGGGGAATCGGCCATGAGGGGGGCCTGCGCGGTCGCGCCGGGGCCAGCTAAAGCCTTGACTACGGGGCGCTTTTCCCGGTTACAAGGGGCTTTTGTTTCTCCGCATGACCCAATCCAACCTGCACCGCACCTCCAATGTCTGACGGCAAAGCGATCGAAGTGGAGGGCAAGATCGTGACGGTCCTACCCGGCACGATGTTCCGCGTGCAGCTCGACAACGGCCACATGGTGCTGGCCCACATCTCCGGCAAGCTGCGCAAGCACTTCATCAAGATCGCTGCGGGCGACAAGGTGAAGATGGAGATGAGCCCGTACGACCTCGACAAGGCGCGGATCACCTACCGGGTGCGCGAGCAGAATCCGCTGCCGCCGCCGGTGCCGCGCCGCCGGTATTGAGCGACCGCGGTCGGGACGCGCATTTTCCGCCGTGCGCCGGCGGCGCTTCCGTGCTTGGTGGCAGGCGCCGATGAAATCCGCCCGCTCCGGCTCCGCCTGCGCCGCCCGTCCGGCCGCCGCTCCGGCCCCGGTGCCCGCCGCGTTCGCGGACGACATCGACGACTTCCTCGCCACGCTCGAGCTCGAGCGCGGGCTCTCGCGGCACACGTCGTCGGCCTACGAGCGCGACCTCGCGCAGGCCGCCGCGTTCCTCGCGGAACGGGGGGTGCGCGACTGGCGCGGCGCGGCGCCGGCCGACCTCGCGGCGTGGCTGCGGTGGGCGGCCGACCGGTTCGCCCCGGCCAGCCAGGCGCGCAAGCTCAGCGCCGTGCGCATGCTCTACCGCCGGCACCTCGTGCCGCGCGGCGCGCGCCCCGACGACCCGACGGCGCTGCTCGCCGGCCCGCGCATCCGGCGCCGGCTGCCGCGCACGCTCTCGACCGGCGACATGGAGCGCCTGCTGGCCGCGCCGACCGGCGCCGACGCGTACGCGGTGCGCGACCGCGCGATGCTCGAGCTCTTCTACTCGAGCGGGCTGCGGGTCTCGGAGCTGTGCTCCCTCACGCTGCAGCAGGTGGACCTCGAGCACGGGTTCGTGCGCGTCTTCGGCAAGGGCTCCAAGGAACGCGTCGTCCCGCTCGGCGGCCAGGCGCGCGACGCGGTCCAGGCCTACCTCGCGACCTCGCGCCCGCGGCTGCTCAAGCCGCGGACCGGCAGCGAGCTGTTCCTCTCCGAGCGCGGGCGCGCCATCTCCCGCAAGACGCTCTGGCACATCGTCAAGCAGGCGGCCCGCCGGGCCGGCCTCGACGCGCGGGTCAAGCCGCACCTGCTGCGCCATTCCTTCGCGACCCACCTCCTGCGCGGCGGCGCCGACCTGCGCGCCATCCAGGAGATGCTCGGCCACGCCAGCATCGCGACGACGCAGATCTACACCGCCGTCGAGGCGACGCGGCTGCTCGACCAGCACGCGCGGCACCACCCGCGCAACCGGGCGCCCCGTCCCTGACGCGGCTCAGTCCCGGTAGTCCGCGCGCACGGGCGAGAACACGTCGAGCACGCGGCACTCCGTCAGCGTCGTGCCGCCGTGCGGCACGTCGGCGGGGATCACCGCCGCCATGCCGGGCTCCAGCACGGTCGTGCGGTCGCCGACGGTGAAGCGGAATCGTCCGGCGATGACGTACGTGACCTGCTCGTGCGGGTGGTGGTGGAGCGGCACGTCGGTGCCGGCGGCGAGCACGACCTCCCCGACGGTGAGGCGGTCGAGGTGGGCGTAGTGGCCCTGGATCGCGCCGCCGAAGATGGCGCGCGGGGGAAGCTGGGCGAGGGTGACGAAGGACATGGGGAAAGGGGGTCAGGCCCGGGCCGCGGCGACCGGCAGGGTGACCCGCATCGTGGTGCCGGTGTCGCCGGAGGCGACGAGCACGAGGTCGCCGTGGTGGTCCTTGACGATGCGCTGCGCGATGGCGAGGCCGAGGCCGGTGCCGCCCGCCCGGCCGGAGAGGAACGACTCGAAGATGCGCGGCCGGATCGAATCGGGGATGCCGGCGCCGGTGTCGGTGAAGTCGACGTGGACCACGCCGGTCGCGGCCGTCAGCCGCACGGTGAGCGCCCCGCCGTGGGGCATGGCCTGGATGGCGTTGAGCGCGAGGTTGAGGAAGACCTGCTGGAGCTGGCCCTTGTTCGCCTCCACCACGACCGGCGCGGCGGCCGGCGTGTAGCGGAGCTGCACGCCCGCCTGCACCAGCTTCGCGCGGAGCAGGTGGAGCGTGTCCTCGAGCACCGCCGCGAGGCCCCAGCGCGAGTGGAGCGTCGCGGGCGCCCGGGCGAAGGAGAGCACGCGGGCGACGATGGCCTCCAGCTGCTCGATCTTCTCGGTGATGACCTGCAGGTCGCGGCGCCGCGGGTCGTCGGGCGCGAAGTCGGTCCCGAGCGTGCCGTGGAGGAGCTTGATGACGGTGAGCGGATTCCGGATCTCGTGCGCGATCTCCGCGGCGAGCAGGCCGAGCGTCGTGAGGGTCTGGTTCTTGCGCAGCGACTCCTCCGACTGGAAGACGCGCGCGTAGAGGCGGGAGTTGTGGAGCGCCACGGCGGCGAAGCTCGCCAGCGCGGCCAGGAGGCGCTTCTGGGCGTCGGAGAAGCGGTGCGGCCGCGCCGAGTAGACCGCGAGCACGCCGGCGGGCGCGCCGTCCACCAGGAGGGGCGCCGCAAGCATCGAGCACAGGGTCGGGTCCGCCGGCACGTCGACCGCGCCGTGGCCCGTCGCGCCGTTCAGGTCCTGGAACTCGACCACCCGGCCGACGCGCAGGGCCGTCGCCAGCAGCGAGTGCTCGGCCGCGAACGGCTCGCGGTCGAGCACGCTGTCGGGGAAGTTCATCTCGCTGCTCGCCGCCTGCAGCTCGAAGGTCCGCTGCGCGGGGTCGCAGGCGTGGAGCGTGCAGAGCCGGGCGTCGAACAGGCCCCGTCCGCTGCGCGTGAGCGTGGCGAGGAGGTCGCTCTCCTCGAGGCGCGCCACGAGCGAGTGGCCGAGCTCGACCAGCGTCTCGAGCTGGGCCGACTCGCGCTGCAGGCGCTCCAGCTCCCAGCGCCGGTGGAGCGTCCGCGACGCCTCGGTCGCGAAGCGCGCGAGGCGCGCGACGTCCGCGGGGGAGAAGGTGTCGGAGGCGTCGGCGTCGAGGTTGATGACGCCGGCGGCCTGGCCGTGGTGCAGCAGCGGCGCGGCCATCTCGCAGCGCACGGACGCGCGGGCGGCGATGTAGCGCGGGTCGGCGGCCACGTCGGGGACGAGCAGCGGCCGGGCGTGGAGCGCGACCCAGCCGGTGACGCCCTGGCCGAGCTTGAGGGCGAAGTTGCCGGTGTCGCTCGGCAGGCCCTGGTGCGCCGCGATCTCGAGGTAGCCGGTGTGCGGGTTGAGGAGCGAGAGCGAGGCGCTGGCGGCGGCGGGGAAGGCCGCGACGACGAGCCGCAGGACGGCGGCCTCGACGGCGCCGGGCTCACCGTCGCCCTCGTCCGCGGCGAGCGCGGCGAGGCGGTACAGCACCTCGAGGTCGCGGGCTTCGGCGGACGGCTCCATCCGGGCGAGATGAGCAGGGAGGTGCGGGCTTGGGGAGCGAAAAGTCGCGGGGACGGCGGGTCGCGGCGCCGCAGCGTCCATCCGGCCCCGTGGGCGGGGCGTCGGTTGCCGCGCTAGCGGATGCTCGCCACCAGCAGGGCCTCGCGCAGGGCGTTGAGCCTCGTGCCCGCGAGCAGGGCGGGGTCGGCCGCCTCGAGGTGGAAGCGGTCGATCGCCAGGCCGCGCTCGGTCTGCACCCGCGCCGCGGTGAGCGCGAAGCCCGCCTCGGCGATGAGGCGGCCGACGCGGTAGAGCAGGCCGAACCGGTCCGGCACGTGCATCTCCAGGATGACGCGCGGGGAGTTGATCTCCACGTAGAGGTCCACCGCGGGCGGGTGGGACGACGGCGCGCCCGCGAACTGGGTGGCGCGGGCGGCGATGGCCGCCGCCAGGTCGCGGTTGGCGACGAGGGCCTCCTCGACCGTGCGCGCGAAGATCTCGCGGCTGGCTTCGCCGGGCGACTCCACCTCGAAGCTGTCGATCGCGATGTGGTCGTTCCGGGTGGTGATGCGCGCGGAGAGGATGTTGCAGCCCGCCACGCTGAGCGCGCCGGCGAGCTTGTGGAACAGGCCGGCGCGGTCCCAGGTGACCACGTGCGCCACGCTGTGACCGCGGTCCGGCATGTCGCGCCACTCGATGACCGGCCGGAGCGAGCCCACCGATTCCGCCCCCGAGATCGTGTGCAGCAGCCGGTTGACCATCGCGAGGTGCAGCGCGACGTCGGCCTCCTCCGTCTGCGCGAAATAGCGGTCAGGCAGGAGATTGAAGTGCGCGTCGATCTCCTCGGCGCTGACGCCGCTGACGCTGCGGGCGATCTGTTGCTGGCTGATCAAGGGACGCTTCATGGATGCGGAAACCGTGCCAAGCCGGACGGCAAATTGGCGACAATCCGGCGATGCGCGAGCGGCATCTGGCGGCCTCCGCCACCTTCCTTCGCTGCGGCCGAAAAATTCCAGTTGACGGCGGAAGTGGCCGACGAATACTCCCGGCTTCTCTCGCGGGTGTAGCTCAGTTGGTAGAGCACCACCTTGCCAAGGTGGACGTCGAGAGTTCGAGTCTCTTCGCCCGCTCCATTTTAGAAAAGTCCCCGTAGCCCAAAAGGTTACGGGGATTTTTGTAGACGAATCCGTCGAGGGTCCTGAAGTCGTTCAGCCAAAGTCCCGAAACGAGG